>JAZLCS010000090.1:0-6145 GCA_045614385.1 Acutalibacteraceae bacterium | reverse complement strand
AAAGTTGTTATTAAAGAAAAGAATTCAGGCAACTATCTTCAAACTTCAATAGTTGTTCAGTAAGGAGAGATTATAAATGAAAAGAAAAGGTTTTTACAAAAGCAACTCATATCCTCAGCGCATATGTGACTACTTCACCGTTAATAACGGACTTCTTTCAAACACGGCATATTGCCTTGCGGCTGACAAAGAAGATAATGTTTATATCGGAACGGAAGGCGGCTTGAACTACACAAAGGCTGACGGCTCACTCGGTTCTTTCAAGTGCGAAGCAGTCAAAACCGCTTATACCGCAAAAGACGGAACTGTTTATTTTGCAGGAGGCAAAACCGTTTACACCGCCGCAAACGGAACTGTTTCCGAGCTTCAGAGCTTTAATTCACCCGTTCTTGATATGAGCGGAACAGACGATGTTTATCTTTTAACCAAAAACGCTCTCTATAAGCTTGACAACGGCAAATTTGAAAGATTTTTCCATAACGATGCAGACTCAACAAAGCTTGCTTGCAACAACTCTAAAATCACCGCAGCAAAAAGCAAAACGCTTAATATCGTAAACGGCAAACGCAAGCATTGGATGAGCATTTTCTCTGATCATTCAACAATGCCCGACTTTAAAATCAACTGCATAGCATTTGATGAAGGGCTCGGATTTCTCTGGCTCGGCACAGATAAGGGCGCATACATATTTGACTGCAAAAACAACTGGTTCGGTCATAACGAAATCAATGCTCTTCCCGAAGAAGAAATATATAAAATCCGCTTTGCAAAAGACGGCAGGGTTATTCTCTCATCCGAAGCAGGTCTTATCATTTTAAACAATGGTTCTAAGAAATATCTCCCCGCAACACGCTGGGCATTGGAAAAGGATATAAATGACGCAATAGCAGTCGGCGATACAATTTGGACCGCAACAAATTCCGGAGTAACCAAAATAACCGAAAAGGAAATGACACTCAGAGAAAAGGCTGATTACTGCTTCAATATTGTTGAAGAAAAATATGTGCGTAAACTCGGCTACGTAACAGGTATCACCAACATCGAAAACTGTGATATTAACACAGGAAGACCTGCAATCACCGACAATGACGGGCTTTGGACTCAGATTTATGTAGGAACTCTCGCTTATGCTTATGCGGTAACAAAAGATGAAAAGATTCTTGAAGCCGCAAGACGTTCCATGAAAGCCATGGGTTATCTCGCAAAGATAACCGGTGTCAAAGGTTTCACGGCAAGAGCCGTAAGATTCGAGGGCGAACCCGGTTACGGCACGGTTGTTAAGCGTGACGGTGCTGAATGGCATCCCGCCCCCAACGGCGAGTGCGAATGGCTCGGCGAAACATCAAGCGACGAAATGACCGGCCATTTCTTCGGCTTCTCGCTCTACTATGATTTCTGCGCAAATGACGAGGAAAAAGAATATATAAAAGAAATTGTCTGCGATATTGTTGACCATATTCTTGAAAACAATTACAGACTCTGCGATGTTGACGGACTTCCCACAACATGGGCAATCTGGGATCCCGAACAGCTCAACAGAAACAGCATGTGGCTCTGGGAAAAATGCATCAACTCTCTTGAAATGCTCACCTTCCTTGATGTTGCATATCAGGTTTCGGGTGATGAAAAATACAGAAAAGAGTTTCTCCGCCTCGCCGTTGATGAGCATTACATTCTCAATGCCGCTCAGCATAAGAAAGATGACGGCCACACATGCCATATCGACGATAACCTCGGATTCCTTTGCACCGCAACAATTCTCCGCCTTGAAAATGACCCTGCAATCAGAAAATATCTGCTCATGGGTATGAGACATCATTGGGAATATGAAAAAACAGAACGCTCATTGCTTTATAATATCATATACACTGCATTTACCGATGATGTTACCGGTCTTGACAGCGCAATCAAAACTCTTTATGAATATCCTCTTGATTTTGTTAAAAGACCTCTTTTCAACTCATCAAGAAAAGGTCTTGTGTATGACACCGAGCAGGAAAAATGGGGTGAAGCGCCTCAGCTTAAGTATGCGCTTGACATTGATGCAAGAAATTATCATAATTACGACAGCAATCCTTTCCGCGCCGACGAAGGCGACGGCAGAAGCGCTTGCTCTCCCACACCTTTCCTTCTTCCTTATTGGCTCGGCAGATATTACGGAGTTATTGAAGAATAATAAACATGCAAAAGCCGCGGATAATCAAGCGATTATCCGCGGCTTCAAAAATATTTGAATTAAAACACACATTCAAAAAAATCAACAGTTATTCCATCTTCTTTAAGGTCACTGTAAACACCGATATTGTTGAACACACCGTAAATCGTGCCGACAAATCTTACAAATGCATCAAACGGAGAAGGAATAATAACGTTGGGATGGCCGCCTTCATTGTCAGTCTTTTTGATGGTGTAACTGTTGAACGCTGTGTCATCACCCTGATAATAAGCAGAAACAGTGAGTGTTTCCTCTGTGAAATCAATCACATTATAAATTTGCTGCTGGTCAGGAGTATTCCATGCACCAATCCACTCGTCGTTGAGTCCGATATCATCGTCATCTCTTGGTCTTGTAATCGAACCAGAAACCTGATAAATTGTGCCCTCGGGGTTAACCATCTCTGACGCATAGGGCTGAACGGTCTTTCCGTTATAAAGAACATTTGTGACAGTATAATAATGGCTGTGACCGAGAAGAACAAGGTCTATTCCGAATTCATCGGCAAGCGGACCCCAAATCATACGAAGAAGGGCATTTTCACTCTCTCGGTGAGGGATTCTACCGCTGTAAAGGTCATGGTGAGCCATCATAACCTTCCATTTTGCGTCGGGATTAGCCTTGACTGCTTCTTTAATAAATCTTCTGTGGTCCATTCCGCTTGCATTGTTGCTGTCCATAACAAGAAAGAGAACATCACCTTTTGTGAACCAATAGTTATTGCCGATATAAGATGAAACCATTGCATCATCCTGCTCATTTGGCATGTTGGTAAAGGTTTTATAAGCAATACCCTTGCGGTCATGGTTGCCGATTGTTGTTGCAACGGGAATACTCTTATATGCAAGAATTGAAGCAAAGCCTTTATATTCATCCTCTCTGCCTTCGCTCGCCTGGTCACCGGTTGAAAGAACAATTGAAGGATCATGCTTTTTCACGGCTTCGTCGGTAAGAGACTGAACTGTACCTGCAGTTTCCTTTATGGAAACAGGGTTTTCTTCAGAATAACTTACATGAATATCAGTCATATAGATTGCAGAAAACTCATTGGGATTCTTATCGGTTTCAAAGCAATATACGCTTGATGTAAAATCACCGCTCACACACTGATAAAAATAGGTTTTGCCCGCCTCAAGACCTGTAATTGTTGCCTTATAAGCATAGTCGCCGTCGGGAGCTTCAACACAGTCAGCAGTATAAGCTTTGTATCCTGCCAAATCCTCTGCAGAAGAAACCCTGACCTCTGAATCTGCTTTCTCGGAATAATACCACGAAACATTAATCTCGCTGTTGTCGCTGCCCGGGAAAAGAATAACTCCGTTTTCATATTCCTTTTCCCACAATGCTTCCCAAGACGCATTATCTGCCGCAAACGACGGAACCGCTGCCGCAAAAACAATTACAAACGCAAGAACGACAGAAATCAATTTTTCGGAAACAGTTTTCATAATATACCCCTTTTCATATTTTTTAATGAAATATATTCTAAATAATCATAGCTTAAATGTCAAGAATTATCTTCGGAATATACCGCAATTGCCGTACCTTGACCGATAATAATTTCGCTGTTTATGCCCATAAATTCATTGCTTACACCAAGAGGGAAAGTGTTTTTTAATACTGCATTGTCAAGTGTATATCTCAATCCGTTTATACTTACGCCACAGCACTCATCAGAATGGGAGAAAACAGAAACAAAACCTTTATAAGACGAATCAAATTCCATGCGGTCATTAGATATGGCGGTTATCACCGTTTTACCGTCGTGAATAAACGCTTTGTATCCCCGCTGTGAAAGCGAAGCAATAAGTTGGATATTTGCAAAAGTATGGTCAATTCTTCCGCCGCATGCGCCGTAAATGTGAAATTCGCAATATCCCTTTTCAACACCGATATTAACCGCTGCATCCATATCGGTAATGTCTTTTATAGGATTGAGCTTGATAACACTTTCACCTTTAGGAACAACACCGAGTGAATCAAAATCGCCGATAATGACATCCGGTTCAATTCCTGCATTTATAAGATACTTATATCCCGCATCTGCAGCGATAATCAAATCACGGCTTTCTTTATTTATATTCAATTCTGAGCAGTCACCCGCACCGATAACATAGCATATTCCCATAAATGTGTCTCCCATTAATATATGAACATATTTTAATATTAAAAGCAAATATTGTCAAGAAACTTCAATTGACAATAAATTATGAAAAGGTTATACTGAACTTATAAAATTCAGGGAGTTGATTTCATGGAAAACAAACCCATCAAAGAATTGGAACTTTATCTTATCAGACACGGTCAGAGCATGGGCAACGCAGGCTACGGCAGAGAAGATTTGACGATAAAAGAAGCCAATGACCCGTATTTAACAGAAAAAGGTGTTATGCAAGCTAAGGCGGCAGGTAAATATCTTTCCGGAACCGATTTTGATGCCGTCTATTCAAGCGCACTGCTCAGAGCAGTGCAGACCGCAAATGAAATCATAAAGGCACAGCCTTCCGAAAAAACACTTTACATTCAGCCGTTGCTCACAGAAATAGGTGTTCAACCCGAATATGTCGGAGCGGGAATGAGCGAAATATATGAAATCTGCCCGACGGCACAGTTTGCTGACGGGCTGACGGACAAAGATCCTCTTGTTTTTCATAATCCCGGCAGCGACGAAGACGGATTGTTTGAAAGAGCTGAAAAAACCATTTCTTATCTCCGTAATCTATACAAAAGCGGCGAAAAGATTGCTGTTGTTAGCCATGCCGCCTTTATGACTTTTCTTGTATTTTATATTATGGGTTTCAGCAACTCCCCTGTTTTTGACATTGATTTTAATAACACAAACATAACCAAAATCGTTTTCTACAAAGAAGGCACAAACAAATACGGTGACATCGTTTTTGAATATATCAACAGCACAACACACCTTGAACTGTATAATGTATAAAATACACCCGCCGAATTTTCGGCGGGTGTATTACTTATCAGAATGATTTAAGACTCTGGTCATCACCCGATACCATAAACTGCGGATATCTTTCTGATGCACCTGCATAGAATTCGCCGTCATAGGTAAGAAGCCAGATAAGGAAATCACTGTATTCAGTTCCGTAGCTGCCTGCTACATGGGGAGCACCTTTAATAATATAAGTATGTTCCGGAAGAATTGCAGTTGAAAGATCAACAACCTTGTCGGGGGAAAGATACTTGGGATTTTCGGCAACATAATCATCGCCGAGAGTTTCTCCGTATTTTGCAACGGTTGCATAGCCTGACATTTCATATGTTTCAAGTATTCCGTCACCATTGAAGTTGGCATTCTCATAAACAGGAATAAGCGGAGAATCATAATGAGCGACAACAGCGATTTCAACGCCGTTATCAAGCATTTCTTCAAGCAAAGCATTTCTGCCCGCAAGCATACTTTGAATTCTGTCGGTCTTCTTGATAAACTCCGCGTGCGGCTCAAGATTATCGCCGAAAACATAATTCAATGCGGTTTTATAATCTTCAGGCTGAACAAGACCCCAGAATGAAAGCATGTGGCTGAAAACGGGATTAATAACTCCCTCAAATGCCTCATCTTCATAATTCTCTGTAATGAAATCTGATATTTTTGTAAGAGAATCAAACACACCGATTTTATAAAGAGAAGTGAGAAGAAATTCAAGTGCTTTGTTGTCGCCAACGGCATCAATAACAAAATCATAAAGAATGTCGGGGTCAATATCAAGCCTGCCGCTGAAAAGGTCTGACGCAACCTGACCGCCGCAGAACGCAGAGGACATGAAAAGCACACGGTTAACATTATCATAACCGTATTCGGTAAGATAAGCCATAGTCATAAGACCGCCCATGCTGCAGCAAACAATGTTGACCTTGTCTTTGCCTGTTGTTGCGATTGCAGTTTTAACAGCAGCATCAATTTCATCG
>JAZLCS010000089.1:0-7858 GCA_045614385.1 Acutalibacteraceae bacterium | reverse complement strand
TTAATAACAACTTTTCTGTTTCCGGGGTCACATGAATCATTAATGATAAAAGACCAAGTCACAAAACCGTTGCTGTCGGCTGTTTTGGTTACCAATTCTTCATAATCGGCGGTTTTTTCGGCAGATTCATAAAAATCAATTGAATATTTTTTGCCTGGTGTGCCTTGAATCATAATAACCGCGGAGTTACCTATAATAACCGGAGTGGTTTTACTCATCAGAGAAATTCCCTTGGATTTTTCGGGAATAACTTCAGTTGACGGTGCTTTTTTTGTTGTCGTCGCTTTTTGTGTTGTTGTTATTATAACAGAAGTTGCTTTTTCGGTTGGTTTAACTGTTGCAGGGGTATTGCTCACAACTTTCTCGGATTCGGTGGCTTTTACTTTTTGTGTTAAAGGTGCGGTATTTGTTTCGGTTTCGGATTCTGCGGTGGTTGCGGTTGCGGAAACAGTTGTTTCACCGTTTGGAGATACCGTAACTGTTGTTGTATCGGAAATATTCTTTTCACCGCAAGCGGTCAGGATTGTTGCGGCAGAGCATACGGTCAGAAGAATTGCCGATGCGGCGCGAATTTGTTTTTTCATAAATTAACACCTCAAAGCTTTATTGAAATTTCTCCGGAAGAAAGCGTATCTTCACTTCCGTCATTTTTGATAACTACCAGGTTGCATTGATTATTTATATCGGCAACAACAGCGTAATATTCTTTATTGTTTTTGGAATATCTTATTTCTTTACCGATAATAAAAAGCAGCTCTCTGTATTCGCTGATTATTTTGTTATTGTCGGTTTCAAAGAGACTAAGCAGTGTTTGAGCGATTTCCTTTGCCAAAATCAGTTTGTCGCATTTTATGCCTACGCTTCCGGCCATATTAAGTTCATCGGGAAATTCTGTGGTTGTCAGATTAATTCCGATTCCGACCGAAACATAGTTTTTGTTTTCTCGGTCAATCATTTCGCTGAGAATGCCGCATACTTTAAATCCGCCGACAAAGACATCGTTTACCCATTTGATTTTAGGGTCAATACCGTATTTTTTGAGGCAACGGCAAACAGCAACGGCTGCTGCGGGCGTTACTAAGCTGCAATCACGCGGTGCTTCAAAAATAACGGTCATGTAAAGTCCGGTGTCAGCAGGGGAATAAAACGTGTTTCCTCGCCGCCCTCTTCCTGCGGACTGATGATTTGCAACAATCAGAGAAGGCATGGTTAAAAGATGAGCATTTTCTTTT
The DNA here is from genome assembly GCA_045614385.1 of Acutalibacteraceae bacterium. Taxonomy (GTDB): domain Bacteria; phylum Bacillota; class Clostridia; order Oscillospirales; family Acutalibacteraceae; genus CAG-177. Next base: position 6,626 of record JAZLCS010000089.1, on the reverse strand, counting down.
GCATATGTGCTTGTTGAAGGTATGCTTTCAAAAAAGATTTCATGTATTTTCAGCATAGTTTTATCCTTGGAATTATAACAAAAACGATTGTATTGATTTTTCTCAATTGTACATTATGCCAAATAAATTGTCAATATAATTAAATTATTATTGACACTTGTTACTAAAAAATGTAAAATTACTATATTATAAGGGGGAGTGATATGAAAATTCTTAATAAAGGGTTTAATTACTCTCAGGATGGGCCCGGAAACAGACTTATTTACCATTTGCAGGGCTGTAATTTTGCATGTAAATGGTGTTCGAATGCTGACAGCATCCCGCTTGATAATCCGAAAGCATCGGAGTGTTCCGAAGATGAGATTTTTGATGAAATCATGCGAAGCCGTATGATGTTTTTTGATGGCGGCGGTGTCACTTTTACGGGTGGCGAAGTGTGTGTGCAGGCAACGGAGCTGTTATCGCTGTTTAAACGATTGAAAAATGCCGAAATACATATTGCAATAGAAACCAATGCGTCTTTTGGTTCTCTGAGAGAGCTTGCAGAATATGTTGATTATCTTATTGTTGATTTCAAGCACTATGATGATGATATACATCGCAAATGGATTGGTGTTTCAAATAAATCCGTAAAAAATAACATTGAATATTTCTTTGCTTCCGGCAGACAGATACATATCAGAATTCCTGTTATTAACCGCATTAATGACAATCCTCGCGGTTTTGCGGAATATTTTTCAAAATTCGATACTCAAAACGCAGTTTTTGAATTCTTGGCTTATCATGAATTCGGAAAAGATAAATGGAACGGCAAATATGAAATAGAAAACGGCTTTGTTTCGGCTGATAAGATAAAAGAATTTAATGAAGTTTTTGAGGCGCAAGGTCTCAAAACAATTGTAACATAAGGAGAATTGATTATGTACAGAGTTATTGACAGCAAGAAAATAACAGAAATGGCGAAGGCTCTTTTTGCTGAAAAAAGAGCGGGGATGCGCCTTGACGGATGGTTTATTGCCAAAGAAGCAGAGCTTCGCCTCGATAAAGAATTTGAAGGCAAGAACGAGGAAGTAAAAAAAGCTCTCATTCTTCGTGAAATTGTTAAAACAATTCCCATATATCTGAGCGATTTTCAAATTTTTGCCGGTACTCAGGATGACGCATTTGCAAGAAGTTATGCATTGATTAATCCGTCTTTTAAAGTTGAGGAATTCAGCGGTTACTGTGACCCGGCTGCGGTTTTCTCCGATATAGTTCCCAACGAGAAATTCACTGCCGAAAGAATTGAAAAAGCCAGAGCTGAGTTTGCAAAAACGGAATATGCCGTTAAGCTCGGCGAGGTTTATGCAAAGAACGAATGCTATACCAAGGAAGTTATTTTCTTCTTTGAGCAGGTGACGGGTCACCTTATTCCCGACATGCGTTTTGCCGTTAAATACGGCGTAAAGAAAATGCTCGAAAAGATTGAAGGCAAGCAAGGTAACGGCTATGAAGCGTTCAGAATTGCTCTTGAGAGTGCTGTTATTCTTGCCAACCGCTATGCTGACCTTGCAAAAGAAAAAGCAGCTTTAGCCGGTAATGAGAGAAAAGCACAGCTTGAAATCATGGAAAAAGCACTCAGAAAGGTTCCCGAGAACGGTGCAGAGAATCTTTACGAAGCTATTCAGTCTTTCATTATCATGTGGCAGATAATGTGTCTTGAGCAAACTCCTAATCCGTTTGCTTTTTCTGTAGGTAATGCTGACAGAATTTTTGAACCATACAGAAGCGGCTTAGACCGTGAAACAACAGCAGCCTTGCTTAAACACTTTCTTGTTTTCTTCAATGTTGCCGACAGAAGCTGGGCAATTTCTCAGAATCTGATTATCAGCGGCCGTGATATTGATGGCAATGATTTAACAAATGAAACATCCTATGCCCTTATGGATGCGTATTATGATATGAACCTGCCCCAACCTATTCTTTCCGTTAAGCTTCATAAGAATACACCCGAAAAGCTTTATGCAGAAATGGGCAGATTTATGTTTACACCGGGCGTTCTTACTCCCTCATTCTTCAATGATGACTCACTTTACGAAGTCCTCTCTTCGAAGGGCGTTGACGGCGAGGATCTTGCCGATATATCTATTGCAGGATGTCAGGAACCCCTGATTATGGGTAAGGATAACGGCAACACAACCAACAGTTGGTTGAATCTTCCGAAGATTCTCGAAATGACTCTGACCGGCGGTGTTTCAACAATCACGGGCGAAAGGCTTGTTGATGTTGATGCGTGCAAGCTCGAAAATGTCAGAGAAGAATTCTGGAATAATGTTGAAAAGTTTGTTGCTGCCATGGGTGAAGCGGCAAACGGAGCTTCTGCAGCACTTTCAACTCAGAGAGTACCTTTCCTTTCATGCCTTATGGGAGGCCTTGAAAACGGCGTTGATGCACGCGACATTCATGCACAGGGAACAAAATATAACGGCAGCGGCTGTCTGATTCATGGTGTGTCCGTTATTGCGGACAGCTTTGCAGCTATTGATAAGCTTCTTGCGGAAAGACCGCAGGATGCAGATAAGCTTGTTGATGCTCTTAAAGTAGATTTTGTCGGCTACGAAGATTTGCGTGATTTTCTGCTTTCGGCCGATAAATTCGGCAACAATATTGAAATTGTTGACAATGAAGCGGGCAAGATTGCCGCAAAGGTTGCTGATATTGTTTCATCAACCAAAAATTATCTCGGCAACTCATTCAGACCCGATTTCAGTTCGCCCTCAACCCATCTTCTTTACGGTTATTGGGTTGGTGCAACTCCCGACGGCAGAAAATCAAGGGATATGCTCGGATATGGTGTTGATCCGCTTTACGGCAGTGCTGAAAACGGTCTGGGTTTCCGAATGCTTTCAAATATGAAAATGCCTTTTGAAAAAATGAACGGCGGCTATGCTTCCCATCTTGGCGTTGACCCTAAATATTTCAAGTCTGAAACATATGGAGGCAAGGGGATCGAATTTAGAGATAAGATTATCAATCCATTGTTTTTTAACCCGTTGAACAAGGAAGTTTCACCTTTCTATCTTTATGTTAATGTTACAACGGCGGAAATTCTGCGTAAGGTGCTTGCAGAGCCGAAAAAGTATGCTCCGAGCGGTGTTTATATTATGCGAATTCACGGAACTTTTGTTAACTTCCTTGATTTGTCGCCTGCAATTCAGCAGGATATCATAACCCGTCTTGACCCGAAATCTGCCGCCATTGCATAAGGAGCAAAATATGAAGTTTATCGGTATTGATATCGGAACAACAAGTATTTGCGGCGTTGTTTTTGATACGGAAAGCAGAAAAATAGTTAAGTCGCAAACATTAAAAAATGATTCGTTTATTAAGAGTGAAAATTCCTACGAACGAATTCAGAACACAGAAGTTATAATGAATTCGGTTTATTCGTTGCTTGATGAGCTTGATGCGGAAAGCGTTGATGCAATCGGCTTTTCCGGTCAGATGCACGGTATTGTTTACGTTGATGAAAATGGCGATGCGGTCAGCCCTCTGTACACATGGCAGGATGAGCGCGCTGCAAAAGAATATGTCGCCGGCAAAACATATGCTCAGATGCTCGGATGTTTTACAGGCTACGGACTGGCAACGGATTTCTATAACGAAAAGAATGGTTTGATTTCATCCGATGCAAAATATCTTTGCACAATTGCTGATTATGCCGTTATGCGGCTTTGCGGTTTAAAAAAGCCTCTTATTCATATAACCAATGCTGCAAGTCTTGGCTGTTTTGATGTTGAAAATAACCGATTTGCAGCTGAAAATGAAAGATTACCCGAGGTAACAGCCGAGTTCAAGGCGGCAGGTAATTATAAAGGAATACCCGTTTGCGTTGCTGTCGGCGATAATCAGGCGAGCTTTATAGGGTCTGTATCAAACGAGAATGACGCTTTGATTAATATTGGCACAGGTTCACAGATTTCGTGGCTTTCGCATGAGCTTGTTGATTGTGAAAATGTTGAAAACAGACCGTTTGACGGTAAGCGTTATCTTGCAGCCGGCTGTGCTCTCTGTGGCGGAAGAGCCTTTGCGATGGTTGAAAAGCTTTTCAGAGAAATTGCTAACTTCGCTTGCGATAAGGAGATTGACTCTTATTATCCCATGCTTGATAAGCTGCTTGATTCTTGCGAAAACACAGCTCTCTCTGCAGATTGCCGTTTCTGCGGTACGCGAAGCAACCCTTCGATAAGGGGCGGAATATATAATATTTCCGAAAATAATTTTACCGCCGCAGATATTGCTGTGGCAGTTCTTAAAGGTATGGCTGATGAGCTCTTTCAAATGTATGAAAACGGCGGCCAAAAAGCCGAAAAGCTTGTTTGTTCGGGTAACGGAACAAGAAAGAACGCAGCACTTCGCAGAATACTTTCCGAAATGTTCGGTTGCGAAATAGCTATTCCTCTCTTTGAAGAAGAGGCCGCTTTCGGTGCCTCGCTTTCTGCTTCTGTTGCGTGCGGCTGTTTTGAAAGTATTTCAAAAGCCTGCGAAATGATAAAATATACGGAGGTTTGAGCCATGTTTTATAACAAACCTGTTTTCTTTGAGAAAAACAGAGTTTTCAGAGTTTATACAGGCGGCAAGCTTTTTGCTGATTTTTTTGGTGATGATTCAACTGACGGATTCTATCCCGAAGAATGGGTCGCATCAAGTGTTAAAGCGTTGAATGAAGGAAGCACTGATGCATATGAAGGTGTTTCAAAAATTAAAGGAACTGATTTGTATCTGAATGACGCCGTCGAAAAGTATAAAGCCGAAATTCTCGGTGAAAGAGAGGATTTGGGCATTCTTACGAAAATTCTCGACAGTGCAATTAGACTTCCCGTTCAGGCGCACCCTGACAAAGCGTTTTCCATGAAGTATTTCTCTTCAAAATACGGCAAGGAAGAAAGCTGGATAATTCTTGCTACAAGACCCGGTGCCAAGATTTTTTACGGGTTCAAAGACGGCGTAACGATGGCTGATTTTGAGAAAGCAATTGATGAAAGCGAAAATAAATCCGATGCAATGGAAAATCTGCTTTCCTCAATTGATGTTAAAGCCGGCGATGTAATATATATTCCAGCCAAGATGGTTCATGCAATCGGAAGCGGTTGTTTGCTTCTTGAAGTTCAGGAGCCTACCGATTTCACAATTCAGCCCGAACGCTGGTGCGGCGATTACGAGCTTTCCGATAAAGAAATGTATCTCGGCCTTGAAAGAAAAAAGGCTCTCGAATGCTTTGATATGGGTAAGAAATATCCCGCTCCTCTGACTCCGAAGCTGATTTCCGATGAAAACGGTGTCAGATATGAAGCGGTTATTGACGAGAGCATTACTACCAGTTTTTCTGTCAGGACTGTTACTGTTAACGGTGGCAATTTTGTTATGAACAGAGGTGCGGCTGTGTATGTTGTTACCGAGGGCTCGGGAACGATTACCGGCGATAATTATGAGTCAGAGATAAAAAAAGGCGATTATTTCTTAATGCCCGAAGCCGCCAAAGGCAAATTTTCAATTAACGGCGAAAGTATTAAAATAACCGAATGTTTTGCATAAATTTATTTGACATTTCTTTTAAAGTGGATTAATATTGTTTATGGGTAGATAATATAGAATGAAATTAAGGGAGGGAAATCCATGAATACAAATGCAATGTTTAAAATCGGATACGGTCTATATGTTCTCACCGCCCGTGAAAACGGCTTTGATAACGGATGTATTATCAACACCGTTTCTCAAGTGACCGCAAATCCGAACAGAATAACCATTGCTGTTAACAAGTCAAACAAAACTCACGATATGATTCTTAACACATCTGAGTTTAATGTCAGCATTCTTTCAACATCTGCATCTTTTGACATTTTCAAAGCATTCGGATTCAGAAGCGGCAGTGAAGTTGATAAATTCAGCGGATATAATGCTGCAAAGCGCAGTGAAAACGGTATTTATTATATTACAGATTCAACCAATGCATATATTTCTGCAAAAGTTGTTTCGGCAACCGACCTTGGTACACACACTCTGTTTTTGGCAGATGTGACTGATTGTGAAGTGCTCTCTGAGGTTCCGAGTGCAACTTATGATTATTATCATAAGCATATCAAGCCGAAGCCTGAAGAAAAAAAGACCGCCAAGGTTTATTATCGCTGTAAAATCTGCGGCTATATTTATGAGGGCGATGAGCTCCCTGCAGATTTTATCTGCCCGCTTTGTAAACATCCCGCTTCTGATTTTGAAAGAATTGAAGCGGTTAAGGAAAGTTCAAATAAAGGAGAGAATAATATGAATCTTAAAGGAACAAAAACAGAAAAAAATCTTATGGAAGCTTTTGCAGGCGAATCTCAGGCAAGAAACAAATACACCTATTTTGCTTCGGTAGCCAAGAAAGAGGGTTATGAGCAGATTTCCGCTATCTTCCTTGATACTGCCAATAATGAAAAAGAGCATGCAAAAATGTGGTTCAAGGCTCTCGGTGAGCTTGGTAACACAGCAGAAAACCTTCTCCATGCCGCAGAAGGCGAAAACTATGAGTGGACAGATATGTATGACACCTTTGCAAAAGAGGCAGAGGAAGAAGGCTTTATTGAACTTGCTAATAAGTTTAGAGG
>JAZLCS010000088.1:0-2396 GCA_045614385.1 Acutalibacteraceae bacterium | reverse complement strand
TCAACAAGATATCTGACTGCAACTATGTTACAGCTCGGTTTTTTCCTCGCCGCTTCGATTATGGCTACAAACTTCACATAGGTCTGTGCATAACCGACAGGCGGCTCGTTGCCGATATACTGTTTATAGAGATCGTCCTGCAGCGGACAATCAACAGGGTATCTGCGCCAGCTTTCATCAATGCGTTTTATCAGATTCACGGGAACATAGTCATCACCGAGAGTCAGAAGCCTTGTCGGTCTTTTGAACGCAGGGTGATAAACCGTTGAGTATCGGCTCGTGAAATTAAAGGTGTAGCCTTTCTTTTTCATCTGATTGAAAAAGTCCTTTTGGCTTATTGCGGTGAGTATCGTTTCATCAATCTCAGTTTTGATAATCGCATTTTTTGTGAGCTTCATATTCTTTTCGTGCATATACTCGTTATACGGAAGCCCTCTGCTTTTTTTCGGGTTCAAAACAACCGACAGCTTGTATTCCTTGCAAAGCTCGTCGGATACCTCACGCAACCTGTAAAGATTTCTTTTATCGTCGTTATACTTTTTACCGTCAACAAACGATACGGAGTTGAAAACAAAGTGGTTGTGGATATGCTCGTGGTCAAGGTGCGTTGAGACAACAACCTCAAACCTGTCGCCCCACATTCTCTCGGCAAGTTTCATTCCGATTTCGTGTGCGACTTCGGGTGTAACCTCACCGGGTGCGAAAGCTTGAATTACGTGGTAAGCCATTGTTCCGTGTTCTTTTCCGTAACGCTGTTTTACCGCCATCATATTTTTCTCCGCTGTTTCGGGAACGGTGTTGATGCCGTCAACATACATCCAGCCGTCAGACTCAACTGTCTTTTCGGGATTCATAACATAGTTGATACACTTGCCAATCCTGCCTTTTACGGGGAATATTTTAGTTACTGCCACGCTCTTTTGGGTGCAAAGGCTTCATCAACCTTTTGCGAAACCTCATTGAAGTTTTTGCAGGCTTTGTCAAGCTCGGCAGTGTTGAGATAACCGCCCGAATGGACGATTCTCGCAAGCTGATTAAGATTGTTACCGACTGCACGCAGTTCTTTTATCAGCACAGAATACTCGGCAGGAGGAGCCTGTGCAGGTAAGTAACCGCTGAGCAGAAATCTTATCAGCTTGGACATTGTGAGTCCGGTTGCCTTACACATCTCATTGAGCCTTATATGCTCTTCTTCCGTAAGGCAAACGGTTACTCGATTGATTCTTTTCTGCATAATGTTCATTCCTTTCTTTTTTGATTCTCGGGGTGTACCCCGCAAGCGGATTTATTACAATAAATCCAATGCTTGCTAAGACTGAAGAAACAGATATTTTTCGGATTTATCCGTTTCTCAAAATGAAGCGGACTGTTTCGTTTAGGAGGGCGGTTATTAAAACAGTCCGTTTCGGGTTGACGGCAAAAGTGCCGTCATAGTTTTTTCGGCATAACAAAAGTGACGGCAAAAATGCCGTCACTAAAAGCTGTCGAGAAAATTGAAGATGATATCATCATTTTCCTCTTGTTCAATCTCGCTTATTTGTTTTTCTTCGGGCGGTGCCTGAAGTTTCATACCGACAAGTTTTTCTTCAATGAGGTCAGCCAGGTCGTGATTCAACAGAGCATTGATTACTGTTTCAGTGTATGACTGACCTTTGACAGAGCGAAGATAGTGCCAAGCTTTGCTGTCAGCTTCTTTATCAAGGTTAAATCGCACAGATATTTTCTTGATATTCATTTGTTGCCACTTCTTTTTCGTTGCCTCGTTGCAAGCCGTTCATAACCCTTTGCGGTTGCACGGATATCATCAATAACGGTAATTCGTGATTTGTCGCAGTCGGCAAAATTCTTAATCAGGCATCCGCCACCGCCGACAACCGTCAGGCGCATCATTCTCGGGTCGTAGCCGTGTTCGCGAAGATTGCGGAAGATCTCGGCAACATAGTTCTTTGCGGATTTCGTAATCGTTTCAAGAAATTCATCCGCAATATCCGCTTTGCCGAAACGAAGCACACGGGTGATAACCGATTCGTCAACCGTTGCGTGGTGAGCGCGCATCATATCTTCTTTTGCCTGAATCACGCATTGCTGAGTGCCGAATTTCTCCGTGAAGCATCTTCGGTTTTCGGGTTTCTTCTCATTGATAAGCATAACGTTCATCGTACCGTTGCCGATATCGCAGAGCATATTTGTTCCGCTGAATTCGTGAATTCTGTCCGCAATAGCGGCAAACCCCTGCGGAAAAATATCCGCACCCGTAAACTCGACCCTATAGTCAATGCCGTTGAAGCTGAATTCAACCTCTTTGTTCTGCAAAAGGTAGCTGCGGAAAGCTTCCTTCTGTGCAGTGAGCCAAGTCAGAGGAAGACCTGCCGCCAAGTGAACTTTAGCCTCACGCA
>JAZLCS010000087.1:0-51830 GCA_045614385.1 Acutalibacteraceae bacterium | reverse complement strand
TTCCGCCGCCGAATCCGCCACCGAGGGGATTTCCTCCGCCGCCTGCACCGTAATTGGGGTCAACGCCTGCGTGACCGAACTGGTCATAGCGAGCTTTCTTCTGGCTGTCTGACAGAACTTCGTAAGCTTCGTTTGCCTCTTTGAATTTAGCCTCAGCTTCAGCATCACCCGGATGCAAATCCGGATGATACTCTTTTGCTTTTTTTCTGTATGCTTTTTTTATTTCGTCATCGCTTGCGCTTTTTGAAACGCCGAGGACTTCATAATAATCTCGTTTATCTGCCAAGGGGATTAACTCCTTTTAGAACTGTAAATTACTGATTGTCGTCTGCATCGGTGAAGTTTGCTTCTGTGTAGCCGTCGCCTTCGGGAGCTGCGCCGCCCTGCTGAGCCTGAGCAGCTTCCTGTGCAGCCTTATAAAGCTTTTCCGAAACCTCATAGAACTTCTGAGTAAGCTCTTCCTGCTTTGATTTAATGAGGTTGATATCCTCGCCCTTAAGAGCCTCTTTAAGTGCATCAATCTTTTCGTTAAGAGCCGCTTTTTCGTCGTCGCTGAACTTGTCGCCTTCTTCGCTCAGAAGCTTTTCGCACTGGTAAACCATTTGATCTGCACCGTTTCTTGTGTCAACAGCTTCGCGGCGTTCCTTATCTTCCTGCGCAAATCTTTCAGCATCCGCAACAGCCTTTTCGATATCCTCTTTAGACATATTGGTTGAGGATGTGATGGAAATTGACTGCTCCTTCTGAGTGCCGAGATCCTTTGCCGAAACATGAACAATACCGTTTGCATCTATATCAAATGTAACTTCAATCTGAGGAACACCTCTGCGTGCGGGCATAATGCCGTCAAGATGGAACACGCCGAGAGTTTTGTTATCCTTTGCAAATTCTCTTTCACCCTGAAGAACGTGAACTTCAACGGAGGGCTGATTGTCGGCAGCAGTTGAGAAAATCTGGCTCTTCTTTACGGGGATTGTTGTGTTTCTGTCGATAATCTTGGTGTTGATACCGCCCATTGTTTCGATACCGAGTGAAAGCGGAGTAACATCAAGAAGGAGAAGACCCTGAACCTCGCCGCCGAGAACGCCTGCCTGAAGAGCCGCACCGACTGCAACGCATTCGTCGGGATTGATGCCCTTGAAAGGCTCTGTGCCCATAAATCTCTTGACAGCTTCCTGAACAGCAGGAATTCTTGAAGAACCGCCGACCATGAGAACCTTGTTAATTTCGCTTGTTTTAAGACCTGAATCGCTCATTGCCTGACGAACGGGACCCATTGTTGCTTCAACGAGGTCTGCTGTGAGCTCGTTGAACTTTGCTCTTGTGAGAGTTGTTTCAAGGTGCTTGGGACCTGTTGCATCCGCAGTGATGAAGGGAAGGCTGATATTGGAGGTTGTTACACCCGAAAGCTCAATCTTTGCCTTTTCTGCAGCTTCCTTGAGTCTCTGCATAGCCATCTTGTCGCCGCGAAGGTCGATGCCCTGCTCTGCCTTGAAGGTGTCCGCAAGCCAGTTGATAACTCTCTGGTCAAAATCGTCGCCGCCAAGCTTGTTGTTGCCTGCAGTTGCAAGAACTTCCTGAACGCCGTCACCCATTTCGATGATTGAAACGTCGAATGTGCCGCCGCCGAGGTCATAAACCATGACCTTCTGGTCAGTTTCTTTGTCAATGCCGTATGCAAGAGCAGCTGCTGTGGGCTCGTTGATAATTCTCTTAACTTCAAGACCTGCGATTTTGCCTGCGTCCTTTGTTGCCTGTCTCTGAGAGTCAGTAAAGTAAGCAGGAACAGTGATAACAGCTTCTGTTACCTTGTCGCCGAGATAAGCTTCAGCATCTGTCTTGAGCTTTTGAAGAATCATTGCGGAAATTTCCTGCGGAGTATACTTCTTGTCGTCGATTGTTACCTTATAATCGGTACCCATCTGTCTTTTGATTGAAGCGACTGTTCTGTCGGGGTTTGTGATTGCCTGTCTTTTAGCAACCTGACCAACCATTCTTTCGCCTGTCTTACCGAATGCAACAACAGAGGGAGTTGTTCTTGCGCCTTCTGCGTTTGCAATAACAACGGGTTCGCCGCCTTCGATAACCGCTACGCATGAATTTGTTGTACCCAAGTCAATACCAATAACCTTTGCCATAAATTTTTTCCTCCTATAATTAAATGAAAAATTATTTATTAATTAATTTATTTATGAATTTGCAACCTGAACAACAGCTTCTCTGATGATTCTGTCGCCCATTTTATAGCCTTTTGAAAAAACTGCGGCAATCTGATTTTCGCCGAGTTCGTCATCCTCAACGGTCATAACAGCATTGTGGATGTTCGGGTCAAATGTTTCGCCTCTTTCGCCATAGGACTCAACGCCGTTCTTTTTAAGCATTTCAACAAACTGATTAAAAATAAGGTCTATTCCTTTTTTATAGTCCTCAAGACTTCCTTCTGTGTTGTTGGCTGCCCTGTCAAAATTATCCAGAACGGGAAGAAGCTCCCTGATAACATCTGCTTTCGATGAGGTATATGCATCCTGCTTTTCCTTCTGTGAACGCTTGCGGAAGTTATCGTATTCGGCGCAGAGCCTTAAAAACTGCTCATTCTTTTCATCGAGAGCCTTCTGAAACTGTTCTTCCTTTGATTCGGCAACCTCGGCAGCCGCTTCCTCTTTAACCTCTTCGGTGTTTTCGGGCTTAGTCTTGTCTTTTTTCATTGTTTTTTCCTTTCTATTCCTCAATTGCCTGAGTTATAAGACTTCCGACAAGGTCGGTTAAATATTTTATGCTGGGAATTATATTTTCATAATCCATTCTGGTCGGGCCGATAAGTCCGATGGTTCCCGAATTATCGCCGCCCACGGAATACTTTGCTATTATCACGCTTGAATTTTCAAGCTGCTTATAAAGATTCTCTTTTCCGATTTTAACATTCAAAGGCTGAGTGTTTTCGTTAATAACAGCCGTAAGAGGTTCTTTTTTGTTAAGGAAAGAGAGAAGCTCCATGGCATCGCCGCCGTAATCCTTATGAGAAAACAGATTTGAACTGCCGCCGAGCATTATTTTTGAATTGGCTGTGCTCCTTGCAAGCTCGCAAACCGCCGCCATAAGCGGAAGCATCGCAAACACATCGCCGTCAATGGAAGCAGCTACGGTCTGCATATCAGCAACGCTGATGTCATTTGCAGGCTTACCGATTATGCAGGACTGAACGATGTTATAAAATTGCTCGCAGATTTTCGCAGTAAGGTCGCAGTCTATCCTGCAAAGCCTGCTTTTGAGAATTCCGTTTGAAGTGAGCAAAACAAGCATTGCCGAATGCAAGCCGACCGGAACAAGCTCAATTTTGCGGATTATCATTGCGTCGCCGCCGGGAGCCGTTGAAACACAAGCACATTTTGTTAAATCGGCAAGCACTTCGCCCGCCTGAGCAATCAGCCTTTCTGGGTCACCCGCCGCAGAGGAAATGCCGGCTTCAATCATCCTGCGATTAAGCTCATCTATCTCGCGCGGCTTCATGAGATTATCAACATAATATCTGTAGCCCTTTTGAGAAGGCACCCTGCCCGCTGAGGTGTGCGGCTGTTCAAGATAGCCCGATGCGGCAAGCTCGCTCATCTCGTTGCGTATTGTTGCGGAGGAAACCGTCATGCCCGTAAGAGCAAGAAGCTCCTTTGAACCTACAGGCTCCCCTGTTTTAATATATTGGTCAACAACCGCTGCAAGGATTCGTTTCTTTCTTTCACTCAGCTCCACTTACCACACCTTCTTTCACAGAGTGCTAATATTAGCACTCAAACCCAAAGAGTGCTAACCTCGGTTATTACTATACTCCAACAGGAAGGATTTGTCAATATTTCAATTGTAAACAAGTTGTTAAATCGCGTTAAGGTGAATGAAATAAAAAGCCACCGATATCAGCCAGCCCGATACCGACGGTTTTTATTCACTCAATAAGTGCGCATATCACAGAATTTGAAACCAAAAAGCCGTTAACTGTCAAAGAAATGTTATTTTCACCGACCCTGACAAGTCCGTGCTTTTCAAGCTCTCTTGCTTTCTCAACCAGTTTTGCAGAAATCGATCTGCCGAAACGCTTTTTGTATTTGTCAAAAATCAAGCCCTCAGCAAGACGCAGGGCAAGCATAATATATTCTTCTTCGTTTCCGCCCTCACCGTCATCAACGGGCAAACCACCCGAAATGAAGCCGTCAACACTGCGTTCATAATAAAATCTTTTGCCGTTAACAAAAGAATGCGCGGAAGCACCGAAACCGAGATATTCCTCACTTCGCCAGTATTTGAGATTATGGCGGCTTTCAAAGCCTTTTTTTGAAAAATTCGATATTTCATATTGTCCAAAGCCTGCCTTTTCAAGCTCACGGACAGCAGTTAAATAAAGGTCGCATGTCGCATCCTCATCGGGCAAAAACAGCGATTCTTTTCTTTTAAAAAACGGAGTACCTTCCTCAATTTTGAGAATATACGCGCTGACATGGGTTGCGCCAGAGTTTTCACAGAACTCAACTGACTTCTTCAGACTTTCCGAGGTTTGATTGGGTATACCGAGCATCAAATCAAGAGAAATATTGTTTATTCCTGCTTTTTTCGCTCTTTCTATTGCTCTTGTCACATCCTCGCAGCCGCCGCGCCTGCCGAGAGCCTTTCTTTCAGCATCATCGGCACTCTGAAGCCCCATTGAAATTCGGTTGATTCCGCTTTCGGCAACAACCGAAAAATCAAACTCCGAGTCAATTGCACCCGTATCTGACGGATTGCATTCAAGAGTAACCTCACAGTTTTCGGTGCGCCTGATATACGACATAATTTTCGCGATATTATCCGAACCTATCAGCGACGGAGTTCCGCCGCCGAAATAAACGGTGTCATAAACGCCGCCTGAGTCGTCGATTTTTCGGCAAAGAGCGTCAACATACGCTGTTACTTTTTCATTTTTCGGATTTACCGAATAAAAATCGCAATAGGGACACTTGCCGTTGCAAAACGGAATGTGGATATACAAGCCTATAGGTTTCATATCATCACCAAAAATACAGGGCGCACTGTTTGTGCGCCCGTGAAATCAATCGTTATCGTCAAGCTTAAGAACCGCCATGAATGCTTCCTGAGGAACTTCAACCGTTCCGAAGTGGCGCATTCTCTTTTTGCCTTCCTTCTGCTTTTCAAGCAGCTTTTTCTTTCGCGTTATATCGCCGCCGTAGCACTTTGCAAGAACGTCTTTGCGCATTGCCTTAACGGTTTCGCGGGCAATTATTTTGCCGCCGATGCCAATCTGAATGGGTATTTCGAACATCTGACGCGGAATGTTGTCCTTGAGCTTTTCCGCAATTCTTCTTGCCTTGGAATAGGCCTTGTCGGAATGGATTATAAATGAAAGGGCGTCAACAATATCGCCGTTGAGCAGAACATCAAGCTTAACGAGATTGGACTTGCGGTAATCGCGGATTTCGTAGTCAAATGACGCATATCCCCTTGTTCTGGATTTGAGCGAATCAAAGAAATCATAGATAATTTCGTTGAGCGGAAGCTCATAATGAATATCAACTCTTTCGGGTGTGATATAATCCATGTTTTTGAAAACTCCGCGTCTGTCCTGACAAAGATCCATAATTGTGCCGACATATTCGGTCGGCGCATAGATATGTGCATCGGTAAACGGTTCTTCGCAGGAAGCGATCACTGCGGGGTCGGGATAATGCGTGGGGTTATCGATTTCGACCATTGTGCCGTCACTGAGATTTATTTTATAAACAACGCTGGGAACGGTGGTCACAAGGTCAAGGTCGTATTCTCTTTCAAGGCGCTCCTGAATGATTTCAAGATGAAGCAAGCCAAGGAATCCGCAGCGAAAGCCGAAGCCGAGTGCGCCCGAGGTTTCAGGTTCAAAGGTCAGCGCAGCGTCGTTAAGCTGAAGCTTTTCGAGAGCATCTCGAAGGTTTTCATAGTCCGCACCGTCAGCGGGGTAAACACCGCAGAAGACCATAGGGTTAACCTTGCGGTAACCGGGAAGCGGCTCTGAGGCAGGGTTTTCAACGGTTGTTACCGTGTCGCCAACTCTCGCGTCGCCGACGGTTTTGATTGACGCGGTAATATAACCAACCTCGCCCGCAGTAAGCTCCTTGCAGGGTTCAGGAAGAGTTGCTCTCATGTAGCCTGTTTCAACAACGGTGAATTCAGCACCCGTTGCCATCATTCTCATCGTGTCACCGGGCTTGATTTTGCCCTCTTTGACTCTTACGTAAACAATAACACCCTTATAGCTGTCATAAACGGAATCGAAAATAAGCGCACGCAGAGGTGCATCATCATTTGCTTCGGGAGCAGGCATATCCTTAACAATGCGTTCAAGCACCTGCTCGATATTAATACCCGTTTTTGCCGAAACTCTCGGAGCTTCCGAGCAGTCAAGACCGATAACATCCTCAACCTCTGCGGCAACTCTGTCGGGGTCAGCCGACGGAAGGTCGATTTTATTGATAACGGGAACGATTTCAAGGTCATGGTCAAGCGCAAGATAAGTGTTCGCAAGAGTCTGAGCCTCAACACCCTGCGAAGCATCAACTATCAGAACCGCGCCTTCACAAGCGGCAAGAGAGCGCGACACCTCATAGTTAAAGTCAACATGACCCGGGGTATCAATGAGATTGAGAACATACTCCTCTCCGTCCTCTGCAAGATAATCAAGCTTGACGGCGTGAGCCTTTATGGTTATTCCTCTTTCGCGCTCCAAATCCATCTTGTCAAGAAGTTGAGCGGTCATATCGCGAAGGGCAACAGACTTTGTTTTTTCAAGCAATCTGTCGGCAAGAGTGGATTTTCCGTGGTCAATATGCGCAATAATACAAAAATTTCTGATTTTATCTTTTGAAACTGCCAATTTATATTCTCCTAATGCTGATTAAATGTTTGCAAGTTCTTCTGATTTTCTGTTAACGCCCGACTGACCTATCCACATATCTTCCCATCTGTGGCCTGCAATCTGTTCAAGGCGTTTTTTGTCACTGCTTGAAATTTCGCATGTTCCCGTTTCATGCTTCTGAGCGATAACGGCCTGAATAATTTCATGGTCACGTTTTTTCATTTTAAAAGTAAAAATCAGGACAAGCGAAATAATTGCAAATATTACGGGGAGCCAGCTTATCATAAAGCGAAGCGTAATTTCCGCACTGCCTGCAAGATTTTGGGGAACAATATTTTCAATGTTGGTTGTGTCATATCCAACGGCATCAAGCACTATGCCGAGAATACCCGTTACAAAGCTGTTTATTGTTTTTCTTACAAACGAATAGAAAGTGCCTATAACACCCTCGCGTCTTCTGCCGGTTATAAGCTCGTCAACATCCGTAACATCGGGCTGAATGTTATTGATAACAAAACCGGGACCCGAAAAACCGAAATTGTAGAGAACCGTTGCAATATAGATAACAAAAACGGGGGTTGCGGGCGTTACAAAACCGTTTATGAACAAGCCTAAAATCATCAAGGGCGCAAGCATAATGCCGCATGTGCGTTTATCCATATAGCGGGTAAGGAAATAGTTAAACGGACCGCCCGCAATTTCAGCTGCTCCGCCTACAGTATTCAGCATACTGAAGTGGCTGTATTTATCCGCAACACTTCTGATAAAATACTGATCTGAATAGCTGTAAAAACTCTTTGAAAAACCGTAGAAAAGATTTATTAAGAAATACTGTCTGAATGACTTGTTTTTGAAAACCTGAATGTATTCCTTGATGAAATACTTGTAATCAATCGGGGGATTTTCAAGGTCAAGCGAGCTTTTTTCTTTGGTTGAAAAGAAAGTGACAAGAGGAGACCAGCAAAAATAAATAATAAAAACTATGCCGCAAATCAGATATTTGTTTTTATCTGCGGGGCTGGGATTAACCATGTTTGTGCCGCCGAGAACAATACTCATGAAAATAAATGACGGAAACATGCCGAACATGTTAAAAATGTATTCAACTATTTTATACTGCGTTCTTTCAAAATATCTCGGTGCAACCGTTGGCAACATCGCCTGGTGGGGGATGTTAATCATTGTATATCCCGAGCTGTAGAGCAAAGACGCAAAAAGATAGTAAATAAAGAGCGCTGTGGAATTGCCCGTTCCCGAAATGCCGAAGGAATACCATTTCATGAAATAACCGATTAAAAGTACGGGCAGACCGGCAATAAGCCAAACTCTGTGTTTGCCGAAACGGGATTTTGTTCTGTCAGTGATAAACCCCATCGCAAGATCGGTTATCGCATCAATAACGCCGCCGATGATGCTTATGATACCCGCCATTTTTGTACTCATACCCTCAACAAAGGTAAGGAATTGCTGGTGATACATGCCGAGGGGATTTGTGACACCGCCTGTTGTTATACACGCCGTGTTATATCCGATAATCGGACGTATATATTCCCATGTGTTACCTTCAATGCCTACCGCATCTTTGATTTTATTTCCAATGCCCAAAACGCAAGCCCTCCGTTTAAATTTATATACTAAATTATAATAACAAATAATAATAATAAGGTCAAGTTATTTGAACAAAAAAGATACCGCCGTGAAAGCGGTATCTCAAAAATCAATCTTCAAGCGTGCTGATAATATCGACGCATTTATCCGTGCCCAATGCCGCACTGTTAAGGCACAAATCATAATGCCTTGCCTCGCCCCACTTCATCTCCGTGAAATGCTCGTAATATGCGGCTCGTTTCTTGTCTTTTTCTCTTATAAGCTTTTCCGGAGCAACCGCGGGATAAAGCTTTTTTACGCGCTCAATTCTTTTGTCCATATCGGAATAGATAAATATGTTATAAACATCACTGCGTTCACGCAAAATATAGTCGGCACATCTTCCGACTATAACACAAGGGCCTTTATCAGCAAGCTCATTAATAACCTTAACCTGTGCATGCCAGATAATATCATCCTTTGTCATGTTGCTGTAAAGATTATAAAGAGTAAAAATCGTTGACATTTTTCCTGAAGCGGACAAATATTCACCCTTTTTTTCAACTTCTTCTTTGAGAAGACCGCTCTCAATTGCAACCTGCTCAACAATTTCTTTATCGTAGCAAGGAATGCCGAGTCTTTCAGCGAGAATTTCACCTATTTCTCTGCCTCCGCTGCCGAATTCACGGCCAATGGTTATAACTTTGTTTTTCATAGCAGTTCTCCTTTTGGCAGAAAGTATTTTTATTTATTATAACATAAACCGCGGAATTTGCAAACAGTTTTCATGTTTTTGTTAAAACACCCACACGCAATAACTATTGAAAAAAACAAAACTATATGGTAAAATCAAAAAAGCAAAGGAGGACAAAAATTATGAAAAGAACATTCAGTGCTGCTCTTGCGGCAATCATTCTCATTATGTCGGTTTTTTCGGTTAATGTGTTTGCCGCATCACCCAAAACCGACGCACTTCTCGACAGGCTTGAAACCGCCTCTGAAGTTTCGGTAACAATCCGCTCAGGTGAAACAAATCTTTTCGGCGTTATTCCCGCAACAATAACAAACACCGTTGCCGTCAAAGGCAACAGCATATGCTATGAATACAACGCGGGATTTATAGGCGCGAGAGTTGTTACCGACAAAGACGGCATTTACGGCTATATGCCCAATCTCCCCTATTTCTATGTCAAAATGGATTCCAATCCTCTCAAGGGTGCCGATATTTGGGCGCTTGTTCTTGACGCAGCAAACATCACGCAAGGATTTATCCAGTATATAAAGAGCTACGAAGAACCCGTTGGCGGAACAAAATATTATGTTGAAGAATATAATGACAGAGAGTTTGTGACCAGCAAATTCTATTACATCGGCGACGAGCTTAAAATGCTTAAGGTTACCGATTCTTCAACCGATTCCGTTCAGTACACCTATTTTGAAGAAATCACCTTTGATGTTGATGACAGCATTTTTGCTGTTCCCAAAACCGCAGTTGACCTTTCTCCCCTGCTTAAAGGAATTTTTCTTTCAATGATAGCTGCATAAATCACCCAAAGCCGTTATGATAAATTCATAGCGGTTTTTTTGTAACGTTTTGAAATCTTGCAAGTCATATATATGAAAGCACGGTGAAAGGAAGTGATTGCGTGATTGATTTCGGTGAAATATATAGTCTTTATATGAAAGATGTTTATAAATATGCTCTTGCTCTTTCGCGCAATCCCGATATTGCCGAGGAAATAACTCAGGAAACATTTTTCAAAGCTCTCAAAAGTATCGACAAATTCAAAGGCGAATGCAAAATGAGCGTATGGCTCTGCCAGATAGCAAAGAATACTTATTATTCTTTCTGCGCGAAAGAGAAGCGCAGGTCAGAGCATATGCATGAAGATTTCGCCGTGAGTGTTGAGGATAATTTGGTCAGCAGCGAAACGGTGTTTGAGCTTCATAAGCGGCTTCACAATCTGCCTGAACCATATAAAGAAGTGTTTTCTCTGAGAGTTTTCGGCGAACTGCCCTTTGCAAAAATTGCCGAGCTTTTCGAAAAAACCGAAAGCTGGGCAAGAGTGACATATTGCCGTGCCAAACTGAAAATGGAGGACACGCAAGATGAAAATTAACTGTGAAATTATCCGAGATTTGCTGCCGCTTTATTGCGACGGAGTGTGCAGCCCTGAAAGCCAAAAAGCTGTTGATGAGCATATAGGAGAATGTGAATTATGCAATTCGGTATATGAAAATCTGAAAAAAGATTCAAACGCTCATGCTTTCAACACAAAAGAGGAAGAATCAAAAGCAAAATTCATAAAAAATGTAAAATACAAAATAAAAATCAAAAAAATCATCACAGCCGTTGTTTCCGTCGCGGTATCGGTCGGTATAATTTTCGGAATATACATGCTGTGCGAAGTTCCTATGAAGGGGATTAAATACAGCGAGGAAGCTTTCACACTTGCAGACTACAGAGATAATATGGTTGCAATAAAATACAACGGCAGGGATTATGCAAAATTAGAAGGCATAGGCAACATCACGATAACCGTTGACGGTGAAGAAAAAGAGTGCTGCTGCATCAGATTTCTTGAAAACATTTCCTCAAAGTATATTACTTCGGGTAAAAACCGCAGACCGATTGAAGACGGCGGTGACTACGGATTCTCAAAAGAACTTGATTATGTATATTACATTGAAGACGGATGGACACCCGACGAGGTTGTTGACTTGGATTTGATGAGAGAAAAAATGCTGAATGACGGCATTCTGATTTGGTCGAAAGAATAAACTAAACAATGTGGGCTGACTTGCATTTTGCAAGCCAGCCCGTTTTTTATACCGTTTTCATTCTTAATTTAAGATTATCGCTTATCATTGCGATGAATTCGCTGTTGGTCGGTTTGCCGCGTTCATTTTGGATTGTATAACCGAAATATGAACTGAGCACATCAACATCACCTCTGTCCCATGCAACCTCAATGGCATGGCGTATTGCTCTTTCAACTCTTGACGGAGTTGTTTTAAAAGTCTTGGCAACAGTCGGATAGAGAATCTTTGTAACCGAACTAATCATTTCACTGTTGTTGACCGAAAGAATAATTGCTTCTCTCAGATACTGATAGCCTCTGATATGCGCAGGCACGCCAATCTGATGCATTATCTGCGACACAACAACCTCAAGATCTTTTACTCCGCCCGCGCTTATATCTGAATTGTGTATGCTTGAAAACTGAATTATTCTTTCTGCAAGCATTGAAGGATTGTAGGGCTTAAGAAAATAATAATCCGCCCCCGCCTTCAGTATTTCGCTCTCGAATCGCTGATTATCTGCGCTTGAAAGAACCATAACAATCGGTCTTTTATCCAAACGCTTCGAGTCGAGCTCCCTGAGAACACCGAGAGCATCCATTCGCGGCATAAATCCGTCCATCAGCAAAATATCAGGTCTTTCGCCCTGCGAGAATTTTTCAACAATCTTTGTTCCGTCTTTAATAACCGTTGAAACCTCAAAACCGTTCGAGCGCAAAATCCCCGCAAGTTCATGTGACGTTTCGCTTCCGTCCTCCGTTATCATTGCTTTCAACATTTTTCTCATAGTTATACCTCCGTGTGATTTAGTACATCGAGATATTACCATATTTTGTCAATATTGTCAATAAATTCCAATCGCATTTTGTGACAGTTTGTCACATTTTTGTTGCTTGAAAACTTGCTTTTCGATTCAATAATACATTTAGTTATGTAAACCGACCGGAATAAAATTTTGAATTTAAGAAAAACTTTTACGGATTAAATATCCTCGGTTTAATTGCGTTTTGTCGGCACAAATTATTAGTGCTTCGCAAACAGCGAAGCATTTTAAAAGCGCGGAGGTGAAGAATGAAGCAAATATTTAAAGCTCTGAGTGCTGTATTATTTATTGTATGTATAGGCGTATTTTCAACTGTTTTTTACGGCAACGAAACCCTGCCCGATGAAATTAATATCACAGAAAATGAATCCTGTAATTTAGGAAATGTGTTTTCAACAGATACCGATTTTGCAATCGAAGCCGGTGCGGGTATACCGGGAGAATACAGGGCGCAAATAACAGCACTGAAAGTTATTCCCATTAAGGAAATAACGGTTAATGTCACAAAACGCAGATATGTCGGCCTTGGCGGCGATATTTTTGGTATCAAGCTTTATACAAAAGGCGTTATCGTTGTGAGCATCGATTCGGTAACAACCTCTTCCGGCTCAAAAGACCCCGCAATTTCCGCAGGGTTGAAATGCGGCGATATCATAACCCATATCGACGGAAATGCCGCTTTGAGTTCACAGCAAATGACGGAAGCTATTGAACAATCCAGAGGAAAAGCTCTTAAACTGAGCATTGACCGAAACGGCGAAAAACTTGATTTGACTTTAAAACCCGAAAAATCCGTTAACGGCGGCTACAAGGCAGGGATTTGGGTCAGAGACAGCTCCGCGGGAATAGGCACAATAACGTTTTATGATGATAATGCCAAAATGTTTGCAGGTCTGGGGCACGGAGTCTGCGATGTTGACACGGGTAAAATAATGCCTCTGAACAACGGTGAAGCAGTCAGAGCAAGAGTCAACGGCTTCTATAAAAGCAGCGCAGGCAATCCCGGCGAGCTTTGCGGAGTTTTTTCTGACATTGCCTTAGGCAGCCTTCGTGTTAACTGCGAAACAGGTGTTTACGGCGAGCTTTTACAGCCCTCCGGCGCGAAAACACTGCCCGTTGCACTGGAAAACGAGGTTAAACTCGGCGCGGCACAAATGATAACGACAATTGATGAAAGCGGCCCTCAGTATTATGATGTCGAAATAACAAAAATTTATCCTTCTTCTGACCTTTCTTCCAGAAATATGATAATAAAAGTGACCGACCCCGAGCTTTTGGAAAAAACAGGAGGTATCGTGCAAGGGATGAGCGGAAGCCCCCTTGTTCAGAACTCAATGCTTGTAGGTGCAGTAACCCATGTGTTTGTCAATGACCCGACCCAGGGCTACGGAATTTTCGCAAGCAGAATGCTTGCAACCCAGGAAAATCTTGAGGATGCCGCATAACCTGAAGGGCGCAGATCCGCGATACGGGTCTGCGTCTTGACTTTCATATTGACATATACCCCCTTGGGGTATATAATACAAATGAAACGAGGTGTAATCATGGAAAATTGCTGCAAGAAAACAAAAGAACGCACACAAGAAGAATATAAAAGCCTGATTAACCGTTTGAACCGCATTGAAGGTCAGATAAGAGGAATTAAAAGAATGATTGAAGAAAATGCATATTGCACCGACGTGCTCACTCAATCATCTGCCGTAAATGCGGCAATTAACGCATTCAACAAAGAATTGCTTGCAAACCACATAAAGACCTGCGTTGCTCATGATATAAAAAACGGCAAGGACGAAACCGTTGATGAGCTTGTTGCAACGCTTCAAAAGCTGATGAAATGAGGTAAGGATGAAACAGTTTAACGTTAGCGGAATGAGCTGCGCTGCCTGCAGCTCAAGAGTTGAAAAAGCAGTTTCGGGCGTTAACGGAGTCAACTCCTGCTCCGTAAGCCTTTTGACAAACTCAATGGCTGTTGAGGGTTCTGCATCCGATGCAGATATTATAGCCGCCGTTGAAAAAGCAGGTTATACCGCCTCAAGAAAGAAAACAAAAAACGGTAAAAAAACTGCCGAAAGCGAAGACTTGCTGAAGGATAAGGAAACTCCCGTTTTAAAAAAGCGCTTGTTTGCTTCTCTCGGATTTTTGATTATACTGATGTATTTTTCAATGGGTCACATGATGTGGAATTTCCCTGTTCCGGAAGCTCTTGCGGAAAATCACGTTGCAATGGGTCTTTTGCAGATGATTCTCGCCGCCATAATAATGATAATCAACCAAAAATTCTTTATAAACGGCTTCAAAGGACTGCTTCACAAGGCACCCAACATGGATACACTTGTTGCTCTCGGCTCGGGTGCGTCTTTTCTTTGGAGCACCTATGTGCTTTTTAAAATGACCGAGGCTCAGACAGCAGGCAACCACGCCGCCGTTACGGAATATATGCACGAATTCTATTTTGAATCGGCAGCAATGATACTCACGCTGATAACCGTAGGTAAAATGCTCGAAGCACGCTCAAAGGGCAAAACAACAGATGCACTGAAAAGCCTCATGAAGCTTGCGCCGAAAACCGCAACCGTTATCAAAGACGGCAAGGAAGCAAGCGTGCCGATTTCGCAAGTGCAGAAAGGCAACATGTTTTCCGTTAAGGCAGGCGAAAGTATACCGGTTGACGGCATCATTCTTGAAGGCTCTGCTTCGATAGATGAATCCGCACTCACGGGAGAAAGCATTCCGGTCGATAAGACTGCAGGAGATGCCGTGTCTGCCGCAACGATAAGCAAATCGGGACATATTCTCTGCGAAGCAACAAGAGTCGGTGAGGATACAACACTTTCTCAGATAATCAGAATGGTCAGCGATGCCGCGGCGACGAAGGCTCCGATTGCCAAAATTGCCGACAAGGTTTCAGGCGTTTTTGTACCGGTTGTTATAACCATAGCGGTAATTGCAACAATTATATGGTTGCTTGTCGGAGAAAGCTTCGGCTTTGCGCTGGCAAGAGGGATTTCGGTGCTTGTAATAAGCTGTCCGTGTGCACTCGGGCTTGCAACACCGGTTGCAATAATGGTTGGCAACGGCATAGGCGCAAAAAACGGAATACTCTTCAAAACCGCTGTTTCTCTTGAAGAAACAGGCAGAATTAATATAGTTGCTCTCGACAAAACGGGAACAATCACCAAAGGTGAGCCGAATGTTACGGACATAATCCCCGACGGTATAGACGAAAACGAATTGATTCGGCTTGCTTATTCGCTTGAAATCAAAAGCGAGCATCCGCTTGCAAAAGCTGTTGTTACCAAAGCAACCGAACTCAACTCTGCAGCTTATGAAACAACGGATTTTAAAAATTTTGCAGGCAACGGCTTGCAGGCTGAAATCGGTGATGATATAATTATTGGCGGAAGCCTTAAATTCATCACGGAAAAAGCAACAGTTTCCAAAAATTTGAACCAAAAGGCGCAGGAGCTTGCCGAAAACGGCAAAACTCCTATGCTGTTTGCAAAAAACGGCAAAGCAGTCGGAATTATTGCCGTTGCCGACATCATAAAAGAGGACAGCCCCGAAGCAATAAAACAGCTTCAGAACATGGGCATACGCGTTGTTATGCTCACGGGTGACAATGAAAAAACTGCCAAAGCCATAGGCAAAGCGGCAGGAGTTGACGAAGTTATCGCGGGAGTTTTGCCTGACGGAAAAGAAAATGTTATACGTTCTCTGAAAAAGCACGGCAAGGTTGCAATGGTCGGCGACGGAATCAATGATGCGCCGGCTCTCACAAGTGCCGATACAGGCATCGCAATCGGCGCAGGAACAGACGTTGCCATCGACGCTGCTGATATCGTTCTCATGAAAAGCCGTTTAACTGATGTTGCAGCGGCGATACGTCTCAGCAGGGCAACTCTTCGCAACATTCACCAAAATCTTTTCTGGGCGTTTATTTATAACATCATCGGCATTCCTCTTGCGGCGGGAGCATTCATTCCCCTTTTGGGCCTGGGTCTCAACCCGATGTTTGGCGCAGCGGCAATGAGCCTTTCAAGCTTTTGCGTTGTGTCAAATGCATTAAGACTTAATTTCGCAAAAATCCACTCTGCGAAACATGATAAAAAAATTAAACAAAAATTCAAGGAGACGAAAAGCATGGAAAAGACTATGAAAATCGAAGGCATGATGTGCCCTCACTGCGAAGCGAGAGTAAAAAAAGTGCTCGAGGCGCTCCCCGAAGTTGAAAATGCAGATGTAAGCCATGAAAACGACTGCGCAGTTGTTACTCTCAATGCACCTGTTTCCGATGATGCTCTCAAAAGCGTTATCGAAGAACAGGGCTACACCGTTACCGAAATCAAATAAGCTATGAAAAATATTATTCTTATCGGCATGCCCGGTGCCGGCAAAAGCACCATCGGCGTTATCTTGGCGAAATCAATGCTCATGGATTTTACCGACACGGATTTGCTTATTCAAAAAAAATATTCATCAAGCCTTTGCAACATAATTGCTGAACACGGCATTGATGAATTTCTGAAAATCGAAAATGATGTTATTTTTGAAGCTGATTTTTCAAACTGCGTTGTTGCAACGGGCGGAAGTGCGGTTTACGGCAAACAAGCGATGGATAAGCTCAAAGAAAACGGAAAAACCGTTTATCTTAATGTTGACTGCACAGAGCTTGAGAAACGTGTGAATAACATCCACACAAGAGGAATTGCCATGAAAGACGGCACAACTCTTTCCGCGCTTTATCTTGAAAGAGCGCCGCTTTATGAGCAATATGCAGACATAACGGTTAATTGCACGCAACTGACCCCTGAACAATGCGTTGATGAAATAATAAAACAACTTGAAACAAAGGAGTAAAAAAATGTGGGATAAGATTACTTCGTTTTTTCTTGCAATAATTCTGTTTTTCTGCAACCTTTTCGGAATTGATTATAAAGGAGAGATTTTTACGGAAACGGCAAACAGCTATCACTATCAGAATATGGAATACGGAAACCATGAAAGGCAAAAGCTTGACCTTTATATTCCGAAAAACAGCGACAGCGAAGTCGGGCTTGTTCTTATGATTCATGGCGGCGCATGGGTAGCGGGCGATAAAAGCGGATATGCCGATTACATAAAAAGCTGGGCGGACAAAGGCTATGCCGCCGCTTCAATCAATTACCGCTATCTCGCTTATGACGTATCCTTCGATGACATTCTCGACGATATGGATAATGCAATTAAAGCAATAAAGGAAGCAGGCACAAAACACGGCGTAAACATTAACAAAATGCTTCTTTCGGGCCACTCGGCTGGCGGCCATCTTGCAATGCTTTATCCCTACGCAAGAGGTGAAGCCTCCCTCATTGAGCCCGTTGCAATCGCAAACTACTGCGGACCGACGGATTTGCTTGACCCCAATTTTCACAACGGAAACGCAACAGATGCATTAAAGGAGCTTTACAGACAGATTGCGTCTTTGGTTTACGGCGAGGAGCTCTCGCTTGATAAGGCCTATCTTGCAAATGAGCTGCTCAAAAAGGCGTCGCCGCTTTATTATGTTAATGAAAACACAATCCCGACAATTATAAACCACGGCGTGGTTGACGACACCGTTCCTTATTCAAACGCACTTTCGCTTCAGGCTAAGTTTATTGAGTGCAATGTTACGCACATAATGAACACTTACCCCAACTCCGGTCACGGGCTCAACAATGACCCCGAAGCGCAGGCAAAGGCGGATGAATATTTCGCACAGTATGTTGAAACATATCTGAACTGATAAGAAACAAGCGGCATCACACGATGCCGCTTGTTTCTTTTGCCGCCTTTATGGCTATGTTATACAAATCCTCTTTGCAGGTTTTGATAATCTCGTCAAAGGGTTTGTCGGAATCCGACGAGAAATAGAGCTCTGAAACACCGAGCTTTTTTATTTCTTCCGCGCGTTCTCCCCTGCTGCCGCAGATTGCGATAACCTTTTTGCTATGTTTTTTTGCTCTTTCTGCAACGCCCGAAACAACCTTGCCGTTAACGCTTTGGAAATCCAGCCTGCCTTCGCCGGTTATTATCAAATCCGTTTCGGCAGCCTTACTGTCAAAATCAGCGGTATCGAGCAGGATATCAATGCCTTTTTTGAGCTGTGCATTTAAGAATGCAACCGCTCCTGCACCCATTCCGCCTGCCGCACCTGCTCCTTTTATTTGCGAAACATCAACCAACAAATCCTTGTTTATAATATCTGCCGAGTGGCACAAACCGCTATCAAGACGTTTTACCATTGCTTCATCCGCACCCTTCTGAGGCGCAAAAACATATGCCGCTCCGTTTTCTCCGAAAAGCGGGTTTTCAACATCGCAGGCTGCAGTTATCGGGATTTCAAGTTTGTTTTCAGGCTTGATTATACGCATTACCTCATGCATTGTTTTACCCGTCGGCACAAAAAAATTCCCGCTTTTATCAAGAAATTTCCAGCCGAGTGCCGTTGCCATACCCATGCCGCAATCATTGGTTGCGCTGCCGCCGAGACCAAGCAGGATTGATTTTGCGCCGTTTGATACGGCATGATTTATAAGTTCTCCAACCCCGAAGGTTGTTGCCTTTTCGGGGTTTTTCTTGTTGCCGGCAAGAGGTAAGCCGGCACATACCGCCATTTCTATAACGGCAGTATTATCCGAAAGCATCAAATATTCGGCTGTCATCTTTTCACCGACAACTCCGCTTACCTCGGCTGAAATTATTTTGCCGCCGATAATTGCCTGCAAACAGGCGCAAAGCCCCTCGCCGCCGTCGGCAGCAGGGAGCTTTGTTATCTCTGCGTTTTTTATTGTATCTTTGAATGCCTGCCCGATGATATCACAGACCTCGCTTGCACTGAGCGTACCTTTGAAGCTGTCGGGCGCAATAAGAATATGCATATTATTCAGCAGATGCCTTTCTGATAAATTTCTTGAAGAACGAAACAGCAGGAGCAACAGCCTCAACAGGAATTCTTTCGTTTGTGCCGTGGGTGCAGCGAAGAAGTCCTACGCTGACCTTATAAGGTGCATAACGGTAGATATTCTCACAGATGGGTTCATAATAGCAGGCATCAGTGCCGCCCATAACAAGATAGGGAGCAACAATGCTGTTTTTATTATCCTGCATGCATATTTCTTTGATAATCTTAAATGCTCTTGAATCTGTGGGCGAGAATTTTGAAGCTTCTTTTGCCTTAAGAACATTAATTTCGATATCCTTGTTTCTGCAAACCTTGCGGATATGCTTTACAACATCCTCAACGGTTACACCGGGCATCTGTCTGAAGTTAACAATAACACTTGACTTCTGAGGAAGAACATTTGCGGCAGGGCTACCCTGTGCCATTGTTACGGCAGTTGTTGTTCTTACCAGACAAGCGGCAACGGGAATCTTTGTCATGCCGAATTTGAGCGCAGGATAAAGAAGATTAAGGTTACACATAAGAAGTCTCGCAGGATATGTGCAGTTTTTACCGATGTTGGTGAAAAGTTCTTTAACAAAAGGCATAAGTTCTGCATCAAACTGATTGTTTTCAAGGTCTTTGATAACATTTGCAAGGTGACCGAGACCCGAATGCACGGGAGGCTGTGAAGAATGACCGCCTTTCGAATTGACTGTGATTTCAATATCGGTATAACCTTTTTCTGCAATGCCGATACCTACAAGCTCTTTATCGTTGATAAGGCCCTTGACATTTACGGGAAGAATCGCACCGCCTTCGTCAAGCACACAATCAAGATGAATTCCTCTTTCTTTGAGCGTGCGCATAATATTCTTTGCACCGCCGTCCTCTGATGCAACAACTTCTTCGTCCTGACCGAAAAGAAGATAAACATCTCTCTCGGGTTGGAAACCTTCTTCAAGAAGGGTTTCAACAGCATCCATAACACCGATGAGATGGTTTTTCATATCAAGAGCACCTCTGCCCCAGATAAATTCACCGTCATCATAGCCGCTGAACGGTGCCTGCTCCCAATCCTGCTCTGTTCCTTCAGATATGGGAACAACATCCTGATGAGCAAGAAGAGCAATGGGGTCAAGGTCATCCCTTGTGCCTTTCCAATGATAAATAAGGCTCGCTTCCTGAACAACCTCTTTTTTGAGAGCCTTATGAATAAGTGGAAATGCTTCTTCAAGGAAAGCATGAAACTTGTCAAACTGAGTGAAGTCTATTTTGGATTTGTCGGGATAGCTGATTGTGGGAATCGATATAGCCTTTGAAAGATGTTCACGGCATCTTGCCGCATCCACCTTTTCTTCGGTGGGAATTCCGTAATCTTTTTTCTCGGGCACATAACGGGCTGCTTTTACCGCTGTTGCCGCTGCGGCGGCGCCTGCCAAGCCGAGAATAGCCGCTGTTATTTTTTTCATGTTATATTCTTCCTTTCAACTGTTTACAGATTACATAAAAAACTTTCTGCTGACCCATTCATTGAGTCTTTTGCTTTTTGCGAGAACAATGAAGAATATCATAAGCGACATGCAGCACGCTGTTATAACAACAGAAACAGGAATCTGCAGCCTGCCGAGATAAAACATATTAAGGCATATTTCTATTACAAAGCTCATGATATTTATTGCGCCAAGCACAGCAGCCGTTCTCACAGATTTTCTTTTGGTCTTTTTAAAAAGGAAAATGAATCCGTTGCCAAGCGCCCACATTGCAATTACAACAGGCAATGCAACAAGCGCAAACCAACCTGAATCATCCCCGAAAATTCTGAATGTGTAAAGATACGTCAAAAGCGCAAGAGCATCTATTGCAAGAATCAGCATAGGCATGATTTTTTTCCATAAAAGAGGGAAAAGAAACCATATCCACGCAACGGCAAATCCTCCCGAAATATAAGGCACAACATGATTATCAAAAAACAACGCGTTGAGAACGAGCATCACAAGGTTCGGAATAAGCATTATCATGGATATCAAAAACACCCAGTACTTTTTGCTCAGCGAACTTGGAATATTAATTGTTTCGGGATAAACAAATTTTTTGTCTTCAACAGGTTTTTCTTTTGGGTTTATGACAGGGGTATCGCAAAGCGGACATTCGGGGCAACCTTTTTCAAGCTCCACTCCGCAGTTAACACAATATGACATCAGTCTTCCCCTCCTTTGATAAGATGCCTGTTACTTTCAATTTTAACGGGTATACCGAGTTTTATCAGTGTTGTAAAAAACTCTCTTTGAATCACGGGATCTTTATAAATATTGGAAAAATTGAACGCAAGAGTATCCTTATAAGAAAGCACTCCGCATCTTGCGCCGTTAATCATTGCAGGGCCGGTAATAAGACAAAGCTTTTCGATAAAAGGCTCCATCTCTTTCGGAGCTCTGAGAACACCGACGTTTGTTATCAGACAGCTTGTCTGCTTTTCTCCGGCAATTTTATACACCATACCCACACCGAAATCTTTAAGAAAAGACGGAACAATTCTCATCAGCGGATTTTTCTCTATTCCCATATTCCCCTTCATCATTGCCTGAAGCTCCTTTTCGTTATTGACAAAACGTAAATAAAGGGAAAGCTGCTTTATAATTTCGGGAAGAGTATATTCGCCCATATTGGGGTCAATCTGGAAAGTATAGCAAAGCATGAAATTGCGCAAGGTTTGGCTGCCGAAAAAACTTCTTAAGTTCACGGGTATCTGAATTCCGACAGGTTTTTCTTTACGCCTGTTTTCCCGCTTCTGCAAGTTATACAAAGTGAAAAGAAGAACAGCCGCAAGATATTCGGTCACGGTTACATTATGCTCTTTTGCCTTTTCTTTTATTACGGAAACAGGGATATAGCCGGTTGTAACACTCAGAAAGTGCTTAGGAAAACGTTCGCTTCTGAAATGATAAGCAAACTTCTGCATTCTTTTTGCCTTTGCCTTGGAATTGCAGTTTTTTGAATATGAATCCTCCGCCTCTTCGGGTTTGGGCTTTTCGTTTATATCAAATACAGTATCGCCGCACGGAATATCTTTGCCCGTCAGACGAAGGTAGACTGCAACAAGAGTCATAAAGAAACATGCCCCTCCGTAGCCGTCGGTTACGGAATGATAAAACTCAACGGAAATACGGTTTTCATAATAATAAACCTTGAAAAGATAACCGTTGTTTTCTTTCCATTTGAATCTCTGACACGGATTAGCTATATCGGGAAGCACGGGCGGTGCACCGTAAGGATTCTTTTCAAGATAATGCCAGAAAAAACCTGCTCGCATTCTGACGTCAAAAGTCGGAAAACGCGGCATGACCATTCTGACCGCTTTTTCAAGCAGTTGCGGGTCTATTTTTTCGGTCAGCGTTGCAGACAGCCTGAAGCTGTTTGACCATGAGGACGAATTCTGCCCGGGAAAAACCTTTGCGGCATTGTCAAGCTTATACCACGCACGCTGACGAATCGGGATTTTTTTCTTCATGTGCACCTCACCTCCGCTCCTGAAAGTATTTAAAAGAAACTAAGCTGTGTTGATTTGGGAAGCGATTCAAATGCGCCGCCTTCTTCAAGAGCCGCAATAATTGTTTTTGACGCACCCGAACGCATCTGGAAATCTTCGATTGAGAGGAATTCACCGCCGCCGTCATTTCTTGCATTTTCAAGACCCTCGGCAGCCCTGCCGCCGCAGCCCGCAATCGCTGAGAAAGGCAAACGGATTTTTCCGTTCTCAATAACATAACGGTTTGCAGTTGATTTATAAATATCAATCGGCAGAAGTTCAACACCTCTTGCCATCATTTCATTAATTACCTGAAGGGAAGTAAAAGTGCCTTCCTCCTTGGCTGTTGCCGCCTTGATTTTCATCTTGGCACTTATCTCATCCATTTTTTCTCTGACTGCTGCCCTGCCCTTAAGAACAGTTGCTGTGTCAATATCTTCACCGCGAACAGTCATATAAGTTGCATAATATTCAACAGGCTTATAAAGCTTATACCACGCAAGACGCATTGCCGCGCTGACGTATGCCGCCGCATGAGCCTTGGGGAACATATATTTAATCTTCATGCAGGAATCGAGATACCACTGGGGAACTCCGTGGTCAAGCATTTCCTTCTTGTGCTCATCTGTCAGAAGCGAGGTTGCTTTGCCCTTTCTGACGATTTCCATAATCTTAAATGCCATGCCCTTTTCAACACCCTTGTTGATAAGGTAAACCATGATGTTGTCACGCGTTCCTATAACCTCTGAAATGGTGCAAGTACCGTTTTTGATGAGATCCTGCGCATTGCCTATCCAAACATCGGTTCCGTGGGAAAGACCCGAAATCTGGAGCATGTCCGAAAAGTTCTTCGGTTGGGATTCAATCAGCATCTGGCGCACAAACGGAGTTCCGAGCTCAGGAAGCGAAAGAGTTCCTGTTTCGCAATCTATATCCTCTGCTGTTACACCAAGCGGCTCGGGAGTTGTGAGCAACTCATATAGCTTCGGGTCGCAGATGTCGATTTTCATAACGTTGGTGTCCGTCATATCCTCAAGATGCTTATAGAGCGTGGGAACATCGTGGCCGAGGTTATCAAGCTTCAGGATGGTATCGTGAAGCGAATGGAAATCAAAATGGGTTGTTCTGTGAATGGAATCGGCATCATCGGCAGGGTGCTGAATGGGGGTGAAATCCTCCGCATCCATATCGGCAGGCACAACAACCATGCCGCCGGGATGCTGACCCGTTGTTCTCTTAACGCCGACACAACCCTGAACAAGACGATCTTCCTCTGCCCTCGAAAGAACAATGCCCTTTTCCTCTGCCCATTTTTTAACAAATCCGAAAGCGGTTTTATCGGCAAGAGTGCCGATTGTTCCCGCCTTGAAAACATGGGTTTTGCCGAAAAGCTCTTCGGTATATCTGTGGGCATAGAACTGATATTCGCCGGAGAAATTAAGGTCGATATCCGGCTGTTTGTCACCATAGAATCCAAGGAAAGTTTCAAACGGAATGTCGTGACCGTCGCGGTACATAGGCTTACCGCAAACAGGGCAATCCTTGGGAGGCATGTCGTAACCTGAGCCATATTCGCCTTTATAGAAAAACTCGCTGTGTTTGCACTCCTCGCAGATATAGTGCGGCACAAGCGGATTAACCTCGGAAATGCCCGCCGCAAATGCAACGAAAGACGAACCTACAGAACCTCTGGAGCCGACGTAATAACCGTGATCCATGGAGTTCCAAACAAGCTTCTGAGCGATAATATAAAGAACACCGAAGCCGTTTTTGATGATTGAATCGAGCTCTTTTTCAAGCCTTTCGCCGATATATTCGGGCAGCGGAGAGCCGTAATAGGCTTCCATTCTGTCATAACAGATTTTGCGAAGCTCATCATCCGCACCTTCAATTTTCGGAGGATAGGTTCCGTCGGGAATGGGCTTGATTTCTTCGCACATATCCGCAATAAGGTTGGGATTTTTAACAACAACCTCATATGTGGTATCTTCGCCGAGATATGCAAATTCACTAAGCATATTCTGAGTTGTTCTCAGGTAAAGCGGAGCCTGCTCTGCCGAATCCTTAAATCCCTGACCCGCCATGAGAATTTCTCTGTAAATTTTGTCGCTTTCCTCAAGGAAATGAACGTCACCGGTTGCAACAACCGGAATGTTGAGCTCATCGGCAAGGTGAATAATTCTTCTGTTGATTTCGTTAAGCTCTTCTTCGGAATCAACCGTTCCGTCGCGAAGCATGAAGGCATTGTTGCCGTTGGGCTGGATTTCAAGATAGTCATACATTGACGCCATTTCAAGCAAATCCTCTTTGGGTCTGCCCATAAAAATTGCCTGATAAAGCTGACCTGCTTCGCAGGCACTGCCTATGATAAGACCCTCTCTGTGAGCCAAAAGCTCACTCTTGGGAATTCGCGGATGGCGGTAGTAATAATCAAGATTTGATTTTGAAATAAGCTGATAAAGATGCTTTAAGCCGATTTTGTTCTTTGCAAGAAGAATTATATGATAAGTCGGCAAGCGCTTTTTATTAAGCGGAATTTTTTCGTTGATATCAGAAACTTTTTCAACACCGTTTTCCTTGCATATTTCAAGCAGTTTTTCAAAAATTCCCGCAAGCGCACCCGCATCCTCATCCGCTCTGTGATGGTCAAAAGAAGGCAGTTTGAAATGCTTCTGAAGAGAGTCAAGCTTGTAATTTTTAATGCCGTCAACAAGACTCTGCGCCAAAACGAGAGTATCGATATGAGAGAATTTATATTCAATGCCGTTTCTGCGGCAGGTATGCTTCAAAACATTGGTGTCAAATGTTGCATTATGCGCAACAAGAACGCCGTTGCCGCAAAATTCAAAGAACTTGCGGACAGCTTCTGCTTCCTTGGGCGCATTGGCAACCATTCGGTTATCAATTCCCGTAAGCTGAGTTATCTTTGCGGGAATCGGACATTCGGGATTAACAAAGGTCTGAAATCTTGCTTTTTCAACACCGTCAACATACTTGACCGCGCCGATTTCGGTAAGGCGCACTCTGTCAGTTCTCAGCCCTGTTGTTTCAACATCAAAGATAATGAAAGTGCCGTCAACGGGCATGTCCGAATCGCCTGTCATTATTTTGACGGAATCGTCAACAAAATATCCTTCCATGCCGTAAATAACTTTGATACCGTTTTTCTTGGCAGCAGCCGCAGCTTCGGGAAATGCCTGAACAACACCGTGGTCGGTTATCGCCACAGCCTTGTGGCCCCATTTTGCGGCCCTTGCAATCAGCTTTGCTGCGCCTGTCATGCCGTCCATTGCCGACATATTGGTATGCATGTGAAGCTCAACACGCTTTTCTTCAGCGGTATCCTTCTCTTCAACAACATCGATAAGCATGACTGAGGTTGCCTTTATGCAGTAGGTTTTGATATAATCGTCATACTCAACATGGCCGCGAAGCATGATGTTTTTGCCGTCGGAAATATTTGCAACAAGCTGCTCGCAGTTTTGCGAAGCTTCAAAAATCTTGACAGTATATGAATTTGTTTTATCCGTAATATTAAAATTAATGATTTTTCTCTTGCCGTCGCGGGTATCGCGGACATCGAGCGAAAATACTCTGCCCCAAACAGTGACGTTGCCGTCTTCAATCGAAACACCGCTGAGAGGAACGGGCTTTGACTTGATTTTATTGCCGTAAATAACTTTTGCGTTGGTAAGAGAAATCGGCAAGTCATCATATTCAAGCACCGCCTTTTTCGGCTTTGCGGGCTCGCTAACGGCAGTAACATCAATCTTGATGCCGTCTTTCTGCATCTGAACATATTCGGGCGAATCGAGTTTTGCTGCTGACTCCCCTTTTATTTCAACGGTTACCGCAATACCGAAATGCTCTTTTATGTATTTGGCAAGAAACTCCTTGGCTCCTGCATCGCAAAGAATATCTGCTCCGTTGAAAACAGATATTTCTATATTGTTTTCATTGAATTTGAATCTCGCATTCTCAAGGAATCCGTTCGCAGCGGCAATATTATCTTTCATTGCACCGATAAGCTGAGGAATGCAATCCTCAGAAAACGCACTCTGAAGATAAAAGGCATTAATGGAAACTTTGTTTATTCCTAAAGCGTTTTTTATTTCATTCTGAGCCGCGGCAATAAATCTTTCTTCAACATATCTGTCAAACCTTGCTGATATATCAAGCTTCAGCGTATCCTCATCAAGGAAGATACGTTCAACAAGACCGCCCGAAAACATTTCGCGCAGCCCCGCATTGATATAATCACCTATAAAATTAAGAATAGCATTTTCCAGCATTTTTATATCACCGAAATAAAGGGCAGAACTTCTGCCCTCAGATTCTTTCTATTTCTTCAATAAGCCTGTCAACAGCTTCGTTTTCCGGAACCTTGCAGACTATTTCGCCCTTCTTAAATATCAGAGCACAACCGTCACCGCCGGCAATGCCTATGTCGGCTTCGCGGGCTTCGCCGGGACCGTTAACCGCGCAGCCCATAACGGCAACCTTTATGTTTTTCTTGCAACCGGAAAGGCGGGATTCAACCTCATTTGCAAGAGAAATCAAATCAATCTTTGTTCTGCCGCAGGTCGGGCATGAAACGATATCAACGCAATCTGTTTTGAGCCCGATTGCTTTGAGTATTCCGTTAGCTGCCGAAACTTCCTTAACAGGGTCATCTGTCATTGAAACTCTTATTGTGTCTCCGATGCCTTCAAGCAAAAGAGAACCGATTCCTATTGAGGATTTTATCAGTGCCGTGTTATGAGTACCTGCTTCGGTAACGCCGAGATGCAGAGGGTATTCACACTTTGCGGCAACGAGCCTGTAAGCATCAACCATCGTCTGAACGGCTGATGATTTGATTGAAATAATAATATCATCAAAGTCGCACATTTCGAGCAGGGAAACATGCTTCATTGCGCTTTCGGCAAGAGCCTCTGCACAAGGTGAGCCGTATTTATCGAGCAATTCTTTTTCAAGCGAGCCCGAATTAACACCGATTCTGATTGGCACCTGTTTTGCCTTGCATGCATTTGCAACAGCGCGCACCCTGTCAATCGAGCCGATGTTGCCCGGATTTATTCTGATTTTGTCAACACCCGCTTCAAGGCTTGCAAGAGCAAGGCGGTAGTCAAAATGAATATCCGCAACAACGGGAACACTTAAATTCTCTTTAAGCCTTTCGATAAGCTTAACCGCCGCCATATCCGGCACGGCAGCTCTGATTATTTCGCAGCCTGCCTTTTCAAGCTCAACAGCTTGTTTAACGCTGCCTTCAATATCGGAAGCGGGGCGGTTGAGCATTGACTGAACGGTTATTGCCGAATCGCCGCCGACATAAATATTACCGACCCTAACCTTTTTGCTTTGACGCCTTTGCATATTATCCACCTCTTATCAGCCTGAGAATATCACTGAAGGAAATAACAACCATGAGAATCATGAGCAAAACAAGACCGATGGCATGAACCCAGCCCTCATATTTTTTAGGAACGGGCTTTCTGAAAATTATTTCAATCGCCATAAAGAAAAGTCTGCCGCCGTCAAGCGCGGGAAGCGGAAGAAGATTGAAAAGGCCGATGTTAATTGCTATCATCGCCATAAGAGTCAGCAAATAAGTGTAATCCGTTTGTTCAACAGAGGTCTGCGCTGCATCGGCAATATAAGAAACGGTTCCTATCGGGCCCGAAAGGTCGCTGAGACCGTACTGACCCGTAACGAGATCGAGCAAGCTGATCCAGACTATTCTGCCGATTGAAACGGATTCAAGAACCGAATTTTTTGCAACATTCAGGAATGTAGGCTTAACACCTTGAATTATGAAGTCATAAACAATTGTAAGTGTTCCGTTATTGTTAAAAGTATCAAACTTAACACCGTTAAGCTCAACCTTTTCGCCTTCTCTTTCAACAACAAAATCAATAACACCGTCTTTATCTCTTGACATAAGAAAGCTCAGGTCATATTCCGAATAAACATTTTTGCCGTTTATTTCTTTGATTCTGTCGCCCGGCTGCAAATACTCGCTGCTGACAGCATTTTCATGGAATGAATGGATTTGCGGCAAACCTATAAGATTTGTCTGCGAAAGCATAATTGCAACAATGATAACACCGATAATGAGGTTAACCGTGCCGCCTGCAGCAACAATTATAAAACGCTGCCATGTCGGCCTGTTGCAAAAAGCTCGCTCGTTTTCGCTGTCTTCATCCTCGCCCTCCATGCTGACAAAGCCGCCTATCGGAAAAAGCCGAAGAGCATATTTGGTTTCACCCTTTTTAAATTTAAAAAGAGTCGGCCCCATACCCATGGCAAATTCATTAACCTTTACTTTGAAAAGCTTGGCAAAGGTAAAATGACCCAGTTCATGGAAGAATATTAACAGCCCGAAAAAAACAATGGCTATAAGAATCGGCCAAGCTTTCCCCCAGACCTCAGCCGCGGTTATAAGCGGAATGATTTTCATATAAATAACCTTTCTGTTGCCTCTCGGGCAGCCTTATCGGTTTCAAAGACCTGCTCAAGAGTATAATTTTCGCTGTTTTTAACGCATTCGAAAACGGACTCCACAGCTCTCGGAATATCAAGGAAAGAAATTTTCCCGTTTCTGAAAAGCTCGTTTGCCTTTTCGTTTGCGGCGTTGACCGCCGCAGGAAAAAGACCGCCTTTTTCAAATGCCTCTCTACATAAGTTTATGCAGGAAAAGGTTTCATAATCCGGCTTTTCAAAGGTAAGCATTGCCGCTTCGGCAAGGTCAAGCTGCCTGACGGGGCTTTCAAACCTGTCCGGATAAGTAAGAGCATACTGAATCGGGATGCGCATATCGGGCACTCCGAGCTGAGCAATCACCGAATTGTCAACGTATTCAACAAGTGAGTGAACGATGCTCTGCCTGTGAACAAGAATATCAATATCCGCAGCCTTCATTCCGAAAAGCCATGCGGCTTCGATAAGCTCCAAGCCCTTGTTCATCATTGTAGCAGAGTCGATGGTTATTTTTGCACCCATGCTCCAATTAGGATGGTTAAGTGCCTCGGCAAGAGTTACCTTTGCAAGCTCATGCTTGCTTTTGCCGAAAAACGGACCGCCCGAAGCTGTAAGAATGAGTCTTTTTATCTGTTTCGGGCTTTGGCAACCCTGAAGTGACTGAAAAATAGCCGAATGCTCGCTGTCAACCGGAAGAATCGAAACGCCCTTTCTCGCCGCAGCATCAAGAACTATTTTACCGCCTGCAACAAGGGTTTCTTTGTTGGCGAGTGCAATATTGCTGCCCTGCTCTATAGCCGCAAGAGTCGGAGCAAGACCTGCAATGCCGACAATGCTGTTAAGCACGGTGTCTGCTCCGCAGCGCGCACATTCTTCAACACCCTCTGAGCCCGAAAGCACGGTTGTTGAAGTATCGGCAACCTTTATTTTTAAATCCGCTGCCGCTTTTTCATCGGCAACAGCTGCAATTTTCGGATTGAATTTTCTTATTTGTTCTTCAATTATATCAACTCTTGAGTTTGCCGTTAATGCAGCAATTTCAAAGCCCATAAGCTGAGCGACCTCAAGCGCCTGAACTCCTATTGAGCCCGTTGAGCCGAGAACGGCAAGGGTTTTGGTCATAAATATCAATCCTTAAAAGTTATTTTGCCGCAAAAGCAAGCGCAATTTCAATAATTACATAAAGCGCAGGCATTGTAACAAGGAAACTGTCAATTCTGTCAAGCACGCCGCCGTGACCCGGGAAAAGATTGCCAAAATCTTTTTCGCCGAAGTTTCTCTTGATAACGGAGGCAGAAAGGTCGCCGCACATGCCGAGAACGGAAAGAACTACAGAGCCGGCAAGCACCATCCAGACATTCAATGTATCAAGATGGAAGAAAAACTTATCACAAACCAAGAAGGATGACACACAGAAAAATCCGTTTATCACAACTCCTCCGATTGCACCTTCAACCGACTTTTTGGGGCTGATTTTCGGTGCAAGCTTGCGTTTGCCAAACTTACTGCCAACAAAATAAGCACCCGTATCCGTCATCCATGCACAATACATTGCGCATAAAATAAGCAATACGCAATGGGAACGCTGAAAATATTCGGGATAATCAACACAGAGGTCTCTCACCTTAAAAAACGTGCCTAGAGAACCCGGAATAAACAGCGAACCGAACAAAGCCAACACAACATGTTCGAACTTTGTTGTTTCATAGTGTTTGAGCATTATGATAAGCAACGCTACCGTATAAATGACAATTACCACCGAAAGCGGAACGGGTATATACTGTTGCAGATTAAAATCCACATAAGCGGGACCAATCGCCGCCGCAACCATCGAAACCGCTGTTAATAATTTGTTTTTACACTTTGAAACGCGCATTATTTCATATGCCGCAATTGCCGCAATGGCTCCCATCGGTATGCTCATAACGCCCAGATAACCCAGACCCGTGAACACGAGAAGCATTATTACAATAAACGCGCATATAAGACCTGTTATTATTCTGACTTTCATATTTTTCACTCTCAATTCAGATAAAAATTATATAACAAATATTTTTCAATCAACTCCCTTAAAATTCAAATCGGAAATCATACGCCACCGAAGCGTCTGTTTCTCTTGCTGTATTCTATAATCGCCTTATCCAAATCATCGGTTGTGAAATCAGGCCAGAGTATGTCGGAAAACCAAAATTCCGAATAGGCTGCCTGCCAGATAAGGAAATTGGAAAGACGGTATTCGCCGCTGGGTCGGATAATCAAATCAGGGTCAGGCTGACCCGCGGTGTAGAGATTGCCGTCAATATCTTTCAAAGTTATATCCCGGGCTTTAAGCTCACCCGTTTCCACCTTTTGCGCAATAGTCTTGAAGGCGTGGAGCAACTCATCTCTGCCGCCATAGTTAACGGCAAGGTTTATAGTGATACAATTTTTATCAGCTGAACTCTTTTCAAGCCGGCTAATCATATTAACGATATCTTCGGGCAGAGCCGCTCTGTCGCCAATATAGCGAATGCGCATGCCCTTTGCTTTATTTTCTTCTTCCCTTTCCTGAGCCTCAAACAAATAATCTCTGAAAAGATTCATTATCGCCGAAACCTCTTCGACGGGACGTTTCCAGTTTTCGGTTGAAAATGCGTAAAAGGTCATGCACTCTATACCAAGCTCTGACGCATAGTTGCAGATTGCGCGAAAAACTTCAGCTCCCGCTTTATGACCTTCGCTTCGCTTAAGGCCTCTTTGCTTTGCCCACCTGCCGTTACCGTCCATAATTACGCCTATGTGCTTTGGAAGAACGATGTTTTCAAGCATTTCCTTCGTCATTTTAACCGCCACCTTAAAATTACTGTAAGGCGGGAGCAAGCCCCCGCCCTGTTTCTTGAAATCCTTTGTATCAATCAGATTTCCATGATATCTTTCTCTTTAGCTTCTGCTGCTTTGTCAATCTGTTTGATATACTTATCTGTCAAATCCTGAATTTTCTTTTCTGCATTCTTAAGGTCATCCTCTGTTATCTCGGAAGCTTTTTCCATCTTTTTAACCTTGTCGATGCAGTCACGTCTGGTTGAGCGGATAGAAACTCTTGATTCCTCAGCCATCTTCTTAACGTCCTTGCAGAGGTCCTTACGGCGTTCTTCGGTAATCTGAGGGAAAACAAGGCGGATGGTTGTTCCGTCATTCTGAGGATTGATGCCGATTTCAGAAGTCTGAATTGCCTTTTCAATTGCGTGAAGGGTTGATTTGTCCCAAGGCTGAATGTTAAGAATTCTTGCCTCTGCAACAGAAACCGCAGCCATCTGATTGATGGGGGTCGGTGTTCCGTAATAGTCAACTCTGATTTTATCAAGAACCGATGCGTTTGCTCTGCCGGCTCTCATTGATGAATATTCGGCATTGAGCGCATTGACGGTCTTTCCCATTTTTTCTTCTGCCATTGCAAAAACTTTTTCCATAAGTTTAGCCCTCCTTAACTATTGTTCCGATGTTTTCTCCAAGAATAGCTCTGACGATATTCTCGGGGTCTTCAAGATTGAAAACAAGAATCGGAATATTATTGTCACGGCAAAGAGATGCTGCCGTTGAATCCATAACCTTAAGGTCTTTTTCAAGAACC
Source organism: Acutalibacteraceae bacterium (assembly GCA_045614385.1). GTDB lineage: Bacteria > Bacillota > Clostridia > Oscillospirales > Acutalibacteraceae > CAG-177. Next base: position 19,227 of record JAZLCS010000087.1, on the reverse strand, counting down.
TCGCTGTGAGTAACAACATCATATTTGACGGCATCTGCAAATTTGTTGGGATCCTTGTCATATACGCCGTCAACATTGGTTGCTTTGAAAATAATATCTGCTTTGATTTCTGCCGCTCTGAGTGCTGCACATGTGTCGGTTGAGAAGAACGGGTTACCTGTTCCGCTGCCGAAAATAACAACCCTGCCCTTTTCAAGATGGCGCACAGCTTTGTTTCTGATATAAGTTTCTGCTATCTGATGCATTTCGATTGCACTTTGAACTCTGACAGTAACGCCGAGTTGCTCAAGAGAATCAGCAAGAGCAAGTGAGTTCATAACAGTTGCAAGCATTCCTATATGGTCTGCACGCGTTCTGTCCATGCTGCCGCCCGAACGTCCTCTCCAGAAATTGCCGCCGCCGACAACAAGGCCTACTTCAACACCAAGCTCCGTTACCTTTTTAACGGCAGAACAAATGGAGGTTATTGTGTCAAAATCAAAACCATGACCCTTCCCGCCCGAAAGCACCTCACCGCTGAGCTTGAGAAGGATACGATTATAAACCGGTTTCATATATAAGCACCCCTTTAAAATTACTGAAAATTATATATTATATATTTTACTTTATTTAAAGCAAAGTGTAAAGGTTTATTTCATATTTTTCACAAAAAAATAGTGTCCGTTCTGCTTATTTTAGCATAATGCAAGCAAAAAATGATAAACAATTTGTTAAATCAAAGAAAAACCTTGCTTATAATATAAAATTAATATATAATTATATAATATTATGCTTTGTTTTATTAGGTGATATAATGAAGAATCTTATTTTAAGAAATACTCCCGAAATTGCAGATATGTTTGAGCTTCGTGAAATCGAGCCCAAAGAAGGAAAAGACACTTATGAAGTTTTCTGCGAAAACGGAAAGATTGTTATTTGCGGCAATTGCAAAATAAGTCAGGCAATGGGTTACTATGCATATCTCAAAGCCTACTGCGGGGTTAACCTTTCTCACTGCGGCAACCGCGAGATTTCGGTAACCAACGCTCCTCTTTTTGACGGAAAGCTTTCCAAGGTGATTCAGCAAAAAAGACGCGCTTTCATGAATTATTGCACCCTTGGTTACTCCTTCGCTTATTGGAAGTGGGATAAGTGGGAAAAAGAGATTGATTTCATGGCAATGAACGGCATCAACATGCCGCTCTCCGTTGTCGGCAGCGAAGCGGTCTGGTATTACACCATGAGAGATTTCACCTATAGCGAAACAGGAGCTCTTTCATTCATTTCCGGCCCCGGCTTCTGGCCCTGGCAGCTCATGACAAACATAACAGGATATTTCAGCCTCACGGACGTTAAATATATCGAAAGCCGCCTTGAACTCGGCAAAAAAATAATTGACCGTGAAGTTGAGCTTGGTATGACTCCCATCCAGCAGGGATTTGCGGGAACAGTGCCTTCAACCATAACCAAGCTTTTTAACAAAGTAAAACTTCGGATGGTTCCCTCATGGTGCAATTTCCCCATCACATATCAGCTTGACCCGACAGACCCCGTTTTCAAAAAATTCGGCACTGCTTTGCTTGAAAAACAGCGTCAGCTTTTCGGGGCGTATCATTACTATGCTTGCGACCCGTTCCATGAAAATGCTCCGTCAATTAAAACAAGAGATTATCTTTGGAAAGTCGGCAGAGCAATTGACACCATGTATAAGGAATTCGATAAGGATTCCGTTTGGGTTATGCAAAGTTGGTCCCTCCGCGAGCAGATTGTAAAAGCCGTTCCGAAAGAAAGACTCCTTATTCTTGACATTGACGGCACAAAATATAAAGAACATGACTGTTTCTGGGGTTATGAATTCGTTCTCGGCAACATCCACAACTTCGGTGACAGAAACACACTCCACGGCAGCATAAAAGCTCTTGCCGATAACGCATATGCATCGCTTGAATGCGATAATTGCAGCGGCACGGGGCTTTTCATGGAAGGAATTTTTCAAAATCCGCTTTATTATGATCTTGCTTTCCAAATGCTTACCGAACCGACTGCCATTGACCTTGACATATGGCTTAAAGACTATGCTTACCGCCGCTACGGCAGCAAGGAAAAATGTCTCGTCGATTCAATGATGCTTTTGAAAGAAAGCTGCTACAGCGAAAAATGCGTTGAAAGAGAAACAGGCTCTGCCATCTGCGCAAGGCCCGCAACCGAGCTTCGTCACACCGCGCCGAACGATTTCAGAGAGCTTCGTTATGATAACAAAACTCTTTACCGCGCAGCCGAGCTTCTGCTGAGCTCGGAAAATGCAACAAAAGACGGTTTTGCTTTTGACGCCTGCGACCTTGTTCGCCAGGTTCTCAGCAACTATGTTTCAAATCTTTATGACAAGGCAATGTATGGCTTTGAGAACAGAGATGTAAACATTTTTGAGCGTTCGTCAAATGCTTTTCTGAAAATCTGCGATGAGATTGACAGCTTGCTTCAGACAAGACCTGAACTGACTCTTCATGAGCATCTTAAAGAAGCACGCGAGCTTGCATTCACCGAGAAAGACCAACAGAATTTTGAACTTAATCTGCTCACTCAAATCACACTGTGGGGACCTATCTCAAATACAGTCAACTATGATTACGCCTGGAAAGAATGGGGCGGACTTATTAAGACATACTATTCAAAACGTTGGCAAAGCTTTTTTGAAAGGCTTGCCTACGAATTTCCCAAACGCAGAAGATTCTCAACCACAACCCGCAAGCAGCACTGTGAAAGAAACATATACAGGGGCAATCAATTTTATAAAAACTATGCTGAATTTGAAAAGAAATGGCTTTCAACCGCTGACCCGGAAGCCCCGAGCGAAGAAAACACAGTTGAGCTTGCAAGAAAACTTCTCCAAAAATATAAACGAGCTATTCTCGAAGATTAAAACAACAAACCGCTGTAACCTCGCCAAAGAGGAAACGGCGGTTTGCTTTTTTTGAAGGGATTGCATGAACAAAGCCCCCGGCTTTCGCCGGGGGCTCTTTTAATTAGAGTCTTTCGATAACCGAAGCGTCTGTCTGATCAATGTAGCAATAACCGAGAGCTCTTTCTTCAATGATAAGAGCATCAGCAGTGTCTATTTTACCTGTACGGTTTTCGCCTACATCAGCAGCCTTATGCATATACGGTCTGTAATCGTCCTTAAATACGGGAGCTGTCTTACTCCAGTGTGTATAACCAAGAGCTTCCTGGTCGGCAATGTCTGCGTCAGCAGCTTTAATATATGAGTCGCCGTCAAGGTCGCCGAAAATAACGATATAGAAGCTTTCAACAAGTTCATCTGTAACGTTATCATAAACGTTGATAACAGTACCTGTGCCGGTATAAGGCTCAAAAGTGCTGCCATCGTCCTTCTTACGATACTCGATTTCAATTCGGCCGTCGCCCTGAACATCGATATAATCGTTAAGAAGCTTGGTTTCTTTAAGCTTTGTCTGAAGGCCGTATACAAACCATACGCTTTCGCCGTCAACATAATCGTCAACAGTGTTTTCTTCACTGCCTCTGTCAATTATTGTTGTTACAGTAAATCCGGGTGTTGCAGGACTCTGCTCGGGAATGAGCATAACCTTAACTCTTTCGTAAACTGCATAGAAGTTGATGCTTCCGTCCGTTCCGTTAACAAGCTCTGTGCCTGCGATTACGTTGTCGGTATCAACAAAGTTGATTACGGATTCTTCGTTATAAATCTTAACGCCTTCAGCATCTGTCCATCCCTTGAATACATAATGATCATATTCATAGAGGTCTGCAGTTGAGGGGAAGACAATCTTCTCACCGTTTTCATATTTGGGTGAAGGAACGATAACAAGCTCTGCATTCATCGGAGTCTGTCTTTCGTCACCGTCAACAGGAACATAGTCATAGAAGTTAACTGTGTAAACATTCTTAACCCAAACAGCCTGGAAATCTTCACCGTCTTCGTCCATCTTGCCGTAATCTTTAACAACATCATCCTCAGTGGGATTCTCGATATCTGCGGGAGCCCAACCGACGAATTCATAGCCGTCTCTTACGGGCTCCTGAGCAGGAGCTTCAATATCCTCGCCGAAGGTAACGTCATCTGTTACAACCTTGTCGCCATTGGGGAATTCGCCTTCGCCGGCATCGAATGATGCTGTGAATTCGTCTTCAACCCATGTTGCATAAACAGTTACGTCATTTGCGGGCATTGCTGTGGGAATTTCTGCGGCAGTGCCGTCTTCGTATACCCAACCGTCAAATACATAACCGGGATTTGTGGGAGTGCCTACAGCAGCTACAGGAGCCTCAAAGAGATATGTGCCTTTTGCAACAACTGTTGTTGAACCCTTTTCTAAGTATGCAACGAAATCATATTCTTCTCTTGCAACCTTTGCATAGAGAACAAGGGGATTTGCCAAGTCTGCACTGACTGTACCTGAAAGCTCATAGCTTTCAAGCTTGAAGCCCTTGGGAACTTCATATTCAACTGTTGCAGTTGCATTAGCTTCGCCAACAAGTGTTGAACGTTCGGGAGTATCGGGATACTTGCCGTCAACGCCCATCTTGTAAACATCGAAGTAATACTTAACACCCTGAATGTTGTTCCACTGAGCAACGAACTCAAGATCGTTTGCAGGCATTGAGGTGTAATCGGTGTTGTACTTGCTGCTTGTCTTTTCAAGCCAGCCGCCGAATGTGTAACCGGTTCTTGTGGGAACAGCGGGAACGGGAATTGCTGCACCATAAGCTACGTCATATTCGGTTGTTGTGACACCTTCACCTGAATATGTTACCTTATACGAATTTGTAGTATAAATTGCCTTAAGGGTTACATTCTTTTCAGGCATTGTGGTAGGAACGGAAACTTCGTTGCCGTTTTCGTCAACCCATTTTTCGAAGGTATGACCTTCCTTCTCAGGCTTGCCGGGATCGGTAACGTTTGTTCCGTAATCCTGAGTGATGGGAGCGAATTCTGTGCCGCCATCGGTATTGAATGTAATGGTGTATTCGTTTACATCCCAAACTGCATAATAGATGATGTCATCAGCAGGCATTGTTGCGGGAATTTCATCGATTTCAGCTGTTTCTGAGCCTTCGGTTTCTGACCAGCCAAGGAAGGTATAACCTGTCTTGGTGGGTTCGCCCATGGGAACGCCGTAGGCAGCAAGGTCTGTATCGTAAGCTACGTCTGTTGCTGCATAAGTTTCGTTGCCGTTTGCAAGCTTGCCGCCTTCAGCATCAAGGCTGATATCGTAATAGTTAATTGTCCATATTGCCTTGAGGGTTGTATCCTTATCGGGCATTACGGTGGGAACGGTAGCGTCATTGTTGTTCTCGTCAACCCACTTATCGAAGGTATAACCTTCCTTCTGAGGCTTGCCGGGATCTTCAATATCTGTGCCGTAATCCTGAGTGATGGGAGCGAATTCTGTGCCGCCATCGGTATTGAATGTAATGGTGTATTCGTTTACATCCCACTGAGCAATGTAGGTTGCATCAGCAGTTGCAGTGATGTTAACGATAACGTCTTTGCCGTCTGCATCCTTCCAACCTGTGAAGGTGTAGCCTGTTCTGTTTGTAGTGGGAACTGCTACTGATGCGCCGTAATAGTATACTTTTGAAATTGAAGCTTCGTTGTCAACAGTGCCGTAGTTACCGTCGAAAGTGATTGTATAAGAATCTCTTGCGTAGTAAACGGTTACAACTGTTGAGCCGTCAGCTGCAATTGTTACCTTATTATCGTATGTGCTCTTCTCGGTGTCAATGCTGAAGTTTGTGGGAGCACTTACTGCAAGGTCGATAACAGCGCCGGTTGTGCCGGTCTTGTTCTGTGTATCGGTCAGCTTATAGCTTATGCCGTCTGTGTCCATTGTATAGATTTCAACCACATAAGGTGTATCTGTTGCGGGATTCCATGTTGCTGTATAGGTTGTGTCCTTATCAGGCATAGTGTCGGGAATGGGTTCCCAACCGCCGAATACATAACCTTCCTTAACAGGATCTGCGGGTTTATCAATAGGTGCGTTGTAGTCGATGTCTTCAATAACCTTATCTGTTGAATCGATAACGGGTTTGCCGTTTTCGTCAACAACGGGGTTGCCTTCGTCATCAACTTTGGGCCAACCGCCTTCGCCGGGATCGAATGTTGCATCGTGTGAGTTAATATCAAATACTGCGATGTATTCGGTATCGTGTGCCGGCATTGTTGCGTCAACTGCAGGTGACCATTCTATGAAAGTATAGCCTTCCTTATAGGGATCTGCGGGTTTGTCGACGGGTGCACCGAATTCAACTTCGTACTGCTCGTAAACAGAACCGTCAACCTTATAAACAGCATTGTAAACCTTTTCATCCCAGTTGGCGATGAAGGTCTTGCCTTCTTCGTCCATGATAGCAACGTCGGGAGTCCAACCTGTGAATTCATAACCTTCTCTGATGGGAGCTTCGGGAGCGGTAATCTGAGAATCATAAGTAGCTTTAACTGTCTGCTTGTCAGTACCGTCTGCCCATGCGCCGCCGTTTGCATCAAAGATTGCATCATACTCGTTGGGAACGAGCTTGAAGTAGATATCCATGTCAGCTGCAGGCATTGTTGCATTGGCAGGAAGCTCTGCAGTAAGCGAACCGTTGGTGTATGACTTGCCAACCGAATATCCTTCGGGAGCCTTGTAGGTTGAAGGAACAGCGGGAACCTTGTCGCCGTATGCAACGGGAATTTCTGTTACAAGAACATACTCGAGAGTGTCGATATCACGCACATAATATGTTACGGTATATTCAACTACATCATACAGAGCGTAATATGTTCTGTCTGTATCGGGATATACAGGATCAAGGCCTGTAAATGTTGCAAGAGTGTCGTCCTTTGTCCAACCAACAAATTCATAACCTTCCTTAGTGGGATCAGCAGGAGCAACGAAGGGCTGACCGCTTGTTTCCACTCTGGTTATGTCAGCAGGTGTGTTAACATCGCCGTCTGTATCGAAGGAGATATTAACCTGCGGCTGCCAAACAGCAGTAAGAGTGATTTCTTCATAAGGCATTGTTGCGGGGATTTCAGCTGCATCGCCGTTTTCATCAACCCAACCCATGAAGGTGTAACCGTCTTTGGTGGGTTCCTGAGGAGCGATAACAGTGTCGCCTACCATACCTTCGAGAACAAGGATATCAGAGCTGTTTTCAACGAATGTGCCCTTGTCTGCGTCAAGAGTGATGCTTGTTTCAAGCGAAACGGGATTGTTAACAACAGTTTCATCAACATCAACAAGGAACAACGGGGTGTTGTTAGTGTTTATGTCACCATTTTTGCTGAGAGGAATGTTGATGTATGCATCGCTGCCTTCATCAGGATTCATTATGGTCTTGGGTTCAATCCAGAAATAGTCTTCGCCGGAAGCGGAGGAGCTAACCTGAAGCTCAAACTCGAAGATCCATTCATCTGAATCATCTGCAATCTTAACTGTTCCGTCTTCATCAGTCTGCCAATCATTAACAACAAACTTGCTGCCGTTTGCATCAAAGCTGTATTCGATTGTGAATGCAGTGTTTTCTTCCGCAAAGGAAGATGTGATGTAGCCGTAATTTATAAGACTTTCAATTTCCAAACTGTTTCTTGTCAGTTTTGCAAATGAACCCTTAACACCGTTTGTAACTGCTGAACCTGTTTCGTTATTGATTGTGAGCTCATTATGACCGATCTGATAAGTATCGGTGAAGAACTTATTATCAAAGAAAACAATGATATCACCGGCGTTGGTGTAATAAGAGGTATCTACAAAGATTCTTGCCCTCAAAGCCTCGCCGCGCTTGGCTTTTTCGGTATAAACCCAGTTGGGTTCAGCTTCTGTTCCGATATTTCTGTAGAACTTCGTTTCAAGGTGAAGAGTTTCTTTGTCTGTTTCGATTTCTTCCCAAACTGCAACATATTCTGTTGAAGTTGCGGGATAAGCTGTAACATCAGCGATTGAGCCGTCGCCGCCCTTAACAGTCCATCCCTTGAAGGTATACTTTGCTCTTGTGGGATTGTCAACTGAAAGAGCTGTGCCTGATTCGCCTTCGAAACTCTTAGTTGTTGTGCCATCGGGGAATTCGCCGTTTACAACATCGAATGACACTTTAACAGCATTGTTATAAAGCGTTACGGGGTTGCTTGTGTAGTTGAGAGTTGCTTCCCAGTTTGCCATAGAAGCAACGCCTGCAACTTTTTCGTTGTATTCACCCTTGGGAACGTTAATACGTCCGTAAGGGAACGAAGGAGAAAGAGTTGTTTCTTCAACTGCGAAGAGGTCGCCTGCACCGTTAGCATCTTCCTTAACGGTAAGGTCAAATTCGCAGAACCATTTGTTGCCATCAAACTTCTGGTTATAGCTTGAACCGTCAAATATATAAGAAACGTTAAAGAACTCGTGCTTGTCAGCAAAATCGGAATCGATTGCGCCAAGCGCTACCAGATAAGCTTCAACCGAGCTCGAATCCGAGCCGAGGAAGGTACCTGCAATTGTATAGGGAGAATTTGCGTATACGGGGTTAACTATCAAAGTGTTGCTGCCCGAAGGGTAACTGTCAGAAAAGAATGAATTATTATAGAAGAACAGCAAGTTACCACTGTTGGTATAATAATTTGTATCCAGGTAAACGCGAGCCTTAACGGTTTCGCCCTGCTTAACCTTTTCTGCCTGAACCCATTCACCGTCAACATTTCTAAAAATCTTGGTTTCTATTCCCAAGGTAGGAGCAGATGTTGAATTCTCAGCAAATGCCATCATGGAAAGACTACCAAGCATCATCAGAACCGCCAAAACAACAGCAACCAACCTTTTGAGTTTTGTCATGAGAGAATTCCTCCTTGTCTTGTCTCCCGCTTTTTCAAGCGGAATTTCGGAGCGGCTGTGCTAATTCCACTCGTACATTATAGAAATTTTCCTCATCGTGCGGGGGAGAGTTGACTCCCCCGCCGTAAGAAAACCAGGTTTGGTTTAGCGGAATTACAGATCAATAACAGCAGCTGCTGTCTGGTCTATTGTTGAAATTCCGAGTGCGGAGTTCTTGATAAGTGCTGTATCTGTGCTTGTGATAATCTGATCGTCGTCAAGATTTGCTGCCTTAAGCATATAGGGCTTGTAGCCTGCAAGGCCTTCGATTGACCAAAGATTATCAAGACCGTTTGCCATAAGAGCTTCCGCATCAGCAATTGCTGCGTCGCCAGATTTAATATATGAGTCGCCGTCAAGGTCGCCGAAGATAACGATATAGAAGCTTTCTACAAGCTCACCTGAAACGTTATCATAAACGTTGATAACAGTACCGGTACCGGTATAAGGAGCAAATGTGCTGCCGTCATCCTTCTTGCGATACTCGATTTCAATTCGGCCGTCGCCCTGAACATCAATGTACTCTGAAAGAAGTACGCTTTCCTTAAGTTTAGTCTTAAGACCGTATACATACCAAACGCTTTCGCCTTCAACATAATCATCAACTGTGCCGCCGGCTCTGTCGATTTTTGTTGTGCATGTATCGTTCTTGGGAATAAGCATAACCTTAACTCTGTCGAAGCTTGCTTCGAAGGTGAGGTTTTCAGCGGGCATCTTCATGCCTTCTGTGTAGCCAGCCCAACCGGTGAAGTCGTAGTTATCCTTAGTGGGTTCGGTTGCGGGAAGAACGATGTCGTCGTCATATTCAATAACCTTCTTGTCATATACCTCACCGTCAACTTTGAATGTAACGGTATAAACATTGGGTACGAACTTAGCAACGATGATGAGGTTCTTAGCGGGCATTTCTTTGGGAACTTCGGGTGACCAACCGTCAAACTTCATGCCGGTTGCTGTGGGTGTTTCGGGTGTTTCAACTTTTTCACCGTAAACATATTCAACAGGTTCCTTAACTTCGCCGTCAACAACATATGTGATGGTGTAAACAGCTTCTGTCCAGGTTGATTCAAATACAAGATCTGAATCGGGCATTGCGCCGTATTCTGTATCCTTCTTGCCGCTTGTTGTTTCAACCCAGCCTGCGAAAGCCTTGCCTTCTTCAGCTTCGGGAGCATCAACTTCGGGAAGAGTTGCGCCGTAGAATACTTCATATTCAGTGCCGTCGAATGATGCGGTGTAAAGGTTTCTTGCAAAGTAGATGGAAAGAACCATCTTACCGTCTGCTGTTACTGTATCCTTGAGATTGCTCAAGGTGTTATTAACTGTGAAGCCCTTAACGTTACCGGGGTTCACTGACTGCTCTATACCGATTGTTGCTTTTGCTTCAGATGAACCTGAAAGCTCGTAATCCGTACCGTCGAGAGTCATGTGATAAATCTCGATTGTGTATGTTACGGGTTCTGTGTCAAGAGTATAGAGAGCTGTGTAAACAACATCCTTTTCAGGCATTGTTGTTGTTGATGCAAGCTTGTCGCCGTCAGCATCGAACCAACCTGCGAAGATATAGCCTTCAGCAGTCTTATCGGGATGCTCGGGAGCAACGATTGCTGTGCCGTAATCAACAGTCTTGGGATAGCCTTCAACTGTTTCATCGTCAACAACGAATGAGAGGCTGAAGCTCTTAACTGTTGTCTTAGCATAGTAGGTTGTTGCTGTTGCGGGAACAAGAGCACCGTCTTCTACCTTATCGGTAAGAGCTGCATCTGTGTACCAGCCTTCGAAGGTGTAGCCAACGGGAGCATAAGCATAAAGTGCAAGCTCGTTGCCGAAGGTCTGAGTGCCTTCTGAAACAACCTTGTCGCCGTCCTTGAAGGTGATCATGATTTCGCTGTTCTTGTAAACAGGAGCAATTACTGTGCCTTCTTCAGCGATTACGGGCCATGAGGTGATTTCGTTGTTGTCCTCGTCTACCCACTTGTCAAATTCCTGACCTGCGGGAGGTGTTGCTGTGGGCTTGGAAATCTCTGTGCCGTATTCAACCTGCTTGTCTTCGCCGTTAACTGTTACGTTAACAAGGTTTCTTGTGTAGTAAGCCTTAACAACAAGGCCGCTTGCTGCAACGGGAGCTGCGGGCTCATTCTTCTCATATGTGAAGCCTGTGCGTTCAGCATTATAGAGAGCGGATGTGCCTGCGGTTGCATCCTTGATTGTGATGGTTTCAGCAAGAGCATATTCGCTTTCGCCTGCAACCTTGTCAGCCTCAAGTTTCTCTTCGTAGATTTCTACGGTATAAGAGATGTTTGTATCAGCTGTGTAGTAAGCATAGTAGGTAGCAACGCCTGTTACATTATCAGCTGCTGTGTCAAGCTTGTCGCCTGCGCCGTCAGCTGCTGTATACCAGCCCTGGAATGTGTAATCGGTTACTGCGGGAGCTGCGGGAACTGCGATAAGCTCGCCTTCGGGCTGTGCTTCGGCTTCAACGGGAGTTACGCCGTCAAATCCGATGAAGGTGATAACATACTTATAAGTTGCTGTGATTTCAAGGCCGTCCATATCCTCGGTTACGGTTGCGGGAACCTTAACCTCGTTGCCGTCCTTGTCAACCCACTTGTCAAATTCCTGACCCTCTGTTGTTTCAGGATCTGCGGGATTGAGTTGTGCACCGTATTCGTAATCCTTGGGAGTACCGTCAACGGTGATTGTGATATCGTCAACTCTGTCATAGTAAGCCTTAACAACAAGGCCGCTTGCTACAACGGGAGCTGCGGGATCATTGTTCTTGAAGATGAAGCCTTCGCGGTCTGCATTATAGAGAGCGGATGTGCCTGCTGTTGCACCGTCAACCGGGATAGTTGCTACAAGAGCATATTCGCTTTCGCCGTCAACCTTGTTAGCTTCAAGCTTTTCTTCGTAGATTTCTACGCTGTAAGCAATGTTGGTCTTGGGTGCATAGTAAGCATAGTAAATTGCGTTAGCTTCTGCAACAGCATCTGCTGCGAGAGCATCGCCCTTGCCGTCTGCTTCTGTGTACCAAACGCCTGCTTCATAATCTGCGCCCTTGCCTGCGAAGGTGGGAGCATTTGCGCTGATGTTTGCGCCCTTATCAAGCTCTTTGGTTTCTGTTACATCGCCGTCAACGAAGGTGATGTTTGCAGTCCAGTATGCATAATAAGTTACGCTTGCGCCGTCATCGCCGAGGTCAGCGATGTTCATTGCGGCAGCTTCCTTGGTATCAAGGTCTGCTACCCATGACTTGAAGTTGAGACCGTCTGCTGTGAGGGTTTCAACCTTAGCTGTGATGTCTTCACCATAAGTTACGGGAAGGTCGGCAACGGTAAGACCGTCAACGCCTGTTACGAACTTAACGGTATAGTTTTCTTTAGCTGTTGTTGCTGTGATTACAGTGTCAGCCTTGATAGCTGCTGCTGTATCAGCATCCCAGCCTGTGTACTTAAGACCCTGACCTTCAAGTGAGGGAAGAGCAGCTTCTGCAGCAGCAATCTGGTCAGCTGTAAGAGTTGAGCCGTGAAGAACGTTTTCAACCTTGCTGATTTCGTTGCCTTCTGCATTATTGAAGGTTACGGTGTACTTAAGATCGTTCCACTGAGCCTTAAGCTCGATAGCGGATGTTACTTCGATGGGATCGCCTGCTTTATAGGTCTTATCGCCTACAAGCCAGCCTGCAAATTCTTTGCCTTCTGCTGCTTCGGGAGCTGCAGGAGCAACGAATGTGCCGCCGTGGTAAACTTCGCCTGCTACTGCGCCGTCTACTGTTACAGCATACTTAGCGCGTGCATAGTAAAGCTTAAGGGTTGTGCCTGTTGCAGCAAGTGTTGCAGATGTTACATTGTCAGCTGCCTCACTTGTTGTATCTGCTGAATAGAAATCATCAATAATAGCTGTGTAATCTGCGTGTGCTGCAGAAACTTCTGTGCCGATTGTGCCGGACTCTTTTGCAAACTTATCGGTTGTTTCGGGATAGTTACCCTCAGCATCCATGAGATAAAGTTCAACAATGTACTCTGCGTCACCGTTCTTGGTGTAAACAGCAACATAAGTCTTGTCTTCCTTATTCATTACAAGCTCAGCTTCTGTCACACCGTCTTCTGACCAGTATGCAAAGGTGTAGCCTGCAAGAACGGGAACATCTGTGAATGTGAACTCTGTGTTGAATTCAATGTTTTCCTTTGTCTTGGTTGCTGCGCCGTCTTCAAATGCACCGGCATACTCGCCGTTAACTGCGTTGAAGGTTGCTGTGTAGCTGTTGGGTTTCCACTGAGCAACTGCAAGGTTATGACCTTCTGCAAGACCGATAGCATCATTATCCCAGCCGTCAAATGAATAGCCTGTCTTGGTGGGCTCTGTGAGGTCTGCAATATCATCTGCTGTGATTTCGTGACCGAATGCAAATGTATATTTCTTGTATTCATCTACAGGTTCGCCGTTATCATTGCGGTCTTTATAGTAGATGAAATCAACTGTTCCGTAAGCATAAAGATCGATGTCGCTTGTTACGGGCATGGGATATGTTGCCTTTGCACCGTCAACGCTGCCGACTCTCCATTCAACGAAGTCATAGTTGTTATCTGCTTCGTTTTCTGACATGTCGGGAAGGATATCTGCTGTTACATTAGCGATATCGGTAAACTGTTCTACAGATGTTTCATAGACATCATAGAATGTTACTGTGTAAGCAGTGAGCGATGCTGTTGCGATAAGATTCTTGGCGGGCATTGTTGCTGTTGTTATAACATTGCCGTCTTCATCTTCAAATGCCCATCCGTCAAATGCATAGCCGAGGATATCGGTCTGAGCGGGTGTATCGCTAACGATTGGGTCATCATAGTAATACTGCTTCTCGCCGAACTTCTTGGTCATGCCTTCATCGAGATAGTAGGTGATTGTGTAAAGGTCATGTGTCCATGTGCCTGTGATTTCGATGGGATCTGTACCTACAGTGTAAACGCCTGTTGCAGCATCATATGATGCGTGGCCGGTTACTGTCCAGCCGCTGAAGGTATAGCCTGTTTCGGGAGTAACGGGAGCAAGAGTGAAGGTGTCGCCGTAATTATATGCCTTTTCTGCGGGCTCTGTGAAACCTTCGGGAGCTTCGCCGTCAGCAATATAAGTTACGTAGATTTCTTCATTTTCATAGCTTGCTGTGTAGGTTACGTTCTTCTTAACTGTAAGAGGATCGTATTCAAGAAGTGTTGAACCGTCATCGCCTACCCATTCAACAAAGTTCTTACCTACGGCTGTCTTATCGGTAGCTTCGGGAGCTTCGATTTCGGTAAGATAAGGCTCTGTGAAGGATTCAATTTCTGTCTTGCCGTCTTCATCAAGGAATTTAACGGTATACTCATTTACATCATAGTTGAGGTTAAGAACTGCGTTGCCGTCATCAGCAACTGCAATTTCAAGAGTCTGACCGTCAACGAGGTGATAATGCTCAACATTAAGATCGCTCTTAAGAACGTATGTTACGTTAGCTTCTTCTTCGCCTTCCTTGGGAAGTTCGTCAACAATCTTCACTGTGTAGCCTGTCTTGATTTCGTAACCCTTGGCTGCTGAAATCTCGAAGGGTGTTGTTGCCTGTGCGCCTGCTTGAACGTCATTATAAACAGCGTTGATGATAACCTTGTTATCAGCTGCTGTGTAAGAAGCCTTATAGGTAACTTCTTCGCCGTCTGTTGCGGGCTGAGCTGTTGCAGTTGCTTCTGTGTAAACTGCGCCGTCTACTACCCAACCGGCCCAGTCATAACCGTCCTTGTCAACCTTTGCTGCAACATCATAGGTCTTGCCGTAATAGTATGTGCCGCCAAGATCTGCGATTGCATCTCCGTTTTCGTCAACATACTTAACGGTCTGAGCCTTTCTTGCAAGGTAAACATTGATAACGTCTGTGTCATCTTCTGTTACGGTTGTCTTGAGACCTGCTGTGCTCTTATCATCAACATAGAAAGCATCGCCGAGATCGGGTGTGTAGGTAACTTCTGCATTCACATTGCCTACTGTGTCGGGAACAACAGTGGGATCTGCGGGATAATTACCTTCAACATCCATTTCATAAACGTTAACTGTGTAAGGAGCAGTGGGCTCTGCTGTTGTTTCGTAAACAGCCTTGAGAACTGTCTTGTCATAATCAACAACGTATGCTGAAGGATCGGTAATTACTGTGTCACTATAAGTGATTTCTTCCTCTTCAGTTTCTTCGTTGAGAACTGCAGTACCAACCTGCCAACCGGTAAGCTTGTAGCCTGCGTTTGCAGTTACGGTAGGAACAGCAAAGCCATCAATTGTTGAGAGGGCATCGCCGATATAACCGGTATATGAAGTTGTGCCGCTGAGAGTACCGTTATCGCCTGCTACGAAAACTACATCTTGGTCAACCGAAAGAAGGTTTTCTTTAGCTTCAAGAGCTGAAAGATCCCAGTTGAAGTCTTCGGAATAGGGATAAACGATACCGTCGGTAATAGAACCACCGTCACCAGCAGGCTGCTTTGTGATATGACCGATTGAATATTCATAATCGGGCATGCTCATTATTGAGCTCGGATGCATTTTAATGTAACCATTATCGTCTGCGGTTGCATTTTCATTAACGGTAAATGTGAGTTCATAAAGCCAGTACTTGTCACCGTATTTATCAACACCTTCTGTACCGCTTGAAAGAGTCTGAGCCGAATCACCACTGACAGAGTTATAGAACCAATCAAATCCTTCAAATTCTGAAAGATAAACATAGGGTTCATATGAATCGCCTATACAGCTACCGTCGCAGGTAAGGTCATGAGCCTTGCCTTCACCGCCTTCTGTGCCGGGAACAACTCTGATATCCCATGCACCCTCAACTACTGCACTGCCTGCTGCTGTATTCAAAGGCATTTTGTAGTCATAAGAAGCTCCATCATACGTTAATGTTGTGTAATCAAGTGTTAAGAAGTTTTCAGGATACATCCAGAACAGCGCACTTGATGCCGCTGCATAGTTAGTATCCACAAAAAGTCTTGCCTTGATAGTTTCACCTTTGGCAACCTTTGTTGTAGGTATCCATTTGGTGGTGGTTGTTTCTACGCCATCGCTGCCGACTACCGTCTCACTTACTGCTCTGTAGAATTTGAATTCCAACTTGATATCGTTAGAATCTGCAGCCGAAGCAAGGAGAGAGAAACAACTGAATGCCATCAATAAGGCAAGAGCAACTGAAACCAAGCGTTTAGCCAATTTCATGCAATTTTTTCCTCCCTTTTATTTAGGATTGTATATATACACACAAGCTGTGTGTTGTTTCCTTGGGAAAGATTGTTTTTAACTCGTTATTCCGAGAGGGATTTTATCCCCCTCGGAACAGAAAGTGAGTTACTTGTCAGTTACCGCACCGGTAACCTGATTAATTGTTGCAAAACCGTTGCAAACCTTTGCCAACAAGGTGGCATCAGCGGGAAGAACTGTTCCCTGTCCGTCAAGGTTAGCAGCTTTAATTAAATACCATACAGCAGATGAACCTCTCTGGTTGGACCATGTTCTTGTACCATTGAGTTCCTTGTCTAAGAATGCATCATCAGCCGGAAGAATCAGACCATCGCCGTTAAGGTCACCGAATACTACCACATAAACAGTTTCAACAAGCTCGCCGGTAACATTATCATAAACATCAATCTGTGTACCTGTACCAAGCCTTGTCTGACCTTCACGCGGTGTGATTACAAGTCTGCCGTCGCCCTGAACAACAATGCTCTTACCTTCAACATTAGCTATTGTCGGGAAGTTTCTGCCAAGTGTGAAGCCGTAAACATAATACTTATTGTAATTTGCTGTTGTGTAATTATATTCACTGGTTACACTGTTGTTATTGTAAGATTCTTTTACGCCGTTTCTTTCAATAACAATTGAGGTGCCTTCCTTGGGAAGAAGCTTAACAGCTACTCTCTTATAGGTTGCATAGTAGGAAGTGTTTGCGGTAACTTCTGCGCCTTCAACAATTGCATTGCCTTCAGCATCTACCCAACCTGTGAAGATATAGTGCTCAATCGAGGGAGCCTCGGGAAGAACAAGGGCTGTTCCTGCGTTATAGGTCTGAGTTGCGTGAACCTTTGTAAGCTCGGGAGCAGGATCACCTGCAGGACCCTTTTCGGATTCTTCGTAATCATAGTAGGTTACGGTGAATACGTTCTGTGAGAATACTGCATAGTAAACAAGGTTTTCAGCAGGCATGTTGGTGGGAACTGTTACGGTTGCGCCGTTTTCAGTTTCTGCCCATCCGACAAACTCAAAGTTTTCCTTTTCTGCCTTGGGAGCAGTAATTTCTGCGCCGTAAACATAGGTCTGCTCTGTGGGTGTGCCTTCAATATACCATGTTACTGTGTATTCGATTGCAGTCCATGATGCATAGTAAGTAAGGTCTTCAGCGGGCATTACGTCAGCGATTGTTGCTGCACTGCCGTCTGCGTTTATCCAACCTGCGAAGGTGTAGCCAACCTTATAAGGATCAGCAGGTCTGTCAACCTCTTCGCCGATTGCATGCTTGAAGGTTTCATAAGTTGCTGCATCAGCTTCAGTGCCCATCATATAGGTTACTACATAAGCTTCAGCCTTTTCTGCCCAAATTGCATTGAAGATTTTGCCTTCTTCGTCCATGAGAGCAACGTCTGAATCCCAACCTACAAAGACATAGCCGGGCTTAGTGGGTTCATCGGGAGCTTCAATCTGAGCGTCAAATGCAGTTTCAACTGTCTTATAAACCTCGCCGTCTACCATGAAGATAGCATCATACATGTTAGCGGTTGTCTTGCCGTAAAGTCTTGTGGTTGCAGTTGAGATTGTTGCACCGTCAGCAAGAGCTGCTGTGCAATCAGCATCTGTGTACCAAACATTATTGAAGCTATAGCCTGTGGGAGCGGTGTAAACGCCTTCTGTTACGATTGTGTCGCCGTATTCACCGGAAAGGGTTTCAACGAGAGCACCGTCAACATAGTAGTATACGCCGTAGGTTCTTGCTTCAAATACTGCTGTGAATGCAAGGTCAGATGCGGGCATTGTTGCGGGAACTGTTGCTACATTGCCTTCTGCATCAATCCAGCAATCAAATCTGAAGCCTTCCTTAGCGGGAATTTCGGGAACGTTGATTGTTGCGCCGTAGTCATAGGTCTCTGTGGTTGTTACACCATCGATAGTCCATGTTACGTCGAAGCTGAGAACGCTCCAGTTGGGCTTGATTTCGGTGGGATTGTCTTCGTCAACGATAAGCGGCATATCAACGGGATTGCCGTTTTCGTCAACCCAGGGATTCTCTGCATCCTGTTCATAACCCTCGGGGATTTTTTCCGCGGGAACTACGGGAACAGGAATCTCTTCGCCATAGTAGTAATCATCAGTTTCACCGTTAACAGTGATCTTATAGGATTCACGGTCGTAGTAAACCTTGATTACTGTTGAGCCGTCAGCAGCGATTGTTGCGCTTGCTGTGCCGGCTGCCGCATCATAACCTGTGGTCATGCCTTCATTTACTGTGAAGCCTGTTTCAGAAGCAACAACATATGTTGCCTTCGAAGCAGTTGCGCCGGTGAGAGTATCGATTGTTTCAACAAGCTCATAGGTCTTGCCGTCTGTTGCCATCTTATAGATTTCAACGGTGTAGGGTGTATCGCCCTTAGCTGTCCACTGAGCTGTTGCAACTACGTTGTAAGCAGGCATTGTTGCGCTTGTTGCAACTGCTTCGCCGTCTGCTGTTTCCTTAGTCCAGGTCCAGCCTGCGAAGTTATAGCCTTCTCTTGTGGGATCGGCGGGAACATCGATTGTTTCGCCGAAGTCGTAGTTGTCAATTGCGGTTGTAACGCCTTCACCTGTCCAGGTGATTGAATAGTTGTTTGCAGTCCACTGAGCGGTGGCTGTTACATTATATGCGGGGATGGTTGCAGGCTTGTTGATTGTGTTGCCGTTTGCGTCTGTCCATACCCAGCCTCTGAATGTGTAGCCGTTCCATGTGGGATCTTCAACAGCTGTGATTGCAGTGCCGTAATCATCTGTCTGAACAGCGATTGTTGAATCGCCGGTGTTAGCATATGTTACTGTGTACTGATTAATTGTCCACTGAGCTGTTGCAACTACGTTGTAAGCAGGCATTGTTGCGCTTGATGCAACTGCTTCGCCGTCTGCTGTTTCCTTAGTCCAGGTCCAGCCTCTGAAGTTGTAGCCATCTCTTTCGGGATTTGCAGGAACATTAATTGTTGCGCCGAAGTCATAATCATCAACTGCAGTTCTAACGCCTTCACCTGTCCATGTGATTGTGTAGCCGTTAACTGTCCACTGTGCTGTTGCTGTTACATCATAAGCAGGAATTGTTGCGGGAGCTTCAACTGCTGCGCCTGTTTCAGTATTT
>JAZLCS010000086.1:0-27155 GCA_045614385.1 Acutalibacteraceae bacterium | reverse complement strand
ACAACCTCTGCCGCAATAGTGACCCACGGCGGTGTTATTATGGCGATTCTTGCCGCTTTCGGAATCCCCGAATATCCCATGCATGAGTGGATAACCCCAAACGGCTGCGGCTTTACGGTTAAACTTAACCCTTCGCTTTGGATGCGCGCAAAGAAGTTTGAGGTTTTCAGCGAATTTCCTTATGAAAGAGAAGAATTACCTGACTGAGGAGGATGAAAATGAGTATATTTACAATTGAAAAAGACGGCTTCAAATTAAATGGTGAGCCATTCAGAATAATTGCGGGTGCCATTCATTATTTCAGAGTGCCTGCTGAATATTGGCGCGACAGACTTCTCAAGCTCAAGGCTTGCGGTTTCAACACGGTTGAAACCTATGTTGCATGGAATATGCATGAGCCTAAAGAGGGCGTGTTTGACTATTCCGATATGCTTGATATTGAGACGTTTCTTGATATTGCAGCTGAACTCGGCCTTTATGCCATAGTTAGACCCGGCCCCTATATCTGTTCTGAATGGGATTTCGGCGGTCTGCCCTGGTGGCTTCTCAAAAACGACAGTATGGCGCTTCGTTGTATGGACAAGGATTATCTTGCAGCGGTTGACCGCTTCTTTGATGATTTTATTCCCCGCATTGTTCCTCGCCAGATAACCAAGGGCGGCAACGTTATTCTTGTTCAGGTTGAAAATGAATACGGCAGTTACGGCGATGACAGCGAATATATCCGCTATCTTGCGGCAGGTATGAAGCGCAGGGGGCTTGATGTTCCGTTCTTTACCTCAGACGGCGCGGAATATCAGATGCTTACTGCAGGCACTGTGCCTGAAATACATAAAACTGCAAACTTCGGTTCAAGGGCAAAGGAACAGTTTGCGCGCCTGAGAGAATATCAGCCCGACGGACCTCTTATGTGCACCGAATTCTGGAACGGCTGGTTTGACCATTGGACAGAGGAACATCACAGCCGCGACCCGCAGGATGCGGCAAACGCTCTTGATGAAATTCTTGCCGAGGGTGCGAGCCTTTCTGCATATATGTTCCACGGCGGCACAAACTTCGGCTATATGAACGGCGCAAACGATTATGATGCATATGAGCCCACGATTTCCAGCTATGACGACGATGCGCCTGTTAACGAAAACGGCGAGCTTACCGAAAAATATTACAAATTCAGAGAAGTTATCTCGAAATATGCCCCGATTCCGGAGATTGAGCTGCCTGCTCCGATAAAGAAAAAGAAATACGGCGAGTTGAAGTTCACTCATTCGGCAAAGCTTTTTGATAATCTTGATGTGCTTTCAAAGCCTGTTGACTCGGTTATGCCCATGACGATGGAAAAGCTTGACTGCGGCTACGGTTTCGTGCTCTATAAGGCGTTGGTCAGAGGTCCGCGCGACAGCCAGAAGGTCAGACTTCAGGATGTCCACGACAGGGGTTATATCTATCTCGACGGAAAGTTTGTCGGTATCCAATACAGAAATGACAGCGAACCCCAAAACTCGGTTGAAATTCCCGCAGATGGTGCAGAGCTTTCGGTGCTTGTTGAAAATATGGGCAGAGTCAACTACGGCGCGAAACTCAAGGATGCAAAGGGCATTACCCACGGAATTGGTTTCGGCAACAATTTTGTTTATCATTGGAAAAACTATCCTCTTCCGCTCGATGATATTTCGGGTGTTGACTTCAAAGAGGGTGTGCAGACTTTTGACGGAACACCGGTTTTCCTTAAGGCAGAGCTTGATGTTGATGAGTGCTGTGACACATTCATCAAACTGCCCGGATTTAAAAAGGGTATTATCATCGTTAACAACAAGGTACTTTCAAGGCATTGGGAGGTCGGTCCCCAGAGGTCGGCATATATTCCCGCTCCGTTCCTTAAAGAAGGCAAAAACGAGATCGTTGTTTTGGAGCTTGAGGGTTTTGAAAACCCCGTATGTTTGCTTGATGACGAACCCGATTTAGGATAATTCCATAAAAAAAGCGCAGGGTAATCCTGCGCTTTATTTATATACATTATTAATTTATCTCTGAACTCTTCCTGAGCCGTCGCCGCCTGCAAGCTTTTCAACCTCTGCAACACCGATTCGGTTAAAGTCGCCTTCAATTGAATGTTTGAGTGCCGACGCCGCAACTGCAAATTCGATTGCGCTCTGTGTATCCTTACCTGAAAGAAGAGCGTAGATAAGACCGCCGCCGAAGCTGTCACCGCCGCCTACTCTGTCAACGATATGAAGGTGGTATTCTTTGGAGAAGCAATAGTTTTCGCCGTCATAGAGCATTCCTGCCCAGTCGTTGTCGCTGGCTGAAATTGATGAACGCAGAGTGATTGCAACCTTTTCAAATCCAAATTTATCGGCAAGCTGTTTTGCAACGGATTTATAACCCTCTTTATTAAGCTTGCCGCCGTAAATATCCGTGTTTTCAGCTTCAATTCCGAAAACGTCCTTTGCATCTTCTTCGTTTGAAATGCAAACGTCAACGTATTTGCAAAGCTCGGTCATCGCTTCTCTCGCCTCAGCTCTTGTCCAGAGCTTGCCCCTGTAATTGAGATCGCAAGAAATTTTAACACCCTTTGCCTTTGCGGCAACGCATGCCTGCTTGCAGATTTCAACAAGGTTTGCGCCGAGTGCGGGAGTGATACCGGTGAAATGGAACCAGTCTGCACCTTCAAAAATGCTGTCCCAATCAAAATCTTCGGGAGAAGCCTCTTGAATGGCGGAATGTGCGCGGTCATAGATGCAGACGCTTCCTCTCTGGGATGCACCCTTTTCAAGGAAATAAATACCTACTCTGTCGCCGCCGCGAACGATTTTGCTTGTATCAACTCCGAAATAGCGGAGAGAATTAACAGCCGCCTGACCGATTGCGTGAGTGGGGAGCTTTGTAACATAAACGGAATCCATACCGTAGTTTGCAAGCGAAACGGAAACGTTTGCTTCGCCGCCGCCGAATGTAGCCTGCATCTGGTCATCCTGGAAGAATCTGTAATATCCGTTGGGTGCAAGGCGAAGCATGATTTCGCCGAAGGTAACAACTTTTGCCATTATCCTCTTGCCTCCTTAACAATTTTAACCGACTCTTTGCAAAGGTCGATGATTTCATCCCATTTCTGATTGTCAATAAGGTCTGCGGTTACCATATATGAGCCGCCCCAAGCAGCGATAACGGGGCATGAAAGATATTCGCCGAGATTTTTGAGAGAAATGCCGCCTGTGGGCATAACCTTGAACATGGGGAACGGAGCACTCATTGCCTTGATTTTTGCAAGGCCGCCGCTCTGCTCTGCGGGGAAGAATTTGAGCACGTCAAGACCGAGTCTGTAGGCTGTATGATAGTCGGTGGGGGTGGTACAGCCCGCGTAGATGGGAATGTTTTTGCTCTGGCAATACTTAACGATTTCTTCGTCAAGGCCGGGAGTAACAATGAATTTTGCACCTGCTTCGATTGCTTCGTCAACCTGAGAGGTTTCAAGCACGGTGCCTGCGCCCACAAGCATTTCGGGCACGTTATCGCTCATGAGCTTTATTGCCTTTGCGGCACCTGCGGCACGGAAGGTTACCTCCGCAACAGGCACTCCGCCTTCAACGAGAGCCTTTGCAAGATTAACCGCATCTCTCTCGGGATTGTTTAGTTTTATTACCGGCACAACACCGATTGACATTATTTTTTCTGATACAGCGTTCATAATATCTGTCTCCTTGATTATTCGTTATTGATAATTCTTTATTTGATTGCTTTTTCGCAAGCTTCGAAAAGTCCGTTTATATAGGTTGCGCCGAGTGCACGGTCATAGAGTCCGTAGCCGGGCTTGCCTGTTTCGCCCCAGACCATTCTGCCGTGGTCGGGTCTTACATAGCCGTCAAACCCTGTTTCAACCAGAGCCTTTGTGATTTCATACATATCAAGGCTTCCGCAGGAAGAAAGATGTCCGCTTTCCTCAAAACTGCCGTCGGGCATGATGAGTATGTTTCTCATGTGCATGAAAGCAATTCTGTCCATTGCGCTGTATTTGCGCACCATTGCAACAACGTCGTTTGACTCTGCGCAGCCGAGTGAACCCGTGCAAAGGCAAAGGCTGTTTGCGGGGGAATCAACGATTGCAAGCATTCTGTCAAGATTTTCTTCGTTTGTGATGATTCTGGGAAGACCGAAAATGGGATAGGGGGGATCATCGGGGTGAATTGCCATTCTTACGTCGCATTCTTCGGCGACGGGGATAACCTTTTTGAGAAATCTTTCAAGGTTTGTCCAGAGACCTTCTGCGCCGATTTCACCGTAGGCATTGATGAGCTCTCTGACCTCGTCCTGAGTATAGCTTGAATCCCAGCCGGGGAGATGAATGTCGTCTTTAAGAGGGTCAAGACCCTTCATCTGCTCCCAATACATAACAAGGCTTGTTGAGCCGTCGGGAGCCTTTTTGTCAAGCTGAGTGCGTGTCCAGTCAAAAACAGGCATAAAGTTATATGTTACGCACTTAACGCCGTATTTTGCGCAACGGCGGATATTTTCGCAGTAAACATCGATAAGCTTGTCAACATCTCCTCTGCCGAGCTTGATATCCTCATGAACGGGGATTGACTCAACAACATCAAAAACAAGACCGTTTTCTTCGCATTGTTTTGCCATTTTTGCAATGCTCTCTTCGGGCCAAACTTCGCCCGGCTTAACATCATAAACCGCGCTGACGATGCTGCGCATGTTGGGAATCTGGCGGATATATTCGAGCGAAACGGGGTCTGATTCGCCATACCAGCGGAATGACATTTTCATAATAAAACCCTCCTGATTAAACTTCTTCGGCATCAATGCCGTATTTTTACACACTAATTATATCACGCTTTTCTGTCAATAGCAATGTAAATATTATTGAAATAACCGTAAATATTTGTGAATAAGCGGATTGACAAAAGGTGTTTTGAGAGTAATATAATAAATAATAATTGATTAAGAAGTGATATTAAATGGAAAAATATATTGATTTACATACTCATTCGCTCAAATCCGACGGTTCTATGACTCCTGCCGAGGTTGTGCGTGAAGCCAAGAGAGAGGGGCTTGCCGCGATTGCTCTTTCTGACCACGACACCGTTGACGGCTTGCCCGAAGCGATTGCAGAGGGCGAAAAAATCGGCGTTGAGGTTATTCCTGCCATCGAGTTTTCCGTTCAGTCAAAAACAGAAACGCATATTCTCGGATATTTCATTGATTATAACAACCCCGATTTAAAGCGAATTCTCAAAGAGGTTGTGGATTTGAGAATTGAGCGCAACCATGTTACAACTCAAAGGCTCAACGAGCTTGGTTTTGATATTTCTCTTGAAGAAGTGCGCGCACTTGCTCCCAACAATTTTGTGGGCAGAGCCCATTTTGCCCGAGTGCTTATGGATAAAGGCTATACCGAAAGCGTTAAAGAGGGCTTTGACAAATATATGTCCGTAGGCAAATATGCTTATTGCGAAAAACAAAGGCTGACTGCAAGGGATGCGGTTGAGCTTATCGCTAAATGCGGCGGCATATCTTTTCTTGCTCACCCGCATCTGACGAAATTGCCTGATGATGAGTTAAGAGCATTTCTTGTTGAGCTTAAAGAATACGGTCTTTGCGGTATTGAAGGATATTACACCGATTACACCCCCGAAATGCAGACAAAATATCAGTCCATGGCAGAGGAGCTTGGTTTGATGATATCCGGTGGCACGGATTTTCACGCCGCCATGAAGCCGCATATAAGCATAGGCACGGGTCTCGGAAACATGAAAATTCCTTACAGTATTTTGGAAAAAATGAAAGAAAAGATAAAGTAAAAGTAAGAGCGCATCTTGAAGCAAGATGCGCTCGAATATTTATCAGCTGACGGTATAAGAAGAAACATAGCCCGTGAAAATAGTTGTTTTGTTAGTGTTTGCTTCAAAGTTGCCGTCGTTGGATTTTGTTTTGCCTGCAACCATGAATTTGCCGTTGGTTGTTCTTGCGGCAATGCAGGTTGCGGTATCTTCGCCCGAACCTGCCTGGGAGAATATTGCGGTTACGGTGCCCGAAGAATTTATCATGCAGGCAAAGCCGTCATATCCGCCAAGGTTGCCGATAGGCGCAAAATCGCGGTTGCCGGATTGCGTGTAGCCCGAAACAGCATATCCCTTTGAGGATTTTGAAATGTCGGTGATATAATCGTCGTTAATGCCTGCAAGAGTTTTTTTCCATTTGAGGGTGCCGTTTGAGTTAAGGCAGAAAATAATTGAATCGATGCCGCCCAAGTTATATATGCCGTTCAGCGTTCCGTCAGGAATAATTGCTCCGATGAGTTCATAATAGCCGGCAACAACGCAGCCGCCCGAGCCGTCAGGTGCAATTTGAGTAAACTCATCTCTGCCGCTTGTTGCGATAACATAGTCCCATTTATATGTGCCGTTTTTATCATATTTCATGATAACGGTGTCAACATAGCCGCCCATAAGCTCTTCGCAGTTTGCGAAATCGCCGTCGGTTGAGGATGTGAGATAAGAAACGAAGATGTTGCCGCTGCTGTCTGTTTCTACTTCTTCAATCGTAGCACTTTTTGAACCGGTAACATATTTTTTCCATATGATATTGCCTTCGGAATCAAAGCTGACAAGCATGGTTCTTTCGCCTGTCCGGTCGCTGAAATCTCCGTTATCCGAATTTGTTTTTCCGCCAACGACAAATCCGCCGTCAGCCGTTGCTGCGATATCGCTGAAGATATCGGATTCTTTTCCGTTAAATGCTTTTGAGAAAAGAACGGTGCCGTCATTCTGGGAAAGAGAATAAATAATCGCCTCGGAGTTTCCTTTGATTTTAATTTCATTGGTATCTGTTATTTTTCCGTATCCGGCAATAACAACCGACCCGTTATCGAGAACAGCAAGATCATCAAAGTATAACGTGGATGTGGTGCTGCTGAATTTCTTTTCCCAAACGAGATTGGAATCTTTATCATATTTAACAACAAACGGTTGAGAGGCACCCGACATACTCAGTGAGCCGCAGGCAATATAGCCTCCGTCAGCGGTAGCTTCAATTGCATTGAAAGTATAGTTAAATGTTTTTCCGTAAAGAGTTACCGCTGTGTTTTCATCGGGAGTTGATTTTTGCGTTGTTGTTGTTCTTGTTGTTGTTATTTTTGTTGTGGTGGTAGTTGTGAGTTTTGTGGTTGTAGTCGTTGTTGTGGGCTTTGTGGTAGTTGCAGTGGTGGATTTTGTTGTTGTGGCGGTAGTTGTAGGCTTGGTGGTCGTAGTGGTGGTTGCCGGTGTTGTGTATATTGTGGTTACAGGTTTTGTTGTGGTTGTTGCGCTTACAGCAGGTTCTGAAGAGGGCAGGGTTGTTGCAAACGTCACGGTTGTGCCTGCTTGAGTGGTGTCGGGTAATTGCGTTGTGGTTTCTTCAACCGTGGTTTCGTGGTATGGACAACCGGATAGATATTTTTCGGTCGGAATAATATCGCCACCGCCAAACCATCCGCTGACTGTATTGGTCAAAAAAGCAACTACCAGAACTATAGTGCTTAATATTTTACAAAAAAAGTTGCAATCATGCATAAGAATGCCCCCCTGAACATATTTATACATTTAAATAATATCACAAAAAAAGACAAAAAGCAATAGCCGACATTTCTGCCGGCTATTGTGAAATATTGGAAAACAAATTTAAATTTCGGGAATTTCGATTTCGATTTCTTTGCCAAGCTCTGCGGAGCGGGAAATGCCGTCGATGATAGCCTGGTTATAAAGAATCTGGCTGCAGGGAACGGGTGCTTCGCCGCCTTCCTTGACAGCGTCAACGAATGAGCGGATTTTGATATCGAAGCAGTCAACATCGTTCTTCTTCATGGGGATATATGTTTCAATCTGCTCGCCTGCAATTTCGTGATAGATAACAAGCGGGCCGCCGATGCTGCCGTTCCAGCATTCGGTTGAAGGAACTCTGACAGAGCCTTTTGTTCCCATGATGATTGTGTCGCCCGGGGTGTCAAGATTCATTGCCCATGCAATTCTGAAGTCAAGAACAATGCCGCCTTCAAGACGGATGAAACCTGCGGCAAAGTCGTCAACGCCGAAAACATCGTTATGTTCATAGCTGGGGCTCTTGCCGAAGAAATCTGATTTATAGCCGGAAACGGTGAGCGGCTTGGGATAGCCGATTGAGTTAAGGACCATATCAAGCGAGTAGCAGCCGATATCGCCGAGAGCGCCAATGCCTGCGGTGTCCTTCTGAATGAAAGAGGTGCCGAAGGGGGTGGGGATGCCTCTTCTTCTGCCGCCGCCTGTCTGGATATAATAAATCTTGCCGAGTTCGCCCGACTGAACAACCTTTTTGAGCATCTTCATGTTTTCGTCAAATCTGGGCTGGAAACCGATTGAAAGAACTGCGTTGCTTGCTTTTTCTGCTTTGCAGATTGCAACAGCTTCTTCAAGAGTGACGCACATGGGCTTTTCGAGGAGAACGCTTACACCGTGTTCAAGAGCATAGATTGTGCATTCGGCATGGGTTGCGTTATAGGTGCATACGCTTACTGCGTCGCATTCGCCTGCATCGATGAGCTCTTTGTGGCTGGGATAGAATTTTACGTTATCAACGCCGTATCTTTCGCAGAAAGCTTCTGCCTTGCCGGGAACGAGATCAGCAGCTGCAACGATTTCAACATCGGGGCATTTCTGATATGCTTTGACATGAGCTTCGGCAATCCAACCGGTGCCGATGATGCCAACCTTTATTTTTTTGCTGTAATCTCTTTCTTTTTCGTCTGCGGGAGCATCCTTGAACTTATCGAGAATATTTTCTGCCATAACATTTACCTCGCTTATTTCAGATTTTATATTTTGAATTTACCAGCTGAGAGTTTTGAGATATTCTCTGCTGAGTTTTACCGAGTTCATGGGAGTATCGTCTTTTGCGGGGCTGTCCTGCTCAACAACAACCCACTGTGCGCCTGCGTTTTCGCAGGCAGCGAGGATTGCGGGCATATCCTGAACGCCGTAGCCGACGGGCATGAAAGAGAAGGAATCCTCTTCCTCTTGTTCTGCATTTTCATCGTCGATGCCGATGAGGTCATAAAGCTTGCCGAGGTTTTCACCGCTCTTCTTAAAATCCTTAAGATGAACAACGGGTGCTCTGCCGCTGTATTTTTCTATGTATTCTGCGGGATTTACGCCTGCAACGTTAACCCAGCAGGTGTCGATTTCCGTCTGCAGAAGATCTGCGGAAATGCTTGAATAAAGAACATCGAGAGCGTACTCTTCACCGATTTTAACAAATTCAAAATCGTGATTATGATAAAGAAGCTGAATTCCGAGCGCTTTTGCAGCTTCGCCGATTTTGCGGATGCCTTCAACCGTTGCGGCAAAGCCGTCTGTGCCGGGTCTGCATTCTTCGGTAAGATAAGGCACTGCAACATATTTGCAGCCGATTTTTGCATAGTCGGAAAGAACTTCTTCGGGGTTTTCAAGCATGTCATAATAGGGAACGTGGGCTGAAATGGGGGTTATTCCGATTTCTTCACAGAATGCTTTGATTTTTTTGGGCTCCTCGCCGAAAAGACCTGCAAACTCAACGCCGTCATAGCCAAGCTCTTTCATGGCTTTGATTGTGCCGTAAAAATCCTTTTCCATTTCGTCTCTGACAGAATAAAGCTGAACAGCTACGGGAAGTTTCATTTAAAATTCACTCCTAAAATGTTTTGTTACGCAATATATAGTATCATATCTTTGATAATGATACAAGAGAAAACATAAAATTATTTATTTTGTTCAAGATATTTTTCTGCAATCTCTGCGGCGCATTTAACCAGCTCCGCGCAGGGACGTTTTTTATAATATTCTTTCGTTCTCTCTTCGGGCACGGGAGAAGAATTCTGTCCGGAAAGCCCGAGAAGCTCTCGGCAGATTATCGAGCCGTTTTCCTCTTTGAACTCACCTGCCGCTTTTTGAATGAGAGCATAAAGCTCTTTCTTCTTTTCGTGGTCAGCGGGGTCGGCAGACGCGAATCTGTTCGAAAGCACCATTGTCATTCCGCTGACGGCACCGCAGACTTCTCGCATTCTGCCAAAGCCGCCGCCAAAGCCCGCCGAAAGGCGCAAAGCCTCTTCTTCGGTCAGATTTGTTTCGTTGAGGAATGCAAGAAAAACTGCCTGACAGCAATTGCAACCGTTTTCAAAAAAGTTTTTCGCATTGTCAGCCTTGCTCATAAAGTCCAGCTCCTTTTGAGTTGTTTTATCGATATACTTTAATAATAGACGACATTCTTTCAAAAGTCAATTGCAATTGAGGGCGTTCTTTGAGAGCTTTTATGTTTTGATTAAAAAAGCACGTTTTTTGCTGTTTCATGCAAATAAATGCTTGTTATTTCCCGAAATTTAATAATTTATTAAAAAAAAGCTATTCCATTTTCTGAAATCATGTGTTATAATTCAAGAACAAATACTCCGAAAGCGTCAAATTGCAGAAGGAGAAAATATAAAACGGAGGAAAAAACAATGATTAAATCAGTTTCCAAAAGAATGCTGTCATTGCTCATGGCAATGCTTATGCTTTGCTCCGGAATGGCAGTTGCAAATGCAACAGGAACAAATGTTGTTCCCACCCCTGTCTGCACTCCCGACATTGCGAACAAAACAATCACCGTTGATGCAATTGCTCCCGTAAACGTTGGTGGTGTTGACTATGATGTTACAATTTCAATCAATCCGAATGTAACCACTCGCCAGACACTTGAAAACGGCGCAACATTCTTCTACGGTCTTGCAGAGGGCACGGTATATACCGTCAAAGCTTCAATCACCGTTAACGGCGAAGAAAGATCCAGCTCTGCAGCTCCCATTTCTTTCAAGAAATCATCGGCAACTCCCGCTGCTCCCATTATCAGCGAACACACCTCAACAACAATCGCTATCAAAAATGTTGCAGGTTGCGAATATAAGATTGAAAAGTCGGGTGAAAACAAAGCAGCATGGGGAACCGCAACAAAGTTCACAGGCCTTACTCCCGACACAGCTTATGATATTTATATCAGAGTTAAGGAAACCGGCAATGCATACGCAAGTGATGCAGCAACAATAACAGTCAAAACTCTTAAGGTTGCTGACAAAGAAGCACCCTTGACTCCCGTTCTCGTTGATAAAAACATGACTTCAATAACCGTTAAAGAAGTTGACGGCATTGTTTTCTCAATAGACAAAGAAAAATGGCAGGTTTCGGGCACTTTCACCGGTCTCAAGGCAGGTCAGTCATACAATATTTATGCTATGAAGCAGTATGACCCCAAAGAGCAGGATGCCAATCCCATCAGTGTACCGCTTGTAGTTATCACAAACACAAAGAAAAATTCTCCTGCTTCTCTTGATGACTGCACAATTTCTGTAGGCAATGCGGAATATACAAACAGCAGCGTTTCAATCGAAGTTAAGGTTAAGTCATCATATGTAACATATGACGCTCAGTACGGTGACACAATCTATATTCCCACCCACTATCAGGTCGGAAACGGCGCAAAGGTAGAAATCAAACAAGTTCAGGGCACAAGCTTCAAGGCAAGCTTTGTTCCCGGCGACGACAATGCAAACAAAGAAATTAACGTTACAATTTACTACACAAAAGTAAAGTATGTCGGCGGTACGGTTTGGGAAAATGCAGGTCAGGGAACAAGCTCTGTTCATAAGGTTTCCGTTGGCCCCGTTTACAATGCATTCATCGTTTTCTTTGAATCAATCGGCAACTTCTTCCTCAACACAATCCCTGCATACATCAATGATTTCCTTAACAGCGATGCTATCGCAAACTTCTTTAATTTCTTCCTTGGCTTCGGAGAAAGCGTTGATTTCGGCGCTCTTCTCGGCAATGTTATGGGAAGCGTTCAGTAAATAAAACTGTTTTAAATCGGCGAGAGCTTATTCTCGCCGATTTTTTGATGAATGCGCAACTTGAAATAATTACGTTGACAAAAGCATATTAATAATGTAAAATTTAGGTATCAAATATTTGGAGGTAATTACAATGGTTTTAGCTGCTGTCGGCAAAAACGGCACAGGCAAGGATTTCTTCCTTGAATACGTTGCAAAGACATACGACTTCCCCATGATTTCAATCGGTGACGTTGTCAGAGAGCTTGCTGCTCAGGACGGTCTTGAGCTTACCCGCGACAATCTTCACGCAACATCAAAGAAGTATATGACCGCTAACGGTCAGACCTTCTTCCCCGAAATGATTGTTAAGAAGATTAAGGAATCTGAAAGCCCCAACTTCCTTGTTTCGGGTATTCGCCCTCCCTCAGATATTGAGGTTTTCAAAAAGGCATTCGGCGACAAGTTTGTTCTTGTTGACGTTGTTATCAGCGATGACGAGGTTCGTTATCAGAGAATGCTTGCACGCGGCTCTGAGAGAGACGGCAAGAGCATTGAAAAGCTTCGCGAAAACGACCTTCACGAAGAAGAAATTTTCCACACCAGCGAAAGCGAAAAGATGGCTGACTATATCATGAAGAATGACGGCACCGTTGACGATTTCTACGCAGGTGTTAAGGATTTCTACGACAACTATCTTAAAGCAAAGCTCGACTAAAAAATAATCCGCTGTGGTCAGCCACAGCGGATTTTCTTATTTTTCAACTGTTTCTTCGTCAAGGCATTCCTTGGTCAGCGGAGGACGGAACATACTGAAAGCGTGTTTTTCGATGTCGATAACAACCTTGCTGTCGTCGCCGCCGTATTCGCCGTCAAGAGTCCAGGGAAGGGGAGAACCGTCAAGGGTTTCAAGCTCGATGTGTGAGCCTTGAACGAGTTTTATGTATCTTTCGTCAAAATCTTTTTTCAGTGCGCTTGTGATTGTTGAAGCCCAGCCTTTGGCGGTTTTGGGATTCTTAACGAGCAAAACTTCAAACTTGCCGTCATTGAGGCAAACATAATTCTTATCAAGATAAATAACCTTTGCGATTACATATGAATTTGAGATTGCGCCGAAAATGAATTCATCCTCAAAAACTTCGCCGTCAACGACACAGCGGATGGGAATAGGGTGGATATCCTTGATTTCTTTGGCGGCTTCATAGAAATAAGCGAATCTGCCGATTTTGTTTTTGAGGCTCTGGGGTGCGGCATATGAGCATTCGGTCAGCGCGCCGAAGGAAGCAACATAGGTGAAATACTTGCCGTTAAACTTGCCGATATCATAGGGGAGAGGGTCCCTTTCGGTTATCAGCTTTGCGGCAGGCCCCGATTTCATCGGCAGGCCGAGGGTGTTGCCCATGTCATTTGTTGTTCCTGCGGGAAGATAGCCGATTTTAGGTCTGTTCTCAAGCTCCATGATGCCGTTCATCATTTCGCAGAAAGTGCCGTCACCGCCTCGGCAGACAACAATATCATAATCTTTGCCGTATTTGCGGGCATATTCGGTTGCATCGCCCGCCTTCGTTGTGTTGAGAACGGTTATGCCGTAGCCGTTCATGCCGAAAACGTTGGTTGCTTCAAGCAAATCGTCGCGAAGCTTATTTCTTCCGGAACGGGGATTGATAATCAGAAGGAGCATTTTTTTCATAAAACATACCTTTTCTTTCACACCTGAAACAGGCTAATTGTTACAATTATAGCAGTTTTGTCTCTTGAATGCAAGTCAATAATGCTTTTACGGCATTTTGCACAAAGATGTTTATAACTTTGCAGTATAATGCACATAATTTTTTGGGGCAAGCAACATGCTTTTTATGTTGACAATGCCGGAAAAAAGATATATAATTCACTTAAATTCGGGCTCGTAGCTCAGCTGGGAGAGCGTTCGGTTCGCATCCGAGAGGTCGAGGGTTCGATCCCCTTCGAGTCCACCAAAAAAACGACTGTGAAAAATCACAGCCGTTTTTTCTTTTTATTGAGCTTCAACCGTCTTTTCAAACACCGCGCCGTCAGGAACCGGGCATGCAATCCCCATATCTTCAAAAACATATGATTCGGTGTTGTATTCTGTCTGCATTTCAAGCGGCTTTTGTCTAAGTTTACCGTTTGTTCAAAAAACCATTGATTATTTTTGTTTTTGTGGTATGATTATTATGTAAAAATTTGTACGGAAGGAATTTCACATATGGCTAAGTATCTTATAGTTAACGCAGATGACTACGGCATGTGCCATGCGGCAAACCAGGCTGTTGCAGAGCTTTTTGACGGCGGTTTTCTCAAATCCGCAACCGTTATGATGCCCTGCCCGACAGCGAAAGAGGCTGTTGAATATTCAAACGCTCACCCCGAGCATGCAATCGGCATTCATCTCACAATGACCAGCGAATGGGGCAAATACCGCTGGAAGCCTCTCACCAACGGCAAAACGCTTATCGATGAAGAAGGTTTTATGTGGCACGAGAGCGATCAGGTTGAGAAAAATGCATCATATGCAGACCTTGAAGCAGAAATCAGAGCGCAGATTGACCTTGCTCACAGCTGGGGCATGAAGACCTCGCACACCGATAACCACATGGGCTCGCTTTACGGTCATTATACCGGCAGACTCGGTCTTGCAAAGATGACTCTGCGTGTCTGCGGCGAATACGGCTATGCATACCGCCTTTACACCAAGCACGACAAGAGAATCTGCCCCAACGGCACCCCCTATTTTCTCTATGCGGCAATCACGCTTCTTTCAAAGAAGTGGGGCAAGAAGTATGACGTTGTTATTCCCGATTATCTTCTCTTCCCCGATTGGAACGACGATATGCGCAAGAGCTACGAAACCTACAGAGACACAATTCTCAAAATCTGGACAGATATCCCCGAAGACGGTGTAACCGAAACATTCATCCATCCTTCCGTTGAGTGCGATGAACTCAAGGGTATCACAGGCAGATGGCAGGACAGAGTGTGGGAATATCAGCTTATGAAAGACCCTTATACCCATAAATATCTTAAGGACCACGGAGTTGAGCTTATCAGCTACCGTGAGCTTATCAAAATGAAGGGCGGCAAGCTCAAAGGTTAATCCGATATCCGATTTTTCAAAGGACAGCTTCGGCTGTCCTTTTTTTGTTTCCGCAAATTACCGCCGTTTTAATTTGCCGAAAGCTTGCATATTATATAAAAATATGTTATATTTATTATATCTACTGTCAAAAAACAGTCAGGAGGAAAAAATATGTGTAATTGCAGCGGTCCTCAGAGTGATTTCACTCTGATTGCGGATGTTCTTGCCGAGTACGGCGGATCTCCGACAAACCTTATCACAATACTTCAGAAGGCGCAGGATATCTACGGCTATCTGCCCAAGGATGTCATGTATCATATTGCAGAAAAAATCGGTGTAACCCCCGCTGAAATTGTGGGAGTTGCAACCTTTTACTCACAGTTCAGACTTACCCCCATCGGCAAGTATCTCATTATGTCCTGCCAGGGTACAGCCTGCCACGTCAACGGCAGCGAAAGAGTTTCTGCTGCTATTTCCGAATATCTCGGTATCGGCAACGGCGAAACAACCGATGACGGGCTTTTCACTCTTGAAAATGTTGCCTGTCTCGGCTGCTGCTCGCTTGCTCCCGTAATCATGATTAACGGCGAGGCTTACGGCAACCTTACCCCCGATTCTGCGGTTGCCGTGCTCAAGGAAATCCAGGAAAAGGAGGGCAAATAATGCGTATTATCATTGGTGAAGGTTCCTGCGGTATTGCTGCTGGTGCATCGAAAGTTCATAATGCGATTGCTGCCCTTATGAACGGAAGCGAAAGCTTCACTCTCGGCAGCACAGGCTGTATCGGTATGTGCTACCTTGAACCCATTGTTGATATCTACGACGGAGAAGAGCTTGTTCACCGCCTTGTAAAGGTTTCGGCGGATGATGCTCAGGCTATTGTCAGTGCTGCGGAAACAGGCGATTTTTCGGGCATTGAACATATTATAATTTCAAAAGAGGACGAAGAATTCCTCAGCCGTCAGACAAGAATTGCTCTTCGCCATTGCGGCGTTATAGACCCCGAATCACTCGAAGATTACAGAAACGCAGACGGCTATGAAGCGCTTGAAAAGGTGCTCAAAACAATGACTCCCGAGCAGGTTATCGAAGAAATCAAGATTTCGGGTCTTGCAGGCAGAGGCGGCGCAGGCTTCCCCACATGGTTCAAATGGAATGCCGCACGTCAGAGTGTCAGCGAGCAGAAATATCTTATCTGTAATGCGGACGAGGGCGACCCGGGCGCATTTATGGACAGAGCGGTTATTGAGTCTGCCCCTCACAGCCCTATTGAAGGTATGCTTATCGGCGCATATGCAATCGGTGCAAACGAAATGATAGTTTATGTCAGAGCGGAATATCCGCTTGCAATCAAGCATCTTGAGCTTGCAATTGAGCAGGCGAAGGCGGCAAATCTTCTCGGTGAGAATATTCTCGGCACGGGCTTCTCATGCGAAATGAGAATCAAGGCTGGCGCAGGCGCATTCGTCTGCGGCGAAGAAACTGCACTTATTGAATCTCTTGAAGGCAAGAGAGGCATGCCCAGACTCAAGCCTCCCTTCCCCGCACAGAAGGGATATATGGATGAACCTTCAAACATCAACAATGTTGAAACATTTGCCAATGTTGCATGGATTCTCAATAACGGCGGTGCGGCTTTTGCGGCTATGGGCACGGAAAACAGCAAGGGCACAAAGGTTTTTGCTCTTACAGGCAAAATCAAAAAGGGCGGTCTTGTTGAAATACCTATGGGCAAAACCCTGCGCGACGTTATCTACGGCATTGGCTGCGGTATAAAAGACGACAAGCCTTTCAAGGCTGTTCAGATGGGCGGCCCGTCGGGCGGCTGCATCCCTGCAGATTTGCTTGACACCGTTATCGATTACAAGGCTCTTGCCGCAACCGGTGCAATTATGGGCTCGGGCGGCATGGTTGTTATGGATGAAAGCACCTGCATGGTCGGCATGGCGAAATTCTTTCTTGATTTCACTGCTCTCGAATCCTGCGGCAAATGCGTTCACTGCCGTATCGGCACCGCAAGACTGCAGGAAATCCTCACCCGAATTGTTAACGGCGAGGGTAAGGAGGGCGATATTGAGCTGCTTGAAGAGCTTTGCGAAGCGGTTAAAGACGGTGCACTCTGCGGCCTCGGCCAGACTGCTCCCAATCCCGTGCTTACAACAATCCGTTATTTCAGAAACGAATACGAAGCACATATCAACGAAAAGAAGTGCCCCGCAAAGGAATGCGTAAATCTTCTCACCTATTCAATCGATGCCGATAAGTGCAAGGGCTGTACCCTCTGCGCAAAGAAGTGCCCCGCCAAGGCAATCAGCGGCGAGGTCAAAGCGGCTCATGTTATCGATTCAGACATTTGTATCCGCTGCGGTCAGTGCGTAAGCTCCTGCCGCTTCTGTGCAATCATTGTAGAATAAAGGAGGCGGCAAAATGGAACAGATTAAAATCACGGTCAACGGCAAGGAATGCTTTGGCAACAAAGGCGAAACCATTCTTACTATTGCCGCCAACAACGGTATAGAAATCCCAAATCTTTGCTATAACAAGAATCTTAAATTATACGGTGCATGCGGTGTCTGCCTTGTTGAAGCAGAGGGTATGCCCAAGCTTATGCGTGCCTGCTCAGCCGTTGCGGCTGACGGCATGGCGGTGCGCACGGATACTCCCAGAGTTGTCAGAGCCAGAAAAATTGCGCTTGAGCTTCTTATGAGCGACCATGAGGGCGACTGCGTGGGTCCCTGTCATCTCAATTGCCCTGCGCGCACCGATATTCAGGGCTATCTTAAGCAGATTGCTCTCGGTAACGACAGCGAAGCGGTTAAAATCATCAAAGAGAAAATTTCAATTCCCGCATCAATCGGCAGAGTATGTCCTCATCCTTGTGAGAGTAACTGCCGCCGTGCGCTTGTTGAAGAACCCCTTTCAATCGCATTTCTTAAAGCTTTTGCGGCTGATAATGACCTTGCATCGGGCAATCCCTATGCTCCCGAAATTGCGGAGTCGAGCGGCAAAAAGGTTGCAATTATCGGCGGCGGTCCTGCAGGCCTTAACGCGGCTTATTATCTGCGCCTTGCGGGTCACGACGTAACAATTTGTGAAGCAATGCCCGAAATGGGCGGCATGCTCCGCTACGGTATCCCCGAATACAGGCTTCCCAAGGCTGTTCTTGCAAAGGAAGTTGAGCTTATTGCAAAAACAGGTGTTGTTATGAAAAACAACGTCAGAATCGGCAAGGACATTTCCTTTGAAAAGCTCAAAGCAGGCTGTGATGCGGTTCTTATCGCAGTCGGTGCATGGAAAGGCAGCGGAGTGGGCTGCACGGGCGAGGAGCTTGACGGCGTGCTCAGCGGTATCGACTTCCTGCGTGATGTA
Organism: Acutalibacteraceae bacterium; assembly: GCA_045614385.1. Lineage (GTDB taxonomy): Bacteria > Bacillota > Clostridia > Oscillospirales > Acutalibacteraceae > CAG-177. Next base: position 8,841 of record JAZLCS010000086.1, on the reverse strand, counting down.
AATATGGGCAATATTCCCGATGTCGGCAAAGCAGTTGCTGTTGTCGGCGGAGGAAACACCGCAATGGATGCATGCCGCACTGCGGTAAGATGCGGTGCCGAAAATGTTTACGTTATCTACCGCAGAACAAGAGCGGAAGCTCCTGCGGAAGATATCGAAATCGAAGAAGCGATGGAAGAAGGCGTTGAATTCCTCTTCCTGACAAATCCCGCCGAAATCATCGGTGAAAACGGCAAAGTCAAGGCTGTAAAGCTTCAGATTATGGAGCTTGGCGAACCAGATGCATCGGGCAGACGCAGACCCGTTGCCGTTGAAGGCGCATTCAAAACGATTGATGTTGACACGGTTATTGCCGCTATCGGTCAGAAGTGCCTTCCTGCAGGTCTTGAAGAAATTGAGCTCACAAAGTGGGGAACAATCCTTGCTGACGAAGCAACCTTTATGACCAATATTGAAGGCGTTTTTGCCGCAGGCGATGCAACAAACAACGGTGCATCAATCGCGATTGATGCAATTGCCGAAGCAAATAAAGCAGCAAGAGCAATTGACGCTTATCTTCTCGGAATGCCCATGGATTTCCCCAAGCCCTATTATTCCGAGAGAAAAGTTACCGCGGAAATGCTTGCCGACAGAGAAAAAGCACCAAGAGCAGTTATGTCCGTTAAAGATCCCGAATACAGAAAGCATAATTTTGAGGCTGTTATCAACGGATTCACCGAGGAGCAGGCAAGAGGCGAAGCCAAGCGTTGCCTTGAATGCGGTTGCCACGATTTTGCGGACTGCAAGCTCATCCGTTATGCAAATCTTGACCCCATTGTTCCCGACCGTCTTGCGGGTCAGAAGCACGAATGCTTCAAGGAGTCAAGGCTCGTTTCCATTGAGCGCGACCAAGGCAAGTGCATTCTCTGCAACCTTTGTGTCCGCACATGCAAAGAAGAAGCAGGCCAGGGCATTCTCGGCCTTGTCAGCAGAGGCTTCAAGACTGTTATCAAGCCCGAATTTGAGGACAGCGCGGTTATCGCAGGCTGTAAAGATTGCCTTAAGTGCGCCAATATCTGTCCGACGGGTGCATTAAAAATAATATAATTATTCAGCAGGGCGGGGATTATTCCCCGCCGTGCTTTAAATGTTAACAAAAAGTTCACAATTTTTTTGCAGGAATCGACGCTTTTGTTTTCGTATTAATTAACGAAGGGGTGAAAAATGATGAAAACCATCAGAGAAAACGCCTGTGAAAGAGAAAAAGCCGTATTATCGGAATATGCGGCATTGTCGGCTGAAAGCAGGGGCAGATTGCGCCCTGAGGAGGAGTGCCCTGTCAGAACTGCATTCCAAAGGGACAGAGACAGAATTATTCATTGCAGCTCTTTCCGCCGCCTTAAGCATAAAACTCAGGTTTTCTTGTCACCCGAAGGCGATTATTACAGAACCCGCCTTACTCATACTCTTGAGGTTTCCCAGATAGCAAGAACAATTGCGGGCGCACTCAACCTTAACTGCGATTTGACCGAAGCCATCGCTCTCGGCCATGACCTTGGCCACACTCCGTTCGGCCACGCGGGCGAAAGAGCACTCAATGCGGTTTGCCCAACCGGTTTCAAGCATTATGCGCAGAGCCTGAGAGTTGTTGACGTGCTTGAAAAAGACGGTAAGGGGCTTAATCTGACCTTTGAGGTGCGCAACGGCATAGAGCGCCACACAAACGGCGAGCCGGCCGCCACTCTTGAGGGCAGAATAGTCCGCTTTGCAGACAGAATTGCTTACATAAATCATGATATAGACGATGCAACCATAGCGGGGATTATGTGCGAAGAGGATATTCCTCTTGCAATCCGTAACGCACTCGGTCATTCAAAGAGTGCAAGGATTAACACCCTTGTTTTGAGCTGCATTGAAAACAGCGGCGAGGATATTTTGCTTGACAAAGGCATTCAGCAGGTTTTTGACGAGCTTCACACCTTTATGTTTGACAAGGTTTATACAAATCCCGCCTGCAAAAGCGAGGAAAGCAAGGCCATTGACATGATTCAAAGGCTTTTCACTCATTATGCCGAAAATCCCGGGGAGCTGCCCGCTCAGTTCCGCGCTATTGCGGAAAAAGAGGGTGAGCAGGTTGCTGCCTGCGATTTTATTGCCGGCATGACGGACAGATATGCAGTGCGCGTATTCAACGAGCTGTATATACCCAAGGCATGGAGTGAAATAAACGATGCTTTTCTTTAAAAGTTAGGAGAAAAAAATAAGAATGAACATAAAAAAAGCGGCTCTTGCGATGCTGTGCGCCGTTCTGCTTTTTGTGAGCGGAATTGTGCCGAATGCGTTTGCCGATTGGTATGACGACATCAGCTCCGGCCGATATGTTGAGATAAAAGGAAATAACTATGCGGTTGACACCTTTTACGGCGTTGACGCATTATATAATAAATCAGGCAGTACATATTACTGCAATGAGCTTGTAATCAGATTTTACAAAGAGGCTTACGGCTTGAATGTTTCGGCGGGCACTTCGGGTATTTCAATGAACACCGAGGGCTATAAATTCATAACTCCCGAAACTCCGAAGCCCGGAGATGTTGTTTATGTCAGCGCTTCGATGCGCGGCGGCACTTCGGACCACTGGGCGATTGTTAAAAGCTATAACGGCAGCAGCCTGACTCTGTTTGAGCAGAATGTTAAAAGCGGAGGACAGGCCATTGTTGACAGGCAGCTGAAATACCCTTCGAAATCCTATCATCTTTACACTCCCGTCAGCATGGGTGACAAGCCTGCACCGACTCTCGGCGGCTCAAAGAATGAAGAAACAACAAAACCGTCAACAACAGAAAACACAACGGTAACCGCAACAGAGCCGACCCCCACAACCACAACAACAAAGCCCGAAACTACTGCCACAACCACCACTACTACTACCACTAAACCGACAACAGCAAAGCCTACAACAACCAAACCCACAACAACTAAAACAACCACAACAAAACAAACAACCGCAAAACCCACAACAACAAGGGTTACAACAACGAAACCAACCACCGCAACCGTGCCGTCAACAACGGCGCAGATGACCGAAACGTTAACACACGAAACCACTTTTGCAGTCACCTTTCTTCAGATAGAAGTGACAGAGAATTATTGGCAGTATACAACAACTCAGGTTCAGACTGCAAATGCTGACGAAGTCGCCGGCTCTAAGGCTACCGTTGTTTTGGGGGCTGCATGTGCCGTGCTTGCGGTTGGCGTTGCATTTCTGATATTCATGCTCATAAAGAAAAGATAAAACAGTGAAAAGGGGGAGTATGGCTTGAGAATCAGCGAAAGATTTATTCAGGAATTGCAGGATAAAATTGATATCGAGCAGGTCATTTCCTCAAATATAACTCTTAAGCGCAGGGGCAAAACCCTTGTCGGCCTTTGCCCTTTTCATAACGAAAAAACTCCGTCATTCACCGTTTATCCCGAAAGCCGTTCGTTTTATTGCTTCGGCTGCGGCGCGGGCGGCGATGTTATAAGCTTTGTGCGCCGAATGGAAAACCTTGACTATATCGAAGCTGTTAAGGCGGTTGCTCAGATGGCGGGAGTGTCAATGCCGGAGGACGGTTATGATGATACCCTTTCAAAGCAAAGAATGCGTCTGCTTGAAGCTAACAGAGAAGCGGCAAGGTTTTTCAATGCTTGTCTGATGGACCCGAAAAACAAGTCCGCTCTGGATTATTTTCTGAGCAGAGGGCTTTCAATGAATACCATCCGCCGTTTCGGCTTGGGCTACGCACCGAATGATTGGCGCGAGCTTATAAATCATCTTAAGTCAAAAGGCTTTACCGAGCATGAGCTTGTGCTTGCAAACCTTGCGAGGCGTTCCGATAAAAACGGCAGGGCGAGCTATTATGACAATTTCAGAAACAGGGTTATGTTTCCGATAATTGACCTTCGCGGCAATGTTATTGCCTTTGGCGGGCGCGTTACAGACGATTCGAAACCCAAATACATAAACACTTCGGATACTCTTGTTTATAAGAAAAGCAACGGCGTTTTTGCGCTGAATTTCGCAAAAAATGCCAACGACAACAAGCTTATTCTTGTTGAAGGCTATATGGATGTTATAGCCCTTCATCAAGCGGGTTTCACCAACGCAATTGCATGCCTCGGAACTGCGTTCACCAATGAGCAGGCGAATCTTCTCTCACGCTATGCGGATGAAATAATTATCTGTTATGATAATGACGAAGCGGGCAAAACCGCAACGGCGAGGGCACTCGGAGTTCTCGGCAAAACGGGGCTTAAGCTTCGCGTGGTGAGCATGCAGGGCGGCAAGGATGCCGACGAAATCATCCGCAAGCACGGCAGAGAGCGTTTTGCGGATTTGCTTAAAGAAGCTTCAAACAAAACGGAATACAGGCTTCTCGAAGAAAGAGGCAAATATAATCTTGCAACAGATGACGGGAAATTGCGTTTTCTCATGGCGGCAACTCAGGTGCTTGCCTCCTGCGGAAGCATTGAACAGGATATTTATGCAACACGTCTTTCGAATGAACTCGGAGTCAGCGTTGAAAGCATAAAATCTCAGATAAAAACCGCTGCCGCAAAACAGAGACGCCTTGAAGAATCAAGAAAACGCACGGAAACCGAAGAAATGCTTGCAAAAAGCAACCAGGATAAAAATAATCCGGAGAGGTCAAAAAATCTCAGGGCTGCAAAAGCGGAGGAAACGCTGATTGCCTCCTTTATGCGAAACCCTGATTTTTATAACAAACTGAAAGAAAAAATTTCAGCTGATAATTTTGTCACCGCATTCAACCGCAGGGTTTTTGAATGCCTTATCAAAGGTCTTGAAAGCGGAGCAGAGCCCAACTTGAGCCTGTTTTCTGCCGATTTTACCCCTGATGAGATGGATTCGGTCACAAGAATATCGCTTATGGCACCAACTCTGAGCAACACGCTCAAAGAGTGCGAAGACTGCATTTCGGTGCTTGAAAAAAGCTCGGCGTCTGCTCCGACGGATGCGGCTTCCATGAGCGATGAGGAATTTTTGAAGCTGTTTAAGAAAAAATAATTTATAGGATGTGATAGTATGGAAGCAAACGAGAAGAAAACGCCGTTCAAATCGCTGGTTGAAAAGGGAAAGGCAGCGGGCAAGCTGACAACGCAGGAGATTGATTCGGTAATTATCGAAATGGACCTTGACATCGAAGAGTTAGACAAGCTCTATGAAACGCTTGAAGCTCAGAATATCGAGATTGTTGACGATTTATCCAGTGCCGCTATTGAGAATTTTGATGTTGATTTGCCCAAGTCGCTCGACATCGGCGGCGGTGACGATAAGAACATGACGGTTGATGACCCTGTCAAGGTTTATCTTAAAGAAATCGGTCGGGTTCCTCTGCTTACAGCCGAGGAGGAAATTGAGCTTGCAATCAGAATTTCGGATGATGATCAGCATGCAAAACAAAGACTTGCCGAGGCTAATCTTCGCCTTGTTGTAAGCATTGCAAAAAGATATGTCGGCAGAGGTATGCAATTCCTTGACCTTATTCAGGAGGGCAACCTCGGTCTTATCAAAGCGGTTGATAAGTTTGACTACACAAAGGGCTTCAAATTCTCAACCTATGCAACATGGTGGATAAGACAGGCTATCACAAGAGCCATTGCAGACCAGGCAAGAACAATCCGTATCCCCGTTCACATGGTTGAAACCATCAACAAGGTTAAAAAGACAAACAGCCAGCTGCTTCACAAAAACGGCAGAGACCCCAGCGCCGAAGAGATTGCGGCCGAGCTTGATATGCCCGTTGAAAAGGTGCGCGAAATTATGAGAGTTGCTCAGGAACCTGTTTCCCTTGAAACTCCCATCGGTGAAGAAGAAGACAGCCATCTCGGCGATTTTATTCCCGATGATGATGCGCCCGCTCCGGCAGATGCCGCTTCCATGCTTCTGCTTAAAGAACAGCTCAATGAAGTTCTCAAAACCCTCACCCCCAGAGAAGCAAAGGTGCTTGCACTGCGTTTTGGTCTTGAGGACGGCCATCCTCACACCCTTGAAGAGGTTGGCAGCGAATTCGGCGTTACACGCGAAAGAATCCGCCAGATTGAAGCAAAGGCACTCAGAAAGCTTCGCCATCCCAGCAGAAGCAAACGCCTTAAGGACTTTTTGGATTGATTGAAAAAGCAACACACCCGCTCAACCTTAATCGGTTTGGGCGGGTGTGATTTTTCATTTAACTATTATATATCCCATAGGAAACGGCTCAACCTCGGGAGTGTCGGCAAAGGTTTTGAGAACGTGATAAAACTCGAATTTACACGGCTCTTTTCCTTTTCGGTTCTCCCATTTTTTAAGTTGTATTTCGCTTTTGAGCAGGGTTATCAAATCGCCGTTTTTATCTGCAAAGGACTGTGTGTGAACATAATCAAAATCCGGCAAACGGTAAAGCTCTGCAAAATCTTCGCGCGAATAGCCTATCGGAACAACTGCAGCAATATCGTTATCAAGAACCCAATATGCAAGCCGCTTCTTGAATTCGGCTTCACTCAGAATATCGCTGTTCATTTTTCTATACCGAGCTCTTTGCAGCAGTTCTCAACAATTTTCTGCATTTCATCCATTTTCTTTTCCATGTCGGCAACAAGCGCAAACTGTGTGCGGCTTCTGACGAGGTTATGCTCGGGATATGTTGTTTTGAAATAAACGTCGCCGTTTATAAAATCGCCGAGGAAGCGCATGCCACATTCAAGAGTCATGAGCTTTGAAGAAAACGCGAGCTGGTTGATTTCTTCTTTTGTCAGGCTTTCGCCAGCCGCAGAAAGATAGCCGCGGGTATATGCCTCAAAATATTCAAGGCTGAGCGAAACCTTTGAAATGTCTTTTTCATCCTCAGCGGCGGTGTTTGCGCCGAAACGGATGCTGTCACCGAAATCATAGAGAGAAAGGCCGGGCATAACCGTATCGAGGTCAACAACGCAGATGCTCTCATTTGTTTTATTATCAAACATAACATTATTGAGCTTGGTATCATTGTGAGTAACTCTTAAAGGCAGCTTGCCTTCAGCAAGAAGGTCAACAAGCACCGAGCAGTCCTTTTCTCTTGCAAGAACAAATTCAATTTCATCCTTAACAAGCGCCGCTCTGCCCGAAAGGTTATCTGCAACCGCTTTCTTGAAGTCCGCAAAGCGTGAAACAGTGTTGTGAAAATTTGGGATGGTCTCAACAAGGCTTTCGCCGGGAAAATCGGCAAGAATTCTCTGAAAATCGCCGAATGCCTTTGCGGCGCGGAAAAAGGTCTCTGCGCTGTCAACGCTCGGATATGAATGAGCATCCGAAATAAAGTTATAGCATCTCCAGAATCTGCCTTCGCCGTCGATATAATAGGGTTTTCCGTCTTTTGCGGGGAATACCTGAAGGCATTCTCTCTTAGTATCTCCGCCGTTTTCGATTACTTTTTTGCGCATGTATTCGGTAACGCTAACAACGTTATTCATAAGGGCAACAGGCTGCTTGAAAACATATGTGTTAAGTTCCTGAACAAGGTAGCGGTTTGTTTCGCCGCCGCAATCAAAATCGAAAACATAGGTGTTATTTATATGACCGTCAAAAAGCTGAGATGATTTAACAAATTCGCCTTCAAACACAAATGCGTTGAGAAGCTCGTTAACATTGCTGATTTTGTTTTCCAAAAGGGTCACGCCTTTCTGATTGTAATATCTCCGAAAAACTCGGGTCTGTGAAAATCGGGATTTTCTGTTTTAACGGGAAAATGTGTGCCGTAATGGGGAAAAGCCGTTTTATCGCCGCATTTATAAAAATTGCCTTTTACCGTTGATTCGCCGACATGATAATCAATGCCGTAAAGCACGGAAATCAGCTTTTCGGGAATGGTTATCTCATATCCCCATGCGGTTTTACCGTTTTCGGTTATTTCCATTGTGTCAATAATCGGTTCAAGGTCGGTCAGCGTTTTTATAAACACTCTGTCGTGACGGCAAGTGCCGATTTCGGAAAGATAAACGCCGTTTTTGTTAACCTCAAAATTGATATAACGTTCATCGCCCTCGACGGGCATGAGAAAAAGCTCAAGGCAACTGTCGGTATAAATCGGGTCATCGCGCTTTGTGCATTCGCATCGGATATTTTCTTCAAACGACCACAGGCGTGCGTGAATCCCTTCGTTTTCAACCGCAAACATTGCGGCATAGCTTTCGGGGCGGCAACCGTTGGTGTTCCACATAAAAGAATCAATCGCCGCAACGGGAAAGTTCTCTGCATCTTTCAGGCTTGTGAATAACGGAGCAATATATTCCATTATATCCCCCATAGTTTTATTTATATTATTAAAACATTATACTATAGTGTGTGAAATTAGTCAACAAACAAAAACAGATGATTTGCAGTGCAGGGCGGGATGACCTCATCCCGCCGCAGAAAATTGCTTTTACGGCGTTTTGGCGGCGGCTTGGGTCAAGCCGCCCTACAGTTCAAAAATATTACACAACGCAGTTGTATATAACAAAAAACGGGTACGGCGGAAACCGTACCCGTTTTTATATTGAAATTACATAGCTTCAACGATAGCCTTTGTATCTCTTGCGATAACAAGCTCTTCGTTTGTGGGAAGAACATAAACCTTAACCTTTGAATTTGCGGTTGAAATTTCGCCTTCCTTGCCTCTGCGCATGATTTCGTTTGCTTCTGCATCAAGCTCAACGCCGAGATAGCCGAGGTTGTTGCATACGTCTGCGCGAAGGTCGATTGTATTTTCGCCGATACCGCCTGTGAATACGATAGCGTCAACGCCGTTCATGGCTGCAACGTAGCTGCCGATAAGCTTGCGGACCTGATATTTCTGAATGCTT
>JAZLCS010000085.1:0-3853 GCA_045614385.1 Acutalibacteraceae bacterium | reverse complement strand
TTTCCATTTTGAGTTCTCCTCTTTATGAATGTTTTTGAACACACGGTTCGTTTCTATTATGCCCCGTAATGCGCTCAATACTTATTGACAAAAAATTTTCATAATGATACAATTATTTTGAATAAAAATAAAGGTGATTCTGATGATTTATTATTTTTCCGCAACGGGCAATTCGCGCTTTGCCGCCGAAAAGCTTGCTGCCGAAACGGGCGACTGCGCGGTTAATATTGCCGATGCGATAAAAAACACTGCCTTGATTCAAAAAAGCGAAGTAACCGGTTTTGTGTTTCCCGTTTATTTCTGGGGCCTGCCTGAAATCATAAAACGCTTTGCTTCAATGCGCGAAGTGAAAGAGGCTTTGGGCAGCTATGTTTATTGCGTTATCACCTGCGGCGCAAACACCGGCACCGCAGATAAAATGCTTGAAAAAAGGCTTGATAAAAAGCTTGACTACAGCTATTCTCTCAGAATGCCGGATAATTATGTTATTCTTTATGACCCGTGCACAAAGGAAAAAGCCCGCAAATTCCTGAATCATTCCGAAAAAGAGCTTGAAACAATATGCAATGATGTAAATTCACGCAGCGTTAAGCGCGCCGGAAGTACCGAGGGCGCGGCGAAAAGCATTTTTGTGCCGTATCTTTATGATTTTTTCAGAACCACGGGCAAATTTTACGCCGATGAAAAATGCATTTCCTGCGGACTTTGCGAAAAAAATTGCCCTGACGGAGCAATACTGCTGAAAAACGGAAAGCCCGAATGGATAAAGAGCAAGTGCCAGCACTGCACCGCATGCATCAACCGTTGCCCCGTGCAGGCTGTTCAGTTCGGAAAAAAGACCGCTCAGCGCGGCAGATATAATATAGACGAGATAAAATAAGGAGATTTTTAAATGATAGTTAAAAATTATTTCGGAACAACCGCAGACGGCAGAGATGTTGACTGCTACACGATAAGAAATTCAAGCGAAACCGCTGTTGATATTATTACCTACGGAGCAACCGTCAACAGCATTTACGTTGCTGATAAAAACGGCGTTTTTGCTGATGTTCTTTCGGGCTTTGACAAGCTTGAGGGTCACGAAAAATATTCGGATTACCAGGGAATGACCGTCGGCAGATATGCCAACCGAATTGCGGGCGGCAAATTTTCAATCGACGGCATTGAATATAATGTTGAAAAGAATGAAAAGGGAATAACCTGCCTTCACGGAGGTGCAGAGCTTTCAACGGCTGTCTGGAAAGCGATTATTGTTGACGATAACTCGCTCGAAATGACCTACACAAGCCCCGACGGCGCAATGGGCTTCCCCGGCAAGGTTGATTTCAAAGTTACTTTTACTCTTTTTGAAGATAACGCTCTTAAAATTGATTATTATGCCGTCAGCGACAAAAAGACGGTTATCAATATGACAAATCATGCTTATTTCAACCTTGCAGGCAAGGGGGATATTCTCAGCCATGAGCTGATGATTAACGCTGATGCGTATACTCCGATTGACGAAAACAGCATTCCCACAGGAGAAATCCGCCCGGTTGAAGGAACTGCTTTTGATTTCAGAACTGCAAAGCTCATAGGCAAAGATATCGGGGCAGAGGATGACCAGCTTGTTATCGGTAAAGGCTATGACCATAATTTCTGCCTGAATGACGGCGACGGCCCTGCGGCGGTTGCATATGACCCCGAAAGCGGCAGAATGCTTGAAGTATTTACCGACCTTTGCGGCGTTCAGCTTTATACGGGTAACTTCCTTGACGGAACAAACGAGGGCAAAAACGGCATGCCGCTTATCAAGCACGCAGGTTTCTGCCTTGAAACGCAGTTTTATCCCAACACACCCAACATGCCCGAATTTCCGCAGTGCACAATCGATGCGGGCGAAAAATTCAGTTCAACAACCGTTTTCAGATTTTCGGTGAAATAATATTATCGCAGGCGATTTGCAAATCGCTCCTGCAAAAGAGTGTTTATGTTCCGTCGCATTTTCACAGTCATAATTAATTGTTTGTTCATTTTTGCGGCTTAAATGTAACAAATTATTATTTGGTAATTCACAGAATTGTTAAAAAACGGAGTATAATTATAAGTGTAGATAATTCTAACAGGAGGGGATTATATTATGGCAGCAGAAAAAATTCTTGTAGTTGATGATGATAATAACATTTGTGAGCTTTTAAGGCTCTATCTTGAAAAAGAAGGCTATGAAGTGACGATTGCCAACAACGGCGCAGATGCCGTCAAAGCGTTCCAGGCTCTTTCGCCCGGTCTTATGCTTCTTGACATCATGCTCCCCGTGCTTGACGGTTGGCAGGTATGCCGCGAAGTCAGAAAGTTTTCAGACAAGCCCATAATCATGCTCACCGCAAAGGGTGAAACCTTTGACAAGGTGCTCGGCTTTGAGCTCGGTGCAGACGACTATGTTGTTAAGCCCTTTGATGCAAAAGAGGTTATGGCGAGAGTTAAAGCGGTTCTTCGCAGAAGCGGTTCTGCGGCTCAGACCGATATAAAAGAAGTTCACTATGACAAGCTCAGCATAAACCTGACCAACTATGAGCTGCGCGTTGATAACAAAAAGATAGACACTCCGCCCAAAGAGCTGGAGCTCATTTATCACCTTGCGAGCAACCCCAACAGGGTTTTCACAAGAGACCAGCTTCTTGACGAGGTTTGGGGCTTTGATTACTACGGCGATTCAAGAACGGTTGACGTTCATGTTAAACGTCTGAGAGAAAAGCTTGAAGGCATTTCTGAAAAATGGGAGCTCAAAACCGTATGGAGCGTCGGCTATAAATTTGAAACCAAGGATTAATCCGTCGGGAGTGTTTTAAATGCTCAAACGAAGAAATTCGGGTCTTTTCCGCAAATATTTTCTTGTTACAATTTCAATAATTCTTGCAAGCTTCGTCTTTATAGGCGGAGCTCTGTTGCTTTTGGTATCCAAGCTGTGGATGGATGAAAAGGTTGCGTTGCTGACCGAAAACACAGCCGCCGTTGCTCAGAACACAAGCGACGTTCTGGAGTCCGATTATCTCGGCGAAAGCGGGCGCGGCTCGGTAATCGTTATATGTAACACGCTTATGCAGATTTCAAACGCCGTTGATGCAGACGTTTTTATAACCAACCTTAACGGCGACATTGTTTATTGCAAAGAAATCCTTCAGTCCAACATGGCTCTTTACACAGGCAACTGCATGGTGCATAACACCTATAAGGTGCCGCAGGATGTAATGAGCGCGGCGGTTAAGGGAACATACAGGTCAACCGGCAATCTCGGCGGCTCGCTTAGCGATATTCATTTTATTGTTGCCGTTCCCGTTGTTGTCAGAGGAGAAACGGCGGGCGTTGTTTTCTCAACCCAACCGGTTTTAGACGGGCTCGCCCCATACATTTTGGGTATTTTCAGAATGTTCTTCTTTGCAATTCTTTTCGCATTTGCCATTACATTTATATTGGTTTATCTTGTTTCGTATAAGCTGACAAAACCCCTCAGAGAGATGTCGGCTGCGGCAAAGCAATATGCAACCGGCGATTTTTCGAAGAGAATAACAATTCATCATTCCAAAATCCGTGTTTTCGGTAAGGATGAAACAGACGAGCTTGTTCAGGCATTCAATTCGATGGCTCAGGCACTTGCAACGCTCGAAATGTCGCGCAGGAGCTTTGTTGCCAATGTTTCTCATGAGCTGAAAACGCCGATGACAACCATCGGCGGCTTTATAGACGGCATTCTTGACGGAACGATAGACGAAGAAAAAGAAAAGCAATATCTTAAAGTTGTTTCGGACGAAGTGAAGAGGTTATCGCGTCTTGTTACGGGCATGCTTAACATGAGCAAGCTTGAAGCGGGCGAGCT
>JAZLCS010000084.1:0-5834 GCA_045614385.1 Acutalibacteraceae bacterium | reverse complement strand
TATGTTAATCAGGAATTTTCAAAGAAAATGAATGCAGGTAGCGTTATCTGCGATATTTCTTCAAACTCTGCTTACTCGCTCCCCTCATTTATCCTCCCCAAAAAAGCTTATCCTCTTGCTGAAACAGATGAAGCGGCTTTCCTTGCAAAACTTATCAAAAGAGCAAATATGGCTAAAACAGATTATGAAAAGAACGGTTTTGCATACGGTCTTTCAAAGAACTTTGTTTGTTGGTATGCGGCTAAGAGTGCTTTTGACCTCGGTCTCAAAGGCATCAGAGTTGTTTCGCTCAGCCCCGGTCTTATCGCAACAGATATGGGCAAGATGGAAGAAGAACACGGCGGTTTCCTTATTAAATTATCCTGTGAAGAGCGTATGGGTAAACCCGAAGAACTCGGTTATGCAATCGCAACTGTAGCTGACGAACGCAACGGCTACCTTGCAGGTGTTGATATTCTTTGTGACGGCGGCAGCACAAGAGGTCAGAAAGAATTCAAAAAGAAGAAATAAATTTATATCAATGTAAAAACCACTTCACTGTGCATCAGGCATAATGAAGTGGTTTTTTGTTACATTTTCTTGTTATAAAATCCGTTTGTGTCAATTCGCAGCAGCTTTATAGCTTTGTTGACCAGCGATGAAAAATCGTTGCGAGTCAGCTTCATAACGCCCTTGATAAGCGGTGATACTTTGAAGCCTGCCATTGCATTGACTGTTCCGAGATAGAAGTCATCGGGGAAACGTGCATCCTTATCTTTCGGCACGCTGTCCGCTGTTTCAAAAAGCCATTCAAGCAGTTTTGAACGCATATCGGCAATAACGTTCGCATAATCGGGATTATCAATTTCGTTTGTTTCTTCACCCTTTGACAAATCATAGAATTCATCGGTTTCATAAAGACGCATAACGTATTTATAATCCCTTGTTCTTATCATAACAGCTTTGGTGTGCTGACCGTCATTTTTCTGCTGAATTGTTATTCTCGGTGCATATTCATCGGCAACAACACCGAAATAATTTTCAACTTCTTCCGTACAATGCTTTTCGCTTTGAAGTCTTCCGCCTTCACTGCAGACAAAATCTCTGACAGAAATTTTTTTATCTGAAATTGTTTCTTTCAGCGATTTTCCGAAATGAGTGTAGGAAGCATCGGTGTTTGTTATATCAAGAACGGTTGCGAAGAAGTCGATGAGTTCAACGGGATTTTCGTTAATGCCCTTATCTGTTTTCATATAATCGGGAAGCTTTACGATAAGCGGAACATTAACAAGGCAGTCATCAAAAAGATTCTGCGCCTTTTCCGGTATGCCGTAATCGGTGGTGAAATCACCGTGGTCGGAGAAAAAGAAGATAGCGGCATTATCATATCTGCCTGCATCCTTGAGTGCTTTTATAACTCTGCCGACAAGCTCATCAATTCTTGCACATTGAGCAAGATATGTTTTTCGCAGTGCGGTTATGTTTCCCTTATCCCAATCGCCTATGCCGAGTGCATCGCAAAGTTCATACTGCATTGACGGTTTTTTATCCTCGGGCTTTGACGGTGCCTTTGCGGGAGGAATGAGTGAGTCTTCAATAAGGTCGAGAAATCTTTTTTCGGCGTGATACGGCGGATGCGGATTGTTTAGACCGAGAAATGCAAATATCGGTTCATCCTTCCTCGCTTTTCGGATTAAATCCTCACAGCCTTTTGTCCATACCCAATCGTTATCGTGGCACATACCGTCGGATTCGGTGTTGATTATTTCACCACGATAGAAACTTAAATATCTTTTATCTCCCTTTTCACCTCTCCCTTCGTCCTTCGGCTTTTTACCGCATTTGTTATAAATCTCGCTTGTGCATTCTTTCAGCCATTTCGATTGCTGACCTGCAAGACAGTCACCTCTGCCGCTTGTCCAGACATAATATCCTGCATTTTTAAGAATACGGTAAAGGTTATCTTCACCCTCACGCAGAAGATAACTCATCGTGCGGTGTCCGTTTGTGTGCGGATAAGTACCCGTCATAAACGAGCATCTTGACGGAACGCACACGGGATTCTGACAGAAAGCATTTGCAAAGCTGACCCCCTCATCGGCAAGGGTATCGAGATTCGGAGTGTATGAAGCGGGATTGCCGAGATGATGCAGGGAATCGGCTCTCATCTGATCGGGATTGATAACAATGATATCGGGTCTGCGGTTCATATTTTCACTCCCTTTTTCTTTGCCTGTTCTTCCATTCTGCGTGTATATTCGGCTTCATCAATACGCTGTTTTTCGGCTTTGATTCTTGCTTTTTCTTTTTGCTTGTTGAAATTTTCAATATATTTATTTAACTCGGCTTCATAATTCAATTTCGGATTTTTTGCACATTTTTCTTTGAGTTCCGCCTTGAACGATTCAAGAGCCTTTGTATCAAGCTCATCCTGCAGAAGTCTTGCTTTTTCTTCGGGTTCAACCCATTCCTCACCGTTTGCTTTGCATTTATCAATCTGTCTTTGACGGATTATCTTCTGAATTGCAGGCAGTTTAAGTTCTATATCAAGAAAACGGAGAAGGATTGCAAAACCTGCGTGAATGAAGATATTCATACCCACAAACGCCCATACGATTGCGGAGATAACCGAATCCGGCTGGGTTGTTATGCAGTTGCCTGCCGCATCAAATTCAGGCTGGATATAGCCTCTGATAAGAAGATTGAAAATGCCGATGCTCAAGCCGACGGCAATGGTGTTCATCGAATTGATAACGCTCGTTGCAACACCGTCACAGCGGAAACCGTGTTTATACTCGATTTCATCAAATACGCCTGCCATAAGTGCAGGGAAAACATATGCCGCAGGAACGATACCCATATTCATAATGAACTGACCGATAAGCACCGTAACAAGATTATCGGGCTTTACGAAGGTAATGATATCACCGATAACGCAGAGGATGAATCCCGTTGCGGTAACGGTTTTCTTGCCGAATTTCTTTGATAAGGGCCAGACAAGAAAAATGCCGATACCCATTGGAAGTCCGCCGATAACGTTGAGCAGAGTCTGTGTTATACCGTCTGCATATGTGCTGCCGAGAACCCAGTTTGCATAGTAGGTTATCGCATTTGAACGGGTAAGCTGACCCACCCAATAGAAAAGCCAGAACGCAACGAGAATCCACCAGTTTTTGCTTGACATACAGGCTTTGATTTTCTCTTTGAATGCGTGGTTATCCTCTGCCGCTTTTTCGGGGTTTTCGAGAGTTACACGCTCTTTGGTAAAGTAATATTCAAGAAGCATAACGGGCAGCATTATGATTGCCGCAACGCTCATAAACGTTACCCACGCATCAATGTCGCCCTTGATTTTCGGAAGAACAAGCATCGGAAACAGAAGCGCAACAAGAATGCCCGTAATTGCAATATTCGCAACATTATTGAACACCGCAAGCTGACTTCTCTGCATATCGTTTCTTGTTGAAAGCGGAACCATCATCATATGGGTGATGTTATACATTGTGAACGCAAAGCAATAGTAGAGGTTATATGTAAAAATAATGTAGATTGCTTTGACTGTTGTCGATGCATTAAGCGGAACAAGATAAAGAAGAACACCGCAGATAACGACAAGCGGAATTGCCAGAAGAAGCCACGGTCTTGCCTTGCCCTGAACGGTGTGAGTTCTGTCGATTATCGCACCCATAACAAGATTGGTTACCGCATCGAGAATCTTCGACAGAATCGGAAAAATAACAAGAAACATTCCGCCCCATACACCGCTCATTCCAAGCTCGTCGGTATAAAAGACATTAAGAAATCCTTGTGCGAGAAGTGCATTGACAAGCAAAGCGCCTGCAGGCCCCGCAAGGTAACCGAGCCATTTTTCCTTTGAGGTTGTGTTATAGCTTTGGATTCGTGAGTTAAAAACTTTAGCTGATAATATTTTCACTTTATCGCCTCCGTTGACATAATTGTTCAAATAAATTATACTTTACTTATCAAAGATAATCAACAGACTGTTCGATAAACAACTGACTGTTATCGAACGGATTGAAAGGTAAGTGTTCGTTAAATGGACATCAGAATAAAAAGAACAAAGAAAATGCTTGAGGATTCTCTTATTGAACTTATGAAAGATAAGCCTGTTGAGAAGATTACTCCCACCGAGCTTTGCAAGAAAGCAACCGTCAACAGAAACACTTTTTATTCTCACTATGCAAGTGTCGGTGAGCTTTATGAAAGCATTGAATCAAGGCTTATCGGCACCGTTGACGAATCTCTGACCGAGAGCAGTTCAACGGTTGATGCGATAACCGTTGTATGCAGAATCTTAAAAAGCAATCCCAAGCTTTCAAATATAATTTTTTCAAAGCATTTCAGCTCCAAGCTGATGAGAAGTGTTTTTGAAGTTACGAACAAATTCAATATGAATAAAATGAATTCCGAAACAAACAACCTTTCGGACAACTATAAACAGATGCTTTCATCTTATACGATTATGGGCAGCGCCGCCGCACTTGAATGCTGGGTCAAAAACGGTATGCGGGAAGAACCCGAAAAGATAGCGGAATTTATTTATAACATATCAAAAAACGGCTCGTCTGTTGTGACGAAGTAAAATACAAATAAAAATTTGTTGAGGAGGCTACATTCTGTGAACAGAGAAGAATTACACAGCATTATTGCAGATGAGCAACCTAATATATGTTAGATAGTAATGTGTGTTATACCGACGGGGATAATGCAGTTTAATGCCCGAATAAAAGATAATGTTATCAAACGGTTTGTTGCTTGCCTTTTAGCGGCATTTATTGTGTTTATGGTAATCGGCAGGCTTGTTTCGGGTGTTCATTGGTTAACCGATATCATTGGCGGTGCTTTGCTCAGTGCAGGACTTGTTATGATGTACAGATTTGTTGAACTTGAATTTCAATACAGATAATAATCAGAATTATTTTCGTATTTGATATTGTTTAAGAACTTAAAAAGTGATAAAATTAAATTATTATGTGATAACGGAGGTTCGTTGTTATGGATAAGAAGCTTAAAATCGGTGTTTTCGGTGCAAGAAGAGGCCGCGGTCTTGCGCAGGGTCTTACTCTCACCGACAAAGCATATATCAGCGCTGTCTGCGATTATGATGAATCAACTTATGAAAACATCAAGCCGTTTTGCTGCGAAGAAACAAAGTATTATAAAGATTTTGATGAATTTATCGACAGCGGTATGGATGCCGTTGTTCTCACCAACTTCTTTCATCAGCACGCAAAGTATGCGGTTATCGCTCTTGAAAAAGGCATTCACGTTCTCAGTGAAACAATGCCTGCGGTAACAATGGCGGAATGTGTTCAGATTTGCCGCGCATCCGAAAAAAGCGGTGCGATTTATATGCTCGCGGAAAACTACGCTTATTTTGCGGTTATCAGCAAGCTTACCGAAATTTATAAGGAAGGCACTCTCGGTGAAGCTCTCTACTGCGAGGGCGAATATGTTCACCCGATGAGCCACGAGGAATATGTTCATTACACTCCCACAACAACACATTGGCGTGCACAGATGCCGTCAGGTTTCTACCTCAGCCATTCGTTTGCTCCTCTTATGAGAGTTACAAACGATATCCCTGTTTCCGTTAATGCAAGAAGCATTTATACCGATGGTATGCGTCAGGAGCGCGAAGGCGAACCGATTAAAGACGTCGCATCAATCATGCTCTGCACAATGAGCAGAGGTGCGGTTGCAAGAATAACGGGATGGGCAAAATTCGGCGGTCACGGCAACTGGTACCGTTTTGCATGTGCAAAGGGCAGTGCTGAAACTGTCAGAGGCGACGAGGGGAAAATCCGCCTTGTTTATAACGATTGGGAAATTCC
>JAZLCS010000083.1:0-5530 GCA_045614385.1 Acutalibacteraceae bacterium | reverse complement strand
AATCAGTACATCTGCTTCGACGGAAAAGAGAGCAAGTTCGTTGACGGTATCTTCGGCATCTTCGGTCACGGATGTGTTGTCGGTATCGGTCAGGCTCTTGAACAGGGCGGTCACAGCCTTCGCTATTATCAGGGTCACAATGAGCAGGGTATGGCTCACGCAGCTATCGCTTATGCTAAGCAGATGAAAAGACGCAAGATTATCGCTTGTACCTCATCAATCGGTCCAGGTGCTCTCAATATGGTAACAGCTGCAGGTACTGCAACGGCTAACAGAATTCCTCTTTTGGTTCTTCCGGGTGATACTTTTGCCTGCCGTCAGCCCGACCCCGTTCTTCAGCAGATTGAGCAGCCGACAAACTACACCGTTACCGCTAACGATGCATTCAAAGCAGTATGCAGATATTGGGACAGAATTTCAAGACCCGAGCAGCTTATGACCGCCTGCATTAATGCAATGCGAGTTCTTACCGACCCTGCAGAGACAGGTGCCGTATGCCTTGCAATGCCGCAGGATGTTGAAGGCGAGGCTTTTGATTATCCCGATTATTTCCTCAAAAAGAGAGTTTGGTATCTTGACCGCCGTTCACCGACTCAGCGTGAAATTGAATCCGCAGTGAAGGCGATTATGCGCAGCGAAAAGCCTATTCTCGTTGTTGGCGGCGGCGTTACATATTCCGAGGCGTGGGAAACCGCAAGATTCTTTGCCGAAAAATTCAATATGCCCATCTGTGAAACTCAGGCGGGCAAGGGCAATATTCGCTGGGATTTGCCGCTTAATATGGGCGGTATCGGCGTTACGGGCGGTCCCGCGGCTAATGCCGTTGCAAAGCAGACAGACCTTGTTATTGCAGTCGGCACTCGCTTGACAGACTTCACAACCGCTTCAAAATGGGGTTTCCAAAATCCCGATTGCAAAATACTTTCAATAAATGTTTGTCCGTTTGATGCTTTCAAGATGGATGCAACTGCAGTTATTGCGGATGCCAAAACGGCAATGCTCGATATTATGGGAGCTCTTTCGGTCAGAGAATATTACACAACCTGGGACAGCGCAGAGCTTGCTCAGATTAAAGAGGATTATAACGCCGAGGTTGACCGTATGTACGGCATGTATCTCAAAGAAGGGCTTTCACAGACAAGAGCTCTCGGCGAAATCAATAAGCTTATCGATAAAAATGCTGTTGCAATCGGTTCTTCGGGCAGTCTTCCCGGCTGCATGCAGAGACTCTGGAGAGCCTCTGTTCCCAAAACATATCATATGGAATACGGTTTTTCCTGCATGGGATATGAAATCTGCGGTGCTCTCGGTGTTAAGCTTGCAGAGCCTGACAGAGAAGTTTACACCATGGTTGGTGACGGCAGCTTCCTGATGCTTCACAGCGAGCTTTATACAGCTGTTATGGAAGGCGCAAAGATAAACGTTATGCTTTTCGATAACTCGGGCTGGGGCTGCATTGAAAATCTTCAGAACAATCAGGGTACCGATACTTTCGGCACAAGATTCCAGGCAAGAAATCCGCTGACAGGCATGCTTGACGGTGCGCTTGTTCCCATAGATTTCGCAAAAATCGCTGAAGGCTACGGCTGCAAGGCTTATACGGTAACAAATGTTGCGGAGCTTCGCGATGCTATCAAGGATTCAAAAGAACAGAGTGTTCCCTGTCTGTTTGATATCAAAGTTGTTCACGGCAGCATGAGCGACGGTTATGACGCATGGTGGCGTGTCGGCGTTGCCGAGGTTTCAACCAGCGAAAAGGTTCAGGCTGCATATGAAGACATGCAGGCTAACATTGAAAAAGCAAGACTTTATTAATTGGAGGAATACAAAATGCTTAACAAAGACAAAGTTAATCTTGCAATAGCTCCCATCGCATGGACAAATGACGATCTTCCCGATCTCGGAGCGGAAAACACCTTTGAGCAGTGCGTGAGCGAGATGGCTCTCAGCGGATTCAAGGGCAGCGAAATCGGCAATAAATATCCCAAGGATGTTGAAACCCTCAAGCATAAGCTTGATGTCAGAGGTCTCAGAATTTGCAATGCATGGTTCTCATCCCTTCTTCTTTCCGACGGTTATGATGCAACCATCAAGGCTTTTATTGAGCATAGAGATAAGCTTTATGCTCTCGGTGCAAAGGTAATCGGCGCATCCGAACAGGGTAATTCAATCCAGGGTAAGGCTCTCAGCATTTTCGGTGACAAGCCTGTTTATACAGATGAGCAATGGGCTCTTATTGCTAAGGGCTTCAATGAAATGGGCAGACTTGCCAAAGAAAAGGGGATGTATTTTACCGTTCATCACCATATGGGCACAGGTGTTCAGACCGAGGCTGAAATTGACAAGCTTATGGAAATCACTGACCCCGATCTTGTTTATCTTCTTTATGATACAGGTCATCTTTCATTCTCCGGCGAGGATGCAATCGGTGTTCTCAAAAAATATGTTAACAGAGTTAAGCATGTTCACCTCAAGAGCATCCGTCAGGATGTTATCAATGAGGGAAAAGAAAAGGGCTGGAGCTTCCTTGACTGTGTAAGAGCAGGTGCATTCACTGTTCCCGGTGACGGTGACTTTGACTTTACCCCCGTTTTCGATATTCTTTCGGAAGCGGATTATGAGGGCTGGGTAGTTGTTGAAGCTGAGCAGGATCCCGCAAAGGCTAATCCCTATGAATATGCATGCATGGCAAGAAAATATATCAGCGAAAAGACCGGTCTTTAATTCTGATATGGTGATGCCGCAAAATCCAAAACGGATTTTGCGGCATTTTTTAATTAATTCAAAGTTCTGTTGCGCTTACGGGTGTTATCTTCACATTTTGCATTACACACAAGAATCGTGTCATTTCCTATAACATCGATATCTTCCCAACAAATTCGAATTCTCTCTCTTTTGCCGCAGATACCCCAGAATTTTGGGCGGCCGAGAATAATTAATGCAACAACCCGCCCGCAGCATGAATCGACCTCAACATCGCTCACAAGTCCAAGGCGGCAGCCGTTTGATTTGTTAATAACTTCTTTGCATCGCAACTCTGTTATACAGCAGTTCATAACCCACCTCCTAAAAGCATTATATTAATATTGTATGTCAATAATAAAAAAACAGACCGAACAAAGAAATCTCTTTGTTGCGGCCTGTGCAGTTTTTCAAAAGCTCTGAGCAAGGCTCAGATATATAAAATCACCCGTAAGGGTTGATATTTTTCAGGGAAGCTGCTTCTCAACCCTTGAGCAAAGCGTTGAGTTCAAAGATTTTGAAGAGCTTTTTGAATGTGAGAAACTTCTTCTCTCCTTCAATTTCCCTGAGGAGCTTCTTTTCTGCCGGATAGTTTGATACTTCGTAGAAATTCATTACATTCATCCTTTCTCTTTGTTATGGCTTTATTATACACGATTATCAAAAAAAGTCAAGTGATTTTGCACAAAAACAAACGCTTTGATTTGTGCAAAATAAACAAATACAGAAGATCGGGAATTTATTCAGCCTCTACAGAATCGATTATCAAATTAAAACTATTTTGGCGATATTTTACATATATGATGTGTGGTTTTTGTTAAATATAGACATATGAAGTGGAATGAGCAATAAACCAAAGAAAAATTTTTGTTCAACTTTTTCAAAAAATTTTTTAAGATATTATATCTTGTCCAAAAAAATCACCCATTAATTTCCATTAATGAGTGATTTTTGTTATGTTAAACAGCCAAGGTTTGATTTTAATTTCAGATAAGTGAATTATAAAGAGCGGTGATTTCTTCAACGCTTGTGTCTCTGGGGTTACCGGGACGGCAAGCATCGTCAAATGCGGACTGTGCAAGGAAGGGGATATCTTCAGCCTTAACGATTTCTTTAAGGTCTGCAGGAATACCAACATCAATTGAAAGCTGCTTAACTGCTTCAATGGCTGCTTTTCTCGCATCTTCAATGCTCATGGCCTCTGTGCCTTCAACGCCCATAGCCTTTGCGATATCTCTGTATTTATCGCCTGTTGCGGGTGCATTGTATTCCATAACTGTAGGAAGAATAATAGCGTTTGCAACGCCGTGAGGTGTGTCGTAAAGAGCGCCGAGAGGATGAGCCATGGAGTGAACGATGCCGAGGCCTACGTTTGAGAAGCCCATGCCTGCAACATACTGACCGAGAGCCATGCCTTCTCTGCCTTCGTCTGTGTTTGCAACTGCGCCGCGAAGGCTTTTTGCGATGATTTCGATTGCCTTGATATGGAACATGTCGCTGAGTTCCCATGCGCCCTTGGTGATGTAACCTTCGATAGCGTGAGTAAGAGCATCCATACCTGTTGCGGCGGTGAGACCCGCGGGCATTGTTGACATCATGTCGGGGTCAACAACTGCAACAACGGGGATATCGTGAACGTCAACGCAAACCATCTTTCTGTTATTCTGTGCATCTGTGATAACGTAGTTGATTGTAACTTCGGCAGCTGTACCTGCGGTTGTGGGAACAGCGATGATGGGAACGCACTTGTTCTTTGTGGGAGCAACGCCTTCAAGTGAGCGAACGTCAGCAAATTCGGGGTTAGCGATGATGATACCTACTGCCTTTGCGGTGTCCATTGATGAACCGCCGCCGACAGCGATGATGCAGTCTGCGCCGCTTGCCTTGAATGCTTCAACGCCAGCCTGAACGTTTTCGATTGTGGGGTTAGCCTGAATTGTGCTGAAGATGTCATAAGGGATTTCAGCGCCCTTGAGAACGTTGAGAACCTTGTCAGCAACGCCGAACTTGATAAGGTCGGGGTCACAGCAAACAAGAGCCTTTGAGAAGCTTCTTGCCTTGAATTCATCGGCGATAGCAGCGATTGCGCCCTTGCCGTGGTATGATGTTTCGTTAAGTACAAATCTGTTTGCCATTGTTATTTCCTCCAATATTAAAGATTAAGAAAATCTCTTCTGTATACATCTTCAAGCTTGAATGCTTTTACGATTTCAACAAGGTCGGGGTCTGTGATTGTGTTAACTCTGGGCAGGTGAGCGGTCATCATATAAAGCTGTGCAGCCTTTTCAACTGTTTCGATAAGACCGAAGGCTTCGTCAAGGTCTTTGCCGCAGCCATAGATACCGTGCTGGCCCCAGATAACAAGTCTGAATTCCTTCATTTTTTCTGCGGTTGCAATGCCGATTTCGTTTGTGCCGCATACCATCCAGGGAAGAACGCCGATGCCGTCAGGGAAAACAACCATGCATTCGGTGCACATTTCCCAGAGAGAATGTGTGAACTTCTTTTCGCTCAGCTCGTGAACGTAAGTCATAGCAAGTGTGTTTGTGGGGTGTGAGTGCATAATAACTCTGTTTTCGGGGTTCTTTGAAAGTCTTGAAATGTGGCTCATAAGGTGAGCGGGAAGTTCTGATGTGGGTCTGCCGCCGTCGCTGTAGCCCCAAAGAAGCTCTGCTGTTGTGCCGTTTTCAGCAATCTTGATGATGCCGAGGTTGTTTTCGGGGTCATCTTCAATGTTCTTGAAGTATTTGCCTGTGCCTGTAACAATGAAGATTTTGCCGACAAGAAC
>JAZLCS010000082.1:0-18430 GCA_045614385.1 Acutalibacteraceae bacterium | reverse complement strand
CGTAAGAGGAATATCGGTTCTGTTTATGAAGCATATCAGAACAGACTCAAATCCGCTGATGCGATGGATTTTGATGATATTATTGTCAACACCGTAAGGCTTCTTCAGAATAATCCTGATGTGCTTGAATATTATCAGAATAAGTTCAAATATATTATGGTTGATGAATATCAGGATACCAACCATGCACAATATCTGCTGACTTCACTTCTTGCGGGCGGATATAAAAATATTTGTGTTGTTGGCGATGATGACCAAAGTATTTATAAGTTCAGAGGGGCAACGATTGAAAACATACTGAGCTTTGAAAATCAGTACAGTAATGCTAAAGTTATCCGCCTCGAACAGAATTATCGCTCAACTCAGAATATACTTGATGCCGCAAATAAAATTATTGCCCATAATGAAAACAGAAAGGGCAAAAATCTTTGGACTGATAACGGCAAGGGTGAGCTGATTAATTATCATACGGCGGATTCTGACCGCGACGAAGGCTTTTTTGTTGCCGACAAGGTGCTCGACGGCATCAGAAGCGGCAGAAAATACAGCGACTTTGCCGTTCTTTATCGAATGAATTCCCAATCCAACCTTGTTGAACAGGCATTTGTGAGAATGGGAATTCCATACCGTCTTATAGGCGGCCATAAGTTCTATGACCGCAAAGAAATTAAAGATGCACTTGCATATCTGAGTGTTATCGTTAATCCGAATGACAGTGTAAGGCTTCAAAGAATAATAAATGTTCCCAAGAGGGGAATAGGCGACGCTTCCGTTGCCGCGGCTTTGGAAATTGCAGACGGACTGGGAATCGGGCTGTTTGATGTTATTAAATCTGCCGACCAGTTTCCTCGTTTGAGCCGCAACGCCAAAAAAATGACTGAATTTTCCCAAATGATGGAAGAATTCATTGAAGCAGCGGATAATATGGAGCTTTCCGAACTGTTTAAAAAGGTTATAAATGAATCGGGTTATATTGCTTCGCTGTCACTTGAGCCCGAAACAAAGGAAGATCGCCTTGCTAACCTTGAAGAGCTTTCAAATAACCTTTTGCGCTTTTCCCGGGAAAATGAGGAAGCAACCCTTAATGATTTTCTGCAGGAAGTTGCTCTCATGACCGATATTGATAATTATAACGCTGAGGCTGAAACAGTTGTTATGATGACTATTCATGCCGCTAAGGGTCTTGAATTCCCCGTTGTTTGTCTTATCGGCATGGAAGAATCTATTTTTCCGTCGGATATGTCTTCTATGGGCGGCGATGCTGAAATTGAGGAAGAGCGCAGGCTTGCATATGTTGCAGTTACAAGAGCAAAAAAACAGCTTTATATAACGCGTGCAAAGCAAAGAATGCTTTTCGGTCAGACTCGCTTCAACCAACCGTCTCGTTTTATAAGGGAAATCCCTGCGTCCCTTCTTGAAAGAACCGGTGAAACAATGAAATCCTTCTCAGGCTCTGTCGGTTCCGTTTCTTCAAGACCGTCGGCTCCTTCAAGAGGTTTTTCGGGAGCCCCCACAGTATCTGCTCCCGCCAAAAATACAACTGTATTTAACGCCGGAGACACAGTTGTGCATAAGGCATACGGTGAAGGTGTTGTTCTGAGTGCAAAGCCGATGGGTAACGATACCTTGCTTGAAATTGCTTTTACAAACTCGGGCACAAAGAAGATAATGGCAAATTTTGCAAAGGTTGAAAAGTTATAAAATTTTTATGGCGGGAGCAAAACTCCCGCCATTTTTTCTGTTATGTCATAAAAAAAGGACTTGCTCATATAATTTAACAAAAAGATGTCGGAGGTTAAAATGAGCAAGTTTAAATATAATTATAAGGTTTATAACGGAAAAGGCATAAAAAAACTGCTGAAAAA
This sequence comes from Acutalibacteraceae bacterium, assembly GCA_045614385.1. GTDB lineage: Bacteria > Bacillota > Clostridia > Oscillospirales > Acutalibacteraceae > CAG-177. The sequence goes on along the minus strand of JAZLCS010000082.1, from coordinate 16,565 downwards.
TTCAAGAATATATCTGTTAACAGCATTATTCGCTGTCGGAATTGTAATCGGTGCCGTAAGCATACGCAGAGAGTCTCTTATAATTGAAAAACTGGTAAGTTTGATTGATGCATACACAGTTTTAAAAGAAGAACAGGGGATAGGAGTAAATTTTTGCAATTCATTGACGTTAAATGCTGTTTTTGCCGCATTAAATCTATTTTTAGGTTTTTCGTTGATTGGATATCCTCTGATAACTTGGTTGCCGTTTTTGCGCGGATTAGGTATCGGGACAGTATGCGGATACCTATACTCTACATATCGCTTCAGCGGTCTCGCTTACAGCTTATTGGTTATATACCCTGGTGCAATTGTTTCAACCTTTGCTTTTGTTCTTGCATGTAATGACAGCTGTGAATATTCAAAAAATGCATATTTTAAATCAATACTCGGCAAGGGACAGTTTGAAAAAAATGAAACAAAGATATTTATAATAAGAGAAATTATGTTTTTTGCAGTAAGCGGGATTTCATCAATAATTGATGCAGTTTTTTCTGCAGGCTTCTCACGTTTTTTTGAAATTTGAAGGGTCATTCAAAGGGTTGGAATCAACGGCTTGTTTAAGCTTTTCATCGTGTATATGAGTGTAAATCTCGGTAGTGGCAAGGTTTTCATGACCCAAAATTTCTTTAAGCTGGAGAGGGTCAACACTGCCGTATTGATACATAAGGGTTGCGGCGGTATGACGAAGTTTGTGTGTGGAAAATCCCATACCAGCAAGACCGCTTTTCTCAAGGGCACCTTCAACCATCTTCTGAACCGATTGTTTGCTGATGCGTGTTTTTCTGTTGCTGATAAATAAAGCATCGCGGTCAATTACGCCGTCAATGGGTCTGACCTTCATATAGGACTCAATTGATTTTAAACAGGCGTTGTTCAGATAAACGGTTCGTTCTTTATTACCCTTACCTAAAACAACAAGAGTATTATTATCTTTAATATGTGAAATATTAATTCCGACAAGCTCGGATAAACGAAGACCGCAGTTTAAAAACAAAGTTAAAATACAATAATCGCGTTCTTTGAATTTTCCGTCGACACTGTTTAAAAGCTTTAGGCTTTGCTCAAGAGTTAAATACTTGGGCAGAGCTTTTTTTGTTTGAGGAGATTCCAGAAAAGCAATTCGGTTAACATTAATTTTTCCGTTAACTTCAAGATATCTGTAGAATCTTTTTACAGCAACAGCTTTGCGCGCTCTGGCGTTATTGTCATTTTTGCGTTCGTTTCGGCAATAGGTGAGGAAGGAGTATGCCTCATCAAGTGTAACACTGCAAATAACATCATCCTGTAACATTGAAATGTTGATTTCATCAAAAGGAACATTTTTATCACAAAGATTTCTGGTTCTGGCAATATATCGGAAAAACAGTCTTAAATCTGAAGCATATTCAAGAACTGTTAACTGAGATTTGCTTTTAACACCCGAAAGGTAGTTAAGATATAATCTTACTAAATTGGGAAGAGCGGAAATTTCTTCTTTTCTCATAAAATTATCCTTCTTTCATAGGTAGGGTATCTGAGATTAATTATATCACACACCTATAAAAAAATCAACCTAATTATACAAAATAAATGTTTTGTATAATTAGGGGGGGTGAATTTATAATTAAAATACAGTAATAAGTTCGGAACCTGATTTAATATCATTCTTCAAGAAGCGGCAGAATTCCGCCGATATCATTAAGTCTTTCGTTATGGAGCTCAATACATTCAATGCTGTTGCGCGACAAGAAATCCAAAATCTTTTTATAATCTTTATGGCTTTCAATTGCTCCGTTAAACGCTATTTTATCCTTATCGGTTTTTCCGCAGCATCCGCCGATGAATCCGTAATTGTATCCATCCAAGACAATGGAGCCTTTTGAAATGAACAAAGTATCATTAAAAAATTTTCCAGCGGCTGTAAAGATGGATTCATCATCGGTAATAATAGCATTTTTACTGACAACACAAACAGAACATTTTGCATAGCCTTGATTTACATTAATAATTGTAAAACCTTCAGATTCAGCAACTTTAAGAATTTCGGGAGCAATTGTTTTTGTGTTGCAAATAATTTTATCGCCTATAACAGCACAATTCAGCAGCACATCATCAGGATATTTATTTCCAAGCTGTGCCCCGATATGGTTAAATTTAAATTTTTTCAGATGCCTCCCCTGAAACAAATGTTCGTTTCGAGAAAACATAACATTGTTTCCTATGTGAAGCATTTGCAAATCAGCATGTGCGGCCACAGGCTTGGGAAGATTGTTGTTATTGAAAACATTTATGGTTTCTATACCTAAAGAATGTAATTTATTTATAGCATGAACAGCGTTGGCGTTTATTGCAACAGCCACTACCCTGCTGTTCGGCAAATTCGGTTTTTCAATAAATTTCATAGTGTTTATACGGATGCGTTAAATGCTTCGTTCACATTTTGTGCACCGACTATTTCAATATTACCTTTAAATCCTTCTGAAAGAGTTTTGAGATTGTGCTTAGGGATTATGCATCTTACAAAACCGAGCCTCTCAGCTTCCTTAACACGCTGCTCGCAAAAAGAAACAGCTCTTAATTCGCCGCCAAGGCCGATTTCACCTATTGCAAGTGTATCATCACGAATAGGTGTGTCCTTAAGGCTTGATATAAGCGCAAGAGCAACAGAAAGGTCAGTTGCTGGCTCGTCGAGTCTCAGCCCGCCTACAATATTGATATAGGCATCGCAATTGCTGAAAAAATATCCTGACCTTTTTTCAAGAACTGCAAGCAGCATAGACATTCTGTTATAATCGAAGCCTGTTGACATACGCCTTGCATTTCCGTAGTTAGAAGCCGCAACAAGACCCTGCACTTCGGCAAGAATCGGTCTGCTGCCTTCCATAACGCAAGCAATGCAGGTTCCTGCAGTGTTTTTAGGCTTGCCTGAGATAAGCATAAGCGAAGGATTGATAACTTCAACAAGACCTTTGTCAAGCATTTCAAAAACACCGATTTCGTTAGTTGAACCGTATCTGTTTTTGACAGCGCGCAGAATTCTGTAAGATAAATGGCGTTCGCCTTCAAAATAAAGAACGCAATCAACTATATGCTCTAAAACCTTCGGACCTGCAATATTGCCGTCCTTGTTAACATGACCTACAAGAATTGTCGGAATGCCAAGGCCTTTAGCGCAATGCATAAACAGATTGGTAGATTCTCTGACTTGTGTTATACTGCCCGGTGAGGAGCTGATTTCCGAAACACACATTGTCTGGATAGAGTCAACAATAACCAAATCGGGTTTATTTGATTTTATATACTCAACTATGCTTTCAACATCGGTCTGACACATTATAAGCAGATTTTCTGTTGAAACACCTAAGCGGTTTGCGCGAAGCTTAATCTGACGGGCGGATTCTTCGCCTGAAACATATAGAATTTTAAGATTTTTACCTAGATGTTCGCATATCTGAAGCAGAATTGTTGATTTGCCTATTCCGGGGTCACCGCTTAAAAGCACAAGAGAGCCTTTAACTATTCCGCCGCCGAGAACGCGATCAAGCTCTGCCATTCCTGTTTTAAAACGTATTTCATCATCTGCATCGATTTCATTGATTGTTTGTGCAAAAACGGATTTAGAGATTGATTTTGTATTTTTTTGCTGCAGTGCGGTGCGAAATTCTTCTTCCATAGTGTTCCATTCGCCGCAGCCGGGGCAACAGCCAAACCATTTTGCGCTTTCGTATCCGCACCGGTTGCATATATATAATGTCTTTGATTTGCCTGCCATTTTAATTAACCCTCCGTGTTTTTGAAATAATCAAAAATTCCAACCGCTATCAGGAAAGCCAGCTTTTTTTGATATGCTTCATCTTTAAGCTTCTGAGTTTCTTCAAAGTTGGATAAAAAACCGCATTCAACCATAACTGAAGGTCGCTGAGCGTGATATAATAAATAAATTTCGGAGCCGCTTTCTTTGATTTCGCGCGAATTTTCAGGTTGCAGATAAGAAATTATCGGTTGCCTGATGCAGTTTGCAAGTGTTTGAGAAAGCGGATTGTTTTTTGAATAAAACACCTGCGCACCATTATATTTGGAAACCGAAAAATGGTTTTGATGAACACTCACAAAAATTGAATTTTCGGCTTCGTTTATCGTTTTTAAACGGTTTTTAATATCGGAAATTTTCTTTTCTCTGATTGTTTTCGCAGTGTTATCATGAACCGAGATATCTTCTGTACGAATCATTATTGTTTTAATTCCCATAGCATTTAGAGTATCATTAAGCTTTAAGGCAATTTGAAGGTTGATATCTTTTTCAAGAGTACCGTCGGCAGCAGTTGTTCCGCCGTCGGGTCCGCCGTGGCCTGCATCAATAATAACTGTTTCGGTAACAGTTTTGTCAACGGAAGTTCTAACGGTAGTAAACCTGTTAACCAAATGAGTGCCGGCGACCAAACCGGTAAAAATTACAAACAGAGTTAAGATAAGGTATATACGAACTTTTGTTGTATTATTGGCTACAATTTTCATACAGATTCCTCCATGCATGTTATACTCAATAATATGCAGGAAATCTGTATCGATTTCTTTAAAAATCAATAATTATTTGGTGTTTTTTCTGAAATCTATGTAATCCTGAAGAATCATAACCGCAGCAACCTGGTCAACAACAGCTTTACGCTTTTTACCGCGAGTGTTGGTAGCGTTAAGCACATTGTGAGCACTGACAGTTGACAGCCTTTCATCGCGCATAACAGCTTCAATTCCCGTTGCAAAGGAAAGCTGCTGCGCAAATTCCTTGCATTTTAACGCTCTCTCCCCTACCGTGGAATCCATGTTTTTTGGCAGACCAACAACAAATTGCTCCGCTTTATATGTTTTTGCTAGTTCAGCGATTTGTTCAACAAGCTTTGCGGTGTTTCTCTGCTCAATTATGCAAACAGGAGATGCCAACATTTCAAATTTATCGCACACAGCTATTCCGGTTCGCACATCGCCGTAATCAATTGCCATAATTATCATAATTTCAATCCTTATATTTAAACTGCGGAGCCTGCAAAAGCAAACTCCGCGTTTTATTTATCTGTCACCGATAATATTATTCAGAGCGTTGCCGAGATTATCTACAACACCGTCAACAATATTGTCAACCACATCACCGACGGCGTCCTGAACATCATCGGCAGGAGCTGCAGTGCAGGATGTGCACACTGAGGGCAAAGCAGTTATCTTATACCAGCCTTTTTTGGTCGAGCCGCAGTTGGAACCGGCAAGCTTACCTGTTGATGTGCAATAGCTCTTCTGAATAGTGCCGCTGCTCTTCGGAAATTCCTTTTCATCCAAGCCTTTGTGAATTTCATCAAACACACGCATGAATATCTTTCCGCCGGGGTTACCGGAAGCATCAAGAGTTTCCTGCTTATCAAAACCAACCCAAACAGCCGCAACGTAATAAGGTGTTCCTGCGCAGAACCAACGGTCTTTTTCGCTGCTGGTAGTACCTGTTTTAGCCATAATCTGGAATTTTCTTACGTTGGGAGCATCACCGAATTTACTGGTGCTGACAGTCTGAAGAAGTTCGCACATGATATCTGAGGTTTCCTCAGACATGGCACGCTGATATTTAGGATTTTCGTTGCTTAAAAGAATTTGAGTTCCCTGGCTGTTGGTGACTTTATAATATGTGTAGGGCTCATAATAAAGTCCGCCGTTGCCAAAGGTGGCATAAGCCGCCGCCATTTCAACAGTTGTTGTGCCGTTGGTTAAAGCACCAGTTGCAAGAGGTGCAAGCGATCTGTCATTTGTTTCATCGAGCTGAGAGAGATGGAACCTGTCTCTGAGGAAATTAAACGAATTATCAATACCGAGATCATAATTGATGATTCTGGCAGGAACCGTGTTATGTGACTGCTGAATAGCATATTCAACGGTAACGTTATTATTAGAGCCTAAAGTACCGTTAACGTTATGTGGCCACAGCTTGCCTTTGACAGGTATTGCATAATCTTTAATCATGCTTGAGTAGTTATAAAGATTCATCTCAATAGCAGGAGCATAAGTTGAAAGAGGTTTGATTGTAGAACCGGGCTGTCTGTAGGAATTTGCAGCTCTGTTCAGGCAAAGCGGGCCTATTTTTTCATCAGCAGCGCCGACGATCGCAACTATTCTTCCGTTATAGTCCATTATTGTCATAGCCGACTGAACCTTTGTTCCGTCTTTACTGACAAGATCAGGGAAAGATTTACGGTTAACATAAACATCTTCAAGTGCTTCCTGAACACTCAAATCAACGGCAGAATAAATCTTTAAACCGCCGTAAAGCAGCATGTCCGAGGCTTGCTGCTTAGTGTAGCCATATTCCTCCATAAGGTCTCTCTGAACGCATTGTCTGACATAGTCAACGTAGAAGCTATGATTTGTTTCTTCCTCTTCAGTTTTAACCTTTTCTTCTTCATCGGGAACATAGTCTTCACTGTTTGTGAAAATGAGGTGATAGTTTTCTGCTTCCAAACGTTCTTCTTCGGTAAGAAAACCTGCTTCTACCATGCTTTCAAGGCACTTAAGCTGTCTGGTTCTGTTTTCATCAGGATTAAGCAAGGGGTTGTATTTGGTTGGTGCCTGAGTGATTGAAGCAATGACGGCACATTCAGCAGCATTGAGTTCACTGATATCCTTGCCGAAATATTTCTCACTGGCGGTTTTAACGCCGTAGCATCCGCTTCCAAGATATACTGTGTTAAGATACGCTTCAATTATCGGTTCTTTTTCATAGTTTTTTTCGAGGTTAAGAGCGGTAAGAATTTCATTGAATTTTCTGACAACGGTTACGGATTTCTCATTAGTCAGGTTTTTTATAAGCTGTTGAGTTATTGTTGAACCACCCTGACCGAGATTCCTCGGAACAACAATAACACCGATTGTTCTAATCCAGTCAACTCCGTGATGCTTTTCAAAACGTATGTCTTCAAGAGCAATGAAAGCCTCTTTCATATATGGGGACATATCGTCAAGATCAACCCAGACGCGGTCTTCCTCGCCATGGAGGCGCGCTAACTCAACGGTCTGACCGTTTTCATCATATGCATAAATAAATGATGTCTGGTTTTGGTTTGCTTTGTATTCTTCAAGATTAACAACTAAATCACCGTTGATAAATGAAATAGCGTTAATTAAAACATAAGAAACAACAATTAAAACCGTCAAAGCACAAATACTCAAAATGGCATAAATAACAAGCAAAGGTTTAGAGTGAGCATTGTGTTTTTTATGTTTTTCTCTGATGTTTTCGGGATTAGCGGCAGATTTTTTCAAAACGCTCAACCTCCTTTAATATATTATGGGTTAATTATAAATGAAATAAATAAACAGAAATTAACAAAAACATTAAACAGTATTTAAAATTTACTTATTTAAGCTTTTTTGAGTATTTAATTTGATTACAAATAAACGCAAAAAGAAGAATTATTATCCATAACGGAAGGAATGCAATTAAAAGGAGTGCTGTGATTATAATAATCGGTAATCCTTTTTTGCTTTCCTTAACGGTTTTGGAAGAATCGGGGAATTTCAATTCTCTGATGTTTTTACAATCAGATTCATAATAGGGATAAATTTCAAGGTTAGCTTCATATGAATCTATTTTTGCACTATATAATAAAGGCTCAACAAGATCTGTTGCTGATGAAGCAACCTTAGTTAGTTTCTTCAAATCAATATGAAGTATTCTGAGTACGCTGTCAATAATGCCAAGCAAACCAATCGTTATTTTATAAATCGGTGTTTCAGGCGGATATTTACTTTCTCCTCCGAACAGATTCAAAACAAGCTCAGATATTATATCAACAACTTTGATATCCTTTATGTCTTTATAATCTTCAGGCTTGAGTCCGGTTTCTTTTTTTGTCCATTTTGCAACAGTGCCGACTTTTAAGGAATTGAGAAATTTAAAAATCGGTTTGATGATCCATCCGAACTTATAAATAAGCTTAGGTTTTATGCTGATTGCAGTTGCCATATCCGCAAGCTTGTCAATATCTTCGCCCGCGGTTTTAATCATACCTATGATAACACCGATTAGCTGTTCTTCGAGAACGGCGCGGAGCTCCCTGCCGTCTTTTTTGAACGATTCGGGGGTGTTAACAAAATCAGTAGAAACTTGAACATTGCCGGAATCGGGCGTGAAGGTCACTGTTCTGAAAGCACCGGGATAGCCGATCGGCGATGATGTGCAGATATCATAAAGCACATTTCCTTTAGGACTTTGATAAGCGGAGGTATTATGAATATGAGTGTGACCGGTGAAAATAAACTGAATGCCGATATCGGCAAGTTGCTCAATTCTTGTTTTATAATCACCAAGCATATCGCCATTTCCGATTATTTCATAAAGCGGCGACGGAGCGATAAGAGGATGATGGGTCATTGCTATGATAAATTGATTTTCTTCTTTGGCTTCTTTTGCTCTGTCAGCTATCCATTTGAAACATTCGTCAGAAAAACCGCTTTTGTTATTTCGGTTTGTATCGTCATTAAGAGCAAAAAGTCTGTATCCGTCACAAAGCTGAACAACATATGACATGCTTTCGCGGTGAACGGCGATAGCCTCATCGGGGCCGAACTCACGATACATATCAAAGAGCATGTCGCGTGATGCTGCCGGAGTTTTGATTTTTTCATCTCCATTGTATGCATCGGCAACAGCACCGCCGCGATAATCGTGGGTAGCGGTTATAACATAAACAGACTTACCTGAATTTTTAAGCCAACGAAGTTTTTGAATGAATTCCTCATGTGCGTTCAGCTCACCGTTGTTTGTTAAATCACCGCTGATAAGAACTATATTGCTTCTGCTGTCAGCAGCAATCTGCAAAAAAGCAGCATCAAGAACATCTTCACTTTCTGCAAGCAGCTTCTGACTTTTTGCGTTGGCAATATCATATGCTTTGCCGCTTGTGCCGTTTTTTACGGAATAATAGTGTGTATCGGTTAAAACAGTGAGAGTAAGTGGAGAAAAATTCATTTATTTATCATTCCTTTTTGCAATATCAACGAGGTTCTTATAACTGATTGCCATCGATTCTTTAGGGTCAATTTCGCAAATATCCTGTTCAATAACAATATATTTAACTCCGGTTTCTTTGCATTTGTTATAGATGGCATCGAGATTAAGATTGCCGGTGCCGATCTCAACAAATTTCGGTGTATGATTCGTTATGCCGTAATCCTTAAAATGGCAAACTTTCATCCTGCCGGATATCTTTTCAATATAATCACAAGGATTTACGCCGCCGAACTGAAACCAATATGTGTCGCCGATAAAACTGAATTCTTCGGGCTTGGTGTCTTCGATAAGCATATCAAATATGCGTCTGCCGTTTTCAAGCTTTGCAAATTCAAAAGCATGATTATGATATGCAAACTGAAGACCGTTATCGTGCATTTTTTTTCCGATTTCGCTTGTAAGTCTGATAAATTCATTAATACCTTCAACGTTTTCTCTGAATTTATCCGGCATGCCGCCGATGCCGAGAGTATCGCATCCCATCATTTTATGCTCTTTCATAACGGTATCAAGGTCGGTGAGCATTCTGTCAAAAGAAGTGTGAGTAACACAAACATCCATATTATATTTTTCCACAAGATAAGCTACCTTTTCGGCGGGAATGGGCCCGATGCCTGAAATCTGAATAACATTGATGCCGATGCTGTTAAGATATTTGAATGTTTCTTCACAGTCTTCGTATGTTTTGATATAATCACGCAAAGTATATAGCTGAGCACCAAGCTTAATCGAACTCATAATATCCACCTCAATATATTTTTATTACATTATATAACTTTTCAATCTGATATGCAAGCAATATCTTTATTTTTAAAGCTGTATTTCCGTCATTTTCAATTTTTTAAAATCATATTATTAATTGAATGAGGTGTTATTATATGTTAAATTTGTTAATTGATTTAATTTCAAGAGGCTTTCTTTTTTTTGCTCTGCATATTAAAAATTCAAATTCATTCCCCCCTGCCCTTTCTGTCAGGGAAGAGAACGAATATCTGAAACGATATAAAAACGGTGACCTTGAAGCTAAAAACATTATAATCGAGCATAACCTGCGTCTTGTTGCTCATATAATTAAAAAATATTGCTCAAACACAAATGAACAGGATGATTTGATATCAATCGGAACAATCGGATTAATTAAGGCGGTTAACACGTTTGATAATTCAAAAGGAATTAAGCTTGCAACATATGCATCAAGGTGCATTGAAAATGAAGTTTTAATGTATTTCAGAAGCCAGAGAAAATCTTCTCAGGATATTTCGATAAATGAACCTATAGATTCCGACAGCGAAGGCAATCCTCTTACTTTAATGGATATTATCAGTGTTGAAGATACCATCGTTGATGATATTGATAACAACCTTATGATAAAAAAGCTTTATAAGTGCGTTGAAGAGCTTGAAGATGAAAGAGAAAAGACGATTATAATTCTCCGTTACGGGTTATACGGCAAAAAAGCCATGACGCAAATTGAAATTTCACAAATACTTAAAATATCGCGTTCATATGTCAGCAGAATTGAAAAAAAGGTTATTGAAAAGTTAAGAAAAAAACTTTTAGAATAGAAAGAAAAAAGCTGCTCAAAAAGAGCAGCTATTAAATCACTATTATTATTTGATAAAAAGAACAACGAGGGTTGAAACAAGTGAAAGAACAAAGAAAACAACAGCAAGAACCTTTGTTATTTTAACAAGTTTCTGCTCGATTGTTTTGCCCTTGCTTTTGCCAAGGAATGTTTCAGCGCCGCCTGCGATAGCTCCCGAAAGACCTTGCTGACGACCTTCCTGAAGAAGAACCATAGCAACAAGTGCAAGAGATGTAATAATAAGGACAACGCCTAAAACGATTTCATACCACTGCATAGGTAATAAACCTCCAAAGAAATATTTTACTAATGGATTTTAACACATATTTATAATAATTGCAAGATGTTTTTTAATTTATTTGCAAATTTATTTGGTAAAATATGCTGTGAATTAAAAGAAAAATCAGTGCAAAGATATAATTGCAGAGAAAATTAATAATCAATCGCGTTTGCATTTCTCTGAAAAAGCTGATTTGAATAAACATCAGCATGCCGTTCACGGTGGGGAAGCCGGACTGTGAACGGCATTAGAAATTTATTTAAGGATTAAAAGTTATCTGTTCAGCTTCATCTTCATTGCTGAGCAACGCGCCTGCAGCGGGAAGATTTTTTGCCCTGTATCTGTGTGGTTTGGCAAATTCACCCTCACGGTATTCTCTTGCCGTCATAATCCTGTGACCTTTTTTGAGAGTCATAACACCGACACCGATTGTATCCTTTGTTGTTTTCGGCAAAATAACGGCAGTGTTAACAAGAAGATGTCTGCCTGCGCTTGAGATAACAACAAGCTCTTTATCCTCCGGAAGCTGCATAACGGATGCAACGGGTGCCTTATCGGAAAATGCTTTGATGAGTTTCTTTCTCTTTGTAACCGTCTGATAAGCTTTCATATCAATTTTGGCAACTTTTCCGTTTTCAAAGAAGAAAATCATATATCCGCTGTAGTCAGTTGTTACTGCCATATAAACCGGTAACTCACCGTCTTCCATTTCAAGCTTTGCAGGAATGTAGTCACCGAGAACGCTTGCTTTTGAATCTTCAAATGCGTTCGCGGATGTTTTATAAACCTGACATTTATTTGTAAAGAAAAGGAGTTCCTTGGCGTTTGTTGTTTCAAATGTTTGAACTATTTCGTCACCGTCTTTAAGCTTGTTCGCGCCGCTCATTCTCAGCGATAATGGTGTTATTTTTTTGAAATAGCCTTCGCGAGTGAAGAAAAGATGAACAGGATAATCAGGAATTTCTTCGGCAACAGGTGTGTCATCAATTTCGGAAGCATAGATAAGCTGCGTTTTTCTGGGAACTGAATGTTTCTTGATAACTTCTTTGAGTTCGGCAACAATAATTTGCTTGATGCGTCTCGGAGTGTTAAGAATATCATTCAAATCCTTAATTGCAGCCTCAAGTTTTTCTATATCCTGCAAGCGCTTTAAAATATACTCTTTATTAAGATGACGCAGTTTTATTTCTGCAACATACTCGGCTTGAATTTTATCAATTTTAAATCCAATCATAAGGTTGGGAACAACCTCGGCCTCTTCTTCGGTGTTTCTGATAATTTTTATTGCTTTATCAATATCAAGAAGAATTTTTTCAAGACCTCTGAGCAAATGAAGCCTGTCAGAAGCTCTTTTTAAGTCAAAAGCTGTTCTGCGTCTTATGCAGTCGCTTCTGAAATCAATCCATTCGTTAAGAAGCTCTTTAACGCCGAGAACTCGCGGAGAGCCTTTTATCAAAACGTTGAAGTTGCATGAAAATGTGTCTTGAAGCGGTGTTGATTCATAAAGCTTTTTCATCAGCTTTTCGGGGTCGGTACCCTTCTTGATATCAATTGTGATTTTAAGACCGCTCTTGTCAGTTTCATCACGGATATCGCTGATTTCTTTTATAGAACCGCCTTTGATTTTTTCGATAATTCGGTCGATTATCGCTTCGGAAGTTGTAGTCGGCGGGATTTCGGTAACATCAATGCAGCTGTTAGCTTTATCAAAAACGTATTTAGCTCTGACCTTGAAGCCTCCCCTGCCCGTGCGATAGATTTCTTCCATAACCTCACGGTCATAAACCAAAAAACCTCCGCCCGCAAAATCAGGGCCTTTAAGAGTATCGGCAACATCATGCTTGGGGTTTCTGATGAGCTCGATAGTTGTGTTGCAGATTTCTTCAAGATTAAAAGAACAAATTGAGCTTGCCATGCCTGCTGCAATACCTGTATTGGCGTTGACAAGTACGCTCGGGAAGGATACGGGTAAAAGCACGGGTTCCTTCATGGTGTTATCGTAGTTGTCAACAAAATCAACGGTATCCTTGTCAATATCGGTAAAAAGCTCGGCGCAGAGCTTGTCCAGCTTTGCTTCCGTATACCTTGAAGCAGCCCACATCATGTCACGTGAATAGGCTTTACCGAAGTTGCCCTTTGAATCAACATAAGGATGCAGAAGAGCTTCATAACCCTTTGAAAGGCGAACCATTGTCTCATAAATAGCTGCATCGCCGTGGGGATTGAGCTGCATGGTTCTGCCGACAATATTTGCTGATTTTGAGCGGTTACCTGTCAGCAAACCCATTTTATACATAGTGTAAAGAATTTTTCTGTGAGATGGCTTGAAGCCGTCGATTTCCGGGATTGCGCGTGACATGATAACGCTCATGGCATAGGGCATGAAGTTGAGTTCGAGAGTATCAACAATCTGCTGATTAACCACATCCCCTGCACCGATAATATGAGTTTTATCGTCAAGCTTTTCAACAGCTATTTCACTGCCTTTTTTTGATTTTTTTGCCATATTAATAAACTCCGTATAGTAAATTATGAAATATCCGCCATATCAATATAGAGATGGCCGTTTTCGGCAATGTGCTCCTTGCGTCCGATGAGATTATCACCGAGCAGCAAATCAAATTTATCAGCCGTTTCCTGAGCAAAAGCAGGCTCAATTTTAATAAGCCGCCTTGTTGCGGGATTCATTGTTGTGAGCCACATCATATCAGGATCGTTTTCACCGAGACCTTTTGAGCGTTGAATAGTATATTTTTTATTGCCGATTTCAGCAAGAGCATCCGTTTTTTCTTTTTCAGTATAAGCAAACCATGTTTCGTCACCGCATGTGATTTCATAAAGCGGAGATTCGGCAATAAAAATCTTACCTTCTTCAAAAAGAGTCGGCATAAGCCTGTAAATCATGGTGAGAATAAGTGTTCTGATATGGAAGCCGTCAACATCGGCATCGGTACAAATAATGATTTTATTCCAGCGAAGCAAATCAAGATTGAAAGAAATCATATCTTTGCCTTTTTTTTGCTTTGCGCCAACCTCAACACCGCAGCCGATAACTTTGATAAGGTCGGTTATGATGTCGCTCTTAAAAATTCGGTCATATTCCGATTTGAGACAGTTGAGAATTTTACCTCTTACGGGCATAATTGCCTGATATTCGGAATTTCTGGATTGCTTACAAGCACCCAAAGCTGAGTCACCCTCAACGATAAACAGCTCGCGGATTTCAATATCCTTGCTGCGGCAGTCAACGAATTTCTGAATTCTGTTGGTGAGATTACCGACATTCTGAATGAGCGATTCTTTCATGCCGAGCCTTGTTTTTTCGGCTCTCACTCTGCTTCGCATGTTAATAAGAACCTGATCGGCGATTTTGTTGGCTTCAATGGGATTTTCAATGAAATAGATTTCAAGCTGATGTTTGATGAATGAAGTCATTGCATCCTGAATGCCTTTATTGTTAATGGATTTTTTAGTCTGATTTTCATAGGAAGCGTAGGTTGAAAAAGAAGAAACAACAATTGCAAGACAATCTTCAATATCCTGGAAGGTAATCTTTCCGTCGCTTTTCTGGTATTTGTTATTCTGCTTAATGAATGAGTCAATCTGTGAAAGAAAGCCCTGTTTAACCGCTTTATCAGGCGAACCGCCGTTGGCAAGATAACTGGAGTTATGATAATACTCCTTAGCCTGGATTTTATTTGAAAAAGTAAGAGCAAAGCTCATTTTAAGTTTGTATTCGCCAAGGTCTTCACGGTCGCGGCATGTTGCATCACCGCTCCATGAAAGGAAGCTTGTCAATGCATTTTCGCCGACAATTTCTTTGATATAATCATCAATACCTTTTTCATAATAATATTCATAGGTATCAAAAGACTTTCCGACCTGATTTTTAAGAATAAACTTAACACCTGCATTAACAACCGACTGGTTTTTCATCATTTCCTGGAAATACTCCAAAGAAATATCGATATCCGTAAAAACATCAAGGTCGGGTTTCCACTTGATTCGAGAACCGGTGTCACGTTTATTATAAGGTTCTTTTATCATTTCCCCGTCGGGATCGCCTTTTTTGAAATTAAGAAGATATCTGTATCCTCCGGTGTGAATTTCAGCTTCCATATATTCGGAAGCATATTGTGTTGCGCAAAGACCGAGGCCGTTTGTGCCGAGCGAAAACTCATAATTACCGTCTTCACCGTTGTTATACTTACCGCTCGCATAAAGCTCACAGAAAACAAGTTCCCAGTTAAACCTGCCTTCTTTGGCGTTATAATCAACCGGAATTCCTCTGCCGAAGTCCTGAACCTCAACGGAATTATCCGCAAATCGTGTTACAACAATCTTATCACCGAAGCCTTCTCTTGCCTCGTCAACAGAGTTTGAAACAATTTCAAAAATTGAGTGCTCGCAGCCGTCAATGCCGCTTGAACCGAAAATAACAGCAGGTTTTTTTCTGACTCTGTCTTTACCTTTTAAGGCTACAATACTTTCATCATTATATCCCGGTTTTTTAACCATTCGGTCTGAACCTCCAAATTCGCAAATTTTACCGATATCATTATACCACATCTTGAAGCAATGTCAAGCGCAGACACAATCTGTTGTTGACAAATTTAACCGACAATTTTAAAGATGTTTTTATTATATACGACGGAATGTACAATAAAACGGACAAAAAATGCACCCGAAATCGGGTGCATAAAATTAATTATAAAACAATACCGCTTTTTCTTTCCATTCTGAGATAAGAACCTGCAGGCACATCAATAGGGCAGTCAAAGCTTAACTTCATCATGGGATGAGGTGCATTATCAATCTGTTCACCGGCGGAATTGGTGAGATTTTTGACAGCAACTTTAAAAGGTTCTTTACCTTTAATCATAATCTCAAGCTCATCGCCTTCAAAGAATCTGTTTCGCTGAGAAGCATAAAGAATTCCGTTTTCCCATTTCTCGGCAATGGCGGCAACATCCCATTCGCGGACATATCCGCCGTCATAAAAAATCTGAGCATTGTCCATGGGGTTAGAAAAATAGAAACCGGTGCAATACTGTCTGTTGCTGACTTTTCTGACTTCATCAATAATCCATTGATCGGGCTTATATGTATCGCTAAAACCTGAGGCAGCATAGCCGTCAACAGCGCATCTGTAGGCATTAACCGAAACGGCGGTATAGTAAGCCGATTTTGCTCTGCCTTCTATTTTGAAACTGTTTATACCTGCCTTTGTAAGCTCGGGAATATGTTCAATAAGGCACATATCTCTGGAGTTCATAATATATGTGCCGGTGTTATCCTGTTCAACCTCAAAATATTCTCCCGGACGTTTTTCTTCAAGAAGAGAATATCTCCAACGGCAAGGCTGAGCGCAGTCTCCCCTGTTTGAATCTCTGCCGGTCATATAATTTGAAAGAAGACATCTGCCGGAAAATGAAACACACATTGCGCCGTGAACAAAGCACTCGATTTCCAAGTCTGTGGGAGTGTTGGCGCGTATTTCCGCGATTTCGTCAAGAGAAAGCTCACGTGCGGTTACAATACGCTTTGCACCCATTTCATAAAAAGCATTTGCTGCGGCATAATTCGTAATACCCGCCTGGGTGGAAATATGAATTTCAACATCGGGAGCATAT
>JAZLCS010000081.1:0-5261 GCA_045614385.1 Acutalibacteraceae bacterium | reverse complement strand
AGGGTGGATTCCTTGTCGTATGCGGGACCGAGATTAAGCTCTTTTGCAAACTTAACAAGATAACCTACAAGCTCGTCTGCGATGCTTTCCTGAGCAACGATAACGGGCAGAGCCATGCAGCGTTCGCCTGCGCAGCCGAAGGAGGAATTGATTATACCTCTTGCGCTTCTTTCAAGGGCGGCATCCTCAAGAACAAGGCCGGGGTTCTTGGCTTCGCAAAGAGCCTGAACTCTCTTGCCGTTTGCGGCTGCTCTTGAATAAATGTGAAGACCGACGCTTGTTGAGCCAACGAAAGTGATGCCCTTGACATCGGGATGGTCCATGAAGATTTCGGCTTCGTTTCTGGAGCAGGTAACGATGTTGATAACGCCGTCGGGAAGGCCTGCCTCTTGCCAGAGCTCTGCGAGTCTCATGCAGGTCATGGGAGTCATTGAAGCGGCTTTGAGAACAATTGTGTTGCCGCAAACGATGCACAGGGGTGACATCCAGCCCATGGGAATCATGCCGGGGAAGTTGAAAGGAACGATGCCGGCAAAAACGCCTACGGGTTCTCTGTAAAGAGTGGTGTCATATCCTGAGGATGTGTCTCTCATGCTTTCGCCCATGAGAAGTGAAGGGGCTGAGCAAGCAAGCTCAACAGGCTCTTTAACCTTAAGAATATCGCCCTTTGCTTCGCTCCAGACCTTTCCGTGCTCTCTGGCGCAGATTTCGGTAAGCTCATCCATATGCTGCTCAAGCAACTCGCGGAATTTGAAAACTATTTGAACCCTTTTCATAACGGGTGTATCAGACCAGCTTTTGAATGCCTCTTTAGCGCAAGCGATTGCTTCGTTAACTTCATCTTTGGTGCAGCAGGGAGTCTGAGCGTTAACTTCGCCTGTGCTGGGGTTATAAACATCCATGTATTTTTCGCAGGAAGAATCAAGCCACTTGCCGCCTGCAAAATATTTAAGCTTTTTAACTGCCAAAATAAACACTCCATTCAAAATTTTCTGTCAAGTTATTTTATAACTTTTATGCTGATGTGTCAATACAAAACAAAAATTAGCCGAATTCAATTCCCGAAAGCTCACGGATTTTTTTCATGACCATGCTTACCTGCAACGCTCTTTCGCGCGAAACGGCATAGCCTTCGTCATCCGGATTTGCGATAAAGCGCTCAAAAGCCTCTGCTTCATAGCCCATCAGCCTTTCTTTGGGAACATCTCCGATGATTTGCGTTGTGTTGCCTGCGTTGTCAACAAGCTTCATGTTTATCAGCTTCGAAATCGATTCAACGGTTATTGTTCCGTTATCGCCGAAAATCTGTGAGCCGAGTCTGTCCTGTCCGAGCTTTGAATATGTGAGGTTTACAAGCTTGTCGGGATAGAGCAGAGCCGCATTGCCGCTGCCATCCGCGCCGCTGTCCATGAAATGGGCACAGGCGGTTATTTTTTCGGGCATTCCGAAAAGGTCGAGCGCGGGATAAACGCAATAGATGCCTAAATCCATAAGACAGCCTGTTGCAAGCGCAGGGTTGAATATGTTGGGCAGCTTGCCTCTGAGATAGGCCGGATATTTGGAAGAAAGCTGCGAAAAATCGAAATGAACGCTCGTAATTTTGCCGATTTGCGAAACTGCCTTTTTCAGAGCTTCTCTTGCAGGGTTGTGCATATACATTATCGCTTCAATGTATATCAGCTTTTTTTCGTTTGCAAGAAGCTGAAGTTCTTCAAGCTCCTCCGGTTCAACTGTTATCGGTTTTTCGCAGATAACGTGTTTGCCGCTTTCAAGCAACAGCTTTGATTGCTCATAGTGCAGGCGGTTAGGGCTTGCAATATAAACAGCATCAAAATCGCCCGCCGCGAACTCGTTTATATCGGTATAAACATTGCTTATGTTATTCTCTTTTGCAAATTTGTTGCCGCTTTCTGCAGTCCTTGAATAAACAGCGTAAAAATCGGCATTTGTCAGCATTCGCGCTCCTTCAATGAAGGATTTTGCAATCCAACCGGTTCCGATAACTCCGTATCGCATATCAAAGCTCCTTTGCCATAACTGTGCCGCTGCTCTTTAATGCACAGATTGTCTTGAAGCCGTTTTTTTGATAGAAGTTTATGCCTCTCTTGTTGCTTGTTCCGACGATGAGCATGACGGCTTTAACGTCTTTATCGTTTTTTAAATGCTCGGTGAGAGTTGAAATCATTTTTGAGCCGTTGCCGTTGCCTCTGTAGGGTGCATTGATATCTATATGCAGATGTGCGGGATACTTGAGAGAGAAGATTGCGTGGCCAAGAATTTCAGCTACGGCATCTTTGTAATACTCCTTGCCGAGTTTTTTTACCTTTGCAAGATAAGGCTTGACTTTTTTGAGGTATGTCCGAAAATTCGGTGCACCGAAAACATAGCCCTGCGCGGTGTCCGTTTCTTCATCAACGAGAACAAACGCATTCTCGCTTTCCTGCTCGCAATAATAGTCGCAGAATGTAAAAAGAATAAAGTCGCGCATGTCCGGATTGGTTTTTGCTTCAAGAGGTCCTGTGTTTATGCAGACCTGACGGACATCCTCAAAATATTTCGGTTCATATTTCTTGATTGTAACCATAATGACCTCCGTTATATTTCAATTTCAAATTCTCTTTCGCCGATGAAATCTGTCTTTTCTCCGTTATATTCAAAAGCCGCTTTTATTTTCGGGTCGGCAAATACCTTTATGTTTGCCTTGCTGCCGTTTTTAACATATTCAACGGAAATCACGCCGTTTTGTGTTGTTATGTGGCCCTTTGCGCGGTTCATGCCGTCAACAAAACAGGGAGAAATGATTGCTTTTTCAAAACCGACGCTGTCTTTGGGCTGGCGTATGCCGAGAAGAGAGATGAAAATGTGTTTTGTGACTGCGCCGAACATCGGGTGATTGCGCGAGTCTCTGCCGTCCCAGTTTTCCCAGATAGTTGTTGCGCCGTTCTTTGCCATATATGCAAAAGAAACGTCCTTGTCGCTTGTCATCAGGTTGAATGCGGTCTGTGCAGCACCGATTTCAAAAAGGTAGCCGGTCAAAGCTTCGGTGGCAATGATGCCGGTGTCATACATGCCAAGCTCGTCATATTTTTTAATCATCCAGGTTCTGCCGTCAGCATCGCCCATACCGCAACGATATGCAAGCGAAGATGCGCCCTGAACATCGCCGCAGTAGTTATGGTTGGGGGGACTGAAATAAGCAATGTTGATTGCTCTTTTAACTTTTTCGATTCTTTCGGGCAAGAAAGTGACCTCATCCTGTCTGCCGAGTATTTCTGCAATTTCCATTACCTGCTGCATAAAACGGACATAGAGAACCGTGTTGACATATGTTTCGGGGATTTGGATTTTTCCGCCGGGAGGGCACCAGTCGCCGAGGCACCAGCCGCCTTCTTCTTCGCGCCAGATGAGCCCGTTTTCACTTCTGCTTTCAAGATAATCGAAGAAGTGAAGCATTTTCGGGAAGAACTCATCGAGAAGCTCTTTGTCGCCATACATTTTATAGAACTGATAGGGCACCTCAACAATTGCGCCGCCCCAGCCCGAAGGACCGCCGCCGCCGCCCATGAGGGGAGCGGTGTGCTGAACATGACCTGAGATTTGGCACTGACAGTCGGCAATGTCATAGAGCCACTTGCGATAGAATTCGCGGCAGTCAAGCATAAGCATTGCCGTTTCGGCGCAAAGCTGACCGTCACCCGTGTAGCCGAGACGCTCTCTGTGAGGGCAGTCGGAGGGCACGCCGCAGTGCATGTTGGCAAGCTGAGTTCTTATATATGCATCATAAAGCCAATTGAGGTTTTCGTTGTCGCATTCAAAAGAGGAAGTAACGGGGCAGTCGGAGTGAACAACATCAACTCTGACAGGTTCAACATCGGCATTGACTCTGAAATATCTGAAACCGTGCCATGTGAAATGAGGAATGTATTCGCGGTCTGTGCCGTCGGTTATGAACTGCTCCTCCTGATAGCCTTCTTCAAGCTTGATGCCGTACCATTGTCTTTGATCATAAATCTCCTCGGCATAATTGACCTTGATTTTTTTGCCCTTTTCAGTGCATTTAAAAACAGCATAGCCCGCCGTGTTTTCGCCGATATCATAAAGCTTTGTTTCGCCTTCATCCTTTAAGAGAATCGGTTTAATTGTTCTGACAGCTTTGTCGGCAGGTGAAAACTGAATGTAAAAATCGCTTTCGGGGGCAGGAATAACGGTACTTTCGGCAAATCCTTCGCCGCTGAAGCCGTTAAGCTTGAAGCCTTGCGGATAGAGAGTGTAGTCGTGTTTTTCGCCGTTGTACAGATTGTTATATGTAACGAAGCCCTTGTGTGAAAGGGTTGTTTCATCGCTGATAACGTTGCCGCTTTCTTTTTCAAGAAGATAACAGAGCTTGGGCGTGCCGAAGGTAACAACGCCTTCTGCATGGCGGCTGACCTGATTATAATATCCGTTGCCGACCATAACTGCAAGAGTGTTTTCGCCGTCGGCAAGATAATCGGAGATATCATATTTCATGCAGTAAATTCTGAATGAAAGCTTGTCATAAAGCTTGAATCCGAGTTTGCTCAGGTCTCGCTCGCTGTAGCAGGTGGCATTGGGCACAAGCAAATCTTCGCTTACTTTTTTGCCGTTAATGAAAAGCTTGAAAAAGCCGAGTCCGCAGATAATAATTTCTGCTTTTTCGTCTTTCTTTGCATCAAAGTTTTTTCTGAAAAGCGGAGCATCGCTGCCGGTGCATTCAATCCACTTGGCGTTTTTGAAAATCTGTTCGTGTGTCATGGTCAGACCTCCGTGTTGTTAAGTTCGCTCAACCTCGAGTTGCAGTTTTCCCACTCGTCCATGAACTCAAGCTGCTCGTCGGTAAGAGCTTCAAGTTTATTTGTCAGTTCAATGATTTTTTCATAGTCAGCCGAAGCTTCGGGAGAAGAAAGGACGCCGTTAAGCTCGGCAATTTCTTTGTCAAGGCGGTCTATATCCGCTTCAAGACGTTTGATTTTTCCGTTAAGACGGTTGATTTCACTGTCGCGCTCTTTGCGCAGCTTATAAAGGTTGACTTTCGGTTCTGCTTTTTTCGGCCTTTCCTTTGCTTGCGCGAGAGCCACCTCGGCATAATCATTATAATCGCCGTCAAATTTGTCAAATCCCGTTTCGGTCATACGGTAAATTTTGGTTGACAGCTTGTTGATAAAATATCTGTCGTGCGAAACACAGATTATCGTGCCGTCAAAATCCTCAAGAGCCGCTTCAAGAACTTCTCTTGAAGGAAT
>JAZLCS010000080.1:0-9086 GCA_045614385.1 Acutalibacteraceae bacterium | reverse complement strand
GCCGAGAGCATCGGGGGTTATTGAAAAAGTGTTTGAAACGCCGTCACGGCAATCGTCATAACTGATTTTTGCAACGGAGTTGAGGGAGGCGAGAGCTCCGTTTTCTTCTCTGTTGTGCATGGGATTTGCGCCCGGCGCAAAGGGTGCGGATGCTTTTCTGCCGTCGGGAGTCGCACCTGTGTTTTTACCGTACATAACGTTGGAAGTGATTGTGAGAACGGAAAGCGTGTGAATCGCGTGGCGATAGGTGGGAGTTTTACGAAGCTCGGTGATAACACGGTGAGTCATGTCTTTGGCGATAAGGTCAACTCTGTCATCGTCGTTGCCGTATTTGGGAAACTCTCCGGTGGTTTTGAATTCAGTGATAAAGCCTTTTTCATTTCTTATGGGAGCAACATTTGCAAATTTTATTGCGCTGAGCGAATCGGCAACAACGGAAAGGCCGGCAATGCCGAAAGCCATGAAACGTTCAACATCAGTATCGTGTAAAGCCATCTGAATTTTTTCATAGGCATATTTATCATGCATATAATGAATGATATTCATGGTGTTAACATAAAGGTTGCTGAGCCATGCAATATAAATTTCATAGCGCTTCATAACCTCATCATAATCAAGCTTATCGCCATCCATAACAGGCATCTGCGGGCCGATATGAATGCCGCTTGTTGTGTCGTAACCGCCGTTAATGGCGATAAGAAGAAGCTTTGCAAGATTGCAGCGTGCGCCGAAAAACTGCATCTGCTTGCCGACTTTCATGGCTGAAACACAGCAGGCAATAGCGTAGTCATCGCCGTAAATGGGGCGCATAATATCATCGTTTTCATATTGAATTGAATCAGTATCTGTCGAAACTTTTGCGCAGAATTTTTTAAAGCTCTCGGGAAGAGAAACAGACCAAAGAACGGTAAGATTGGGTTCGGGCGATGAACCGAGAGTATATAGTGTGTTAAGAATACGGAAGCTGTTTTTTGTGACAAGGGTTCTTCCGTCTTCGCCCATGCCGCCGACAGCTTCGGTTATCCACATCGGGTCGCCGCCGAAAAGCTCGTTATATTCGGGAGTGCGCAGATGGCGGGCGATGCGAAGCTTCATAACAAAGTCGTCAACAAGCTCCTGAGCACCCTCCTCGGTAAGAATGCCGTTTGCGATGTCTCTTTCAATGTAAATATCAAAGAATGTGCTTACTCTTCCGAGGGACATTGCAGCACCGTTCTGCTCTTTAATGGCTCCGAGATAAGCAAAATAAGTCCACTGTATTGCTTCTTTTGCGTTTGCGGCGGGCTGGCTGATGTCAAAACCGTACATAGCCGCCATTTCTTTAAGATATCCTAAAAAAGCAATCTGCTGAAAAAGCTCTTCGTCAAGGCGGATATTTTCTGTATTAAAGGGTCTGCCAGAAAGTTCGTTTTTATCTTTTTTCTTTTCTTCAATGAGTTTATCAACACCGTAAAGAGCAACGCGGCGATAGTCACCGATAATTCTGCCTCTGCCGTAAGCATCGGGTAATCCGGTTATAACATGACATTTACGAGCTTGGCGCATTTCATCTGTATATGCGCGGAATACGCCGTCATTATGTGTTGTGCGGAAACGGAATTCTTCTTCAACCTTTTTGCTGAGCTTATAGCCGTAAGCTTCGCATGCCTGACGCACCATTCTCATTCCGCCGAACGGATTCACGCCTCTTTTTAGTGGACGGTTTGTCTGCATGCCGAAAATCAATTCGTTTTCCTTGTCAATATAACCGGGGGAGTAGCTGGTGAGAGAAGATACGGTTGCGGTATCGATGTCAAGAACTCCGCCGAACTGACGCTCGAGAGCAAAGAGCGCCTCAAGCTTTTTCATAAGATTTCTTGTGCGCGGAGTTGCCTCGGCAAGAAAACTTGAATCACCTTTATATTCCTTGTAGTTTTGTTGGATAAAATCGCGGACATTGATTTCATTTTGCCAAATACCAGCGGCAAAACCGTTCCAATTTTTATGTTCCATGTAAATCCTCCTGTCGCTAAGAAAACAAAAAAGGGCAAATCAGTTTACAATAACTGATTCGCCCAGACGGTCGGCATAATAACATTTACATTCCCCCGCAGTTTTCTGCGTTTTCCGTCAGTTATGTAAATGATCAACTTTATTATACATAATTAGCCATGTTTTGTCAATTTATAAAATGTAAAAAGTAATGTATTTTAAATGATGTTATTTGTGTAAAATTACATTTTCAGAAACTGAACAATACAATATATGGTAGAATTTATTTAATCAGCTTGTCAGTGTCCGAAAGTCTGATACGCTTTGAAATGACATAGGTCTGATATTCGCCGTTGGCTTTCTTGTTGCCGAATGCGCCGTAGGTTGAGGTAACAATCATCCCGTCATCAAAAACAACATTGCCGCAATAGCCCGTGTCAGCGTTTGCGGAAAGCTCGGGTGCTTTCTGATTCTTCAGATATGTATGAGCAAGTTTGATTCTGTACTGCCCCTCGTTTCCGTTTTTCAGGTCATCATAGGTTCCGACCCAGGCAACCCAGCCTTCGCTGAACCAATTCGGCATTTTTTCGGCTGAAAATTTTTGGGTCTTGTTTTTATCTCTTTCAATTGAGCGGAAAGTGATAAAAAGTCGTCCGTCAGGCGCATAGTCAGCCTTATGTCTTTCGCCATTAAGGGCAGAAGGAACAAATCGAGGTTTTGACCATGTCTTTCCCTCATCCGATGAGAAAGAAATCAATGAATTATAACGCTTATTATTGCTTCTTGCTATCAGACAAAGTTCATCACCTTTTCCGAAATCAGAGCGAATAACTTCAACTTCACACATATGCGCTTTTTTCTCAATTGTACGGTGTTGAGAAAAATAGGGTTCGGGGGCGCTCCAAACAGGTTTTCCGTTAACAAAAGAAAGAATGGTTTTGTAATTAATAAACTTGCTGTCGTGGAAAAATGCCATCCACTTATCAACAAACACTCCGTTTTCTTTAAGTCTTGTCAGTGAAGCCATGGCAACAATCGGAATTATGGTTACGGCATCCTTTTTGGAGAAGCAAAGCTCAAATTCAGACCAGGATTTGCCTTCATCATCTGAAAGAGAGAAATTAAAACCGCCAATAGAACCCTTGCCGTCATGCCAGTCAGGGTTGCCCGAAACAAGAAGAATTTTATCGGGAGTTCCGTCAGAGAATTCAAGGCGGTAAACGGTTGGAGTTTCTCTGGAAGTTTCCCATGATTTGGGTTGGTTTTCAATTTCACCCGTGTATGAAATGCCGCCGTCATAGCTTATTCTGCTTCTGACTGCGCCCTTGCCGTGACCTGAGGGGTAAACATCAAGAATGCTACCGTCTTTCATAAGGATAGCATCGGGATGACCGATATAGTCAAGTCCGTCATCGACAACTGAATGCTCAAAAAGATATTTAAGTTCTTCCGGAGTGTTTTCGGGCATAACATCAAGGCGGACAAGAGGAATGGAATAATCACCGGCACCGTTGCCGAAATGATATTTGTCGATAAGCTTTTTAAACATAAAATTCACACTCACTTTAAATCGTGTTAAAAAATCAAAGTTTTGATGCAAGATAAGCTGCACCGAGTTTGTTGGCGTCGTTTCCCATTAGTGCCTTAACTACTTTTACTTTTTTGTAACTCGGCATAAGAAGTTTTTGTAAACGATTGTTGATTTCATCGGTTATATAAGCCTCGTTCATAATTCCGCCGCCTACAACAATCAGAGGTGGATTGAAAATATAGGTAAGACTCATAAGGCCGATAACAATTTCGTCAATCCAACTGTTAATAAGGATTTTGATTTCGGCATTATTGAAATTTTCAAAGATTTCTCTGCCGTTCAATTTAACATCAAGTTTATCGGATACTGATTTAACAAGGGCAGTAACCGAAGCGTATGCTTCATAACAGCCGCAACCGCCGCAGGTGCAGCATTTGCCGCCTGCATGAGTTATCATATGCCCGAATTCACCGGCAGAAAATGAGCTGCCGGTAACCAGCTTATTATTTTGATAAATTGCACCGCCGATTCCTGTGCCGTAAGTAAGGCAAATAAAATCGGAATATCCCTTGGCAGCACCGAAAACAGCTTCACCGAGAGCAGCGGAATTAACGTCATTTTCAACCGCAGTGGGTATGTCTGTTTCAGCTTCAATAATTTCTTTTATCTTTGTTCCCGTATAGCCCGGAATGCTGTCGGTAGCAAAAATTATTTCGCCTTTTTTGCTGTCAACCTGACCGGCAGTTGAAATACCTATACGGTCAATGCCGTCAAAAGTTTTAATTATTTTGACAATACGCTCAATAATTCTCGCACCGCCTTCGCGGGCATTTGTGGGAATTGAATTCTTTTCAGATAAATTGAAGCTTTCATCACAAAGAGCATATTTTATTTCGGTTCCGCCGATATCAAACGCAAGGATTTTCATTTTGAGTCCTCCAGAGCCTTGACAAAACGTTTCGTAATGTCCATAGGTCTCGTGATAGCTGTGCCGACAACCGCCGCATGTGCACCGCTTTCAAATGCTCTGACAAGCTCATCAGGTGCCCAGATGCCGCCTTCTGCAATAACGGTTGCACCGAGTTCTTCCTTATATCGTTTCATAAGGGTGAAATCGGGCAGAGGAGTGCCTTTGGTATAAGGCGTATAGCCGCTCATCGTAGTTCCGAGCAGGTCAAAACCGAGTTCAAGCGCAAGCTTGCCCTCTTCAAAGCATGAAGTATCCGCCATAAAGAGCTGGTCGGGATATTTTGCGCGAACCTCTTTAAAGAATTCCGCAAAAGAAACACCGCCCGGCCTTGTTCTGTTTGTTGCATCAACAGCGATTATATCGCAGCCGATTTCAACAAGAGCGTCAACCTCTTTCATGGTGGGAGTGATGTAAACATCGCTGTCGTCATACACTTCCTTGATGATTCCGATAATCGGCAGGCTGACTCTTTCCCTGATAGCCAGAATGTCAACAACAGTATTTGCCCTTATGCCCACGGCACCGCCGAGAGCTGCGGCATAAGCCATTTTGCTCATTATGTAGCTGTCATATAATGGCTCTGTTGACAGGGCTTGGCAGGAAACAATGAGTCCGCCTTCGATTTGTTTGAGTATTTCCTGATTTGTTAATTTTTTCATGCCTTCATAATATCATGAATTGTGTTTTTATTCAACTTTTATTTTTGTAATTCTTTGAAAATTTGAGAAAATAATGATTTAATATATAAATTTGTTGAAAAGAAGATTTAAGTGTGATAAAATTTCGGCAGAAATATTTTATTAAACAGGAGAAGTTGCATGTATTATTTTCTTGTAATAATTGCGGTTGTTTTGTTTTCGCTCCAATTTCTGTTTAATCAGAAGTTTCAGCAAAGCAGGGGAGAAAGCATAAAATCCGCGCTGGAGTTTTCATTATATAAAAGCATTGTGATTATTGTTATTATGCTTTTTATCAGCAAGTTTAATGTTCAAATAACTCTTTTCAGCGTTATTATGTCGTTGCTTTATGCCGTTTCGGGCATTGCGATGACAGCTTTCAGCCTTAAAGCCTTTGCTGTTGCCAATCTTTCAGTTTATTCTGTGTTTTCCATGCTTGGCGGAATGCTCCTCCCTTTCATTCTCGGTATCGGGTTCTATCACGAAGAATTAACGCTGTTTAAGCTTATTTGTTGCGGATTGATAGCGGCTTCGGTAATGCTGAATATCAAAAAAGGCAATCAAAGCAAAAAAGCAACAGTTTATTACATGGCTGTTTTTGTTTTGAACGGAATGGCGGGCGTTTTATCCAAAATTCATCAGTCATCCGAAATGCAGCATACCGACAGTGCGGGATTCATGATTTTATCGAGTGCGGCAACCGCTTTAATCAGCGGTGTATGGCTGCTTGTTGCGTATAAAGAAATTCCTTTGATAAAAGGCAAAAATCTTGCTTACGCTTCCGGATACGGTGTGTTTAACGGCATAGGAAATCTGTTTTTGCTCATTTCGCTTTCTCATTTACCTGCTTCCGTGCAGTATCCTCTTGTTACGGGCGGCGTTATGATTTTTTCAACAGTTATTTCCGCAATCAGAAAAGAGAAAATAACCGCAAAGGAATATATTGCGGCGGCAATTTCTTTTGTTGCATCCGTTCTCATGGCTTTTTAAAATTAAATATTAAAAAAGGTGCTGTAAAAAATTCATTACAGCACCTTTTTGATTATATTCAGTCAGCAA
Organism: Acutalibacteraceae bacterium; assembly: GCA_045614385.1. Lineage (GTDB taxonomy): Bacteria > Bacillota > Clostridia > Oscillospirales > Acutalibacteraceae > CAG-177. The sequence continues at coordinate 2,878 of JAZLCS010000080.1, read as the reverse complement.
CTTCGGTTTCGGGCGATACTTCGGTTTTTGCAGTTTCTTTTTTGTTAAGGTCGTTTTTCAGAAGCTTATAAAGCGTTGCGGCAACGGGAACGCTGAGAAGAATTCCGGTTATTCCCATAACGCCGCCGCCGATTGTGATGGCGGCAAGCACCCAGATTCCGGGAAGTCCCATAGATGAACCGACAACGCGCGGATATATAAGATTGCCTTCAAGCTGTTGAAGAACAACAATAAATATAAGGAAAATCAATGCTTTCATGGGCGATTCCATAAGAATTACAAACGCACCGACGGCAGCGCCGATATACGCGCCCGCAACGGGAATAAGGGCTGTAAAAGCTATAAATGCGCCAATCATGGCGGCATACGGAAGCTTGAGAATGAGCATTCCTATAGTGCATAAAATTCCTAAAATAACCGCTTCCGTGCACTGACCGACAATATATCTGTGGAAACAGTCGTCAAGCACATGAAAAACATATTTGATTTTATCATACCATTTTTTCTTCAGATATGCGGTAAAAACACGGTCACACTGTTTGCCGATTTTATCTTTGCTTATCAGAAGATAGAACGCAAAAATAATGCCGAGGAAGGCGGTCACAACGCCTGAAACAACGGAAGTAACGGTGGTTATTACAACATCCATAACGCTGCCGATGCCCGAGGTGAGCATTTCGGCAATCTGGCCGATTTTGGACTGCCAGTCAATTGAAGTGAGGAATGCCATGATGTCATCGGGAACAACTCCAAGGCTGTTCACCCAATCAATAACTTTTTTAATTGCGGCGGGCAATTCCGCAACTATAAGCTCAATACATGAAATGAGCTGAGGAACAACAAGGCTGATAACTATTGCGGCAACGGCAAGCAAAGTAACGACCGCAGCAATCATGCAAACGATTCTTTTGCTTTTTATAACGGATTTTTTCTGCGATTTCGGAAAGTAATGACGTTCATAAAAAGACATGAGAATGTTTATTAAATAAGCAATTGCTCCTCCGATAATCAGCGGAAAAGCAGCACCGATTACTGTTGTAACAATTCCCGCAAAGCTTTCCCAATAATGAATGCAGAGAAACAGAAGTAAAATGCTGATTCCGATTCGAAAGCAGGTTTTCCATTCAATTTTCATTAAGTTCGCTCCTTTGGTTCTTGACAATGGCGTTGAAACAGTGTTACTATAACAATATTAATTATATATCATACTAAATATTTTTTCAAGGGCGTGATACTTTGAATTATATCGGAATTGATCTGGGAACTTCCGCTGTAAAGATTCTGCTTGTTAATTCTGACGGTGAAATTCTTAATGAGATATCCGAGGAATATCCCGTTTATTATCCGCATCCGGGCTGGTCGGAGCAAAATCCGTCTGATTGGTGGAGTGCGGTTTCACAGGGGATTATCAAACTCACCTCATCAGTTGATAAAGCTTCCGTTGCGGGCATCGGATGCGGCGGCCAGATGCACGGATTGGTTGCTCTTGACGAAAACGATTGCGTTATCAGACCCGCAATTCTTTGGAACGACGGAAGAACCGCAGATGAAGTTGAATATCTAAATAATATTATCGGCAAAGAAGTTCTTTCTGAAAACACCGCAAATATCGCGTTTGCCGGTTTTACTGCGCCGAAGCTCCTCTGGATGAAAAAGAATGAACCTGAGCTCTTTTCGAAAATTAAAAAAATAATGCTCCCTAAAGATTATATTAATTATATGCTGACGGGTGTTCATTGCTGCGATTATTCCGATGCTTCCGGCATGCTTTTGCTTGATGTGAAAAATAAATGCTGGTCAGAAAAAATGCTTGAAATTTGCGGCATTTTACAAGAACAGATGCCGAAGCTTTTTGAAAGCTATGAGGTTATCGGATGCCTTAAAAAGGATATTGCCGAAAAATTCGGTTTTGGTAATAATGTTAAAGTGGTTGCGGGAGCGGGGGACAATGCCGCAGCGGCAATCGGCACGGGCACTGTCGGTAACGGCAAATGCAACATATCGCTCGGCACTTCTGGCACCGTTTTTATTTCAAGCTCCGAGTTTGGAGTGGACACCAATAACGCCCTTCATGCTTTTGCACATGCTGACGGAAATTATCATCTGATGGGCTGTATGCTTTCTGCCGCATCCTGCAACAGCTGGTTTATGGACAGTGTTTTGCGTGACGGTGAATATGCCGCCGCTCAGGATGAAATTGATGAAGCAAAACTTGGCAGAAACGATGTTTATTTTCTTCCATATCTTATGGGAGAGAGAAGCCCGATTAATGATACCAATGCTCGCGGAACATTTACCGGGCTTACAATGGATAGCAGCTGTGCAGATATGCTTTTGGCTGTGTTTGAGGGCGTTGCTTTTGCGATACGCGACAGTTTCGAGGTTGCGAAAGCTCTCGGAATTGATATTAAGAGAAGCAATATTTGCGGCGGAGGAGCAAAAAGCGCGCTTTGGAAACGCATAATGGCGAATATTCTCGGCATTCCGCTTGATACGGTTAAAACAGAGCAGGGCCCAGGTTACGGCGGAGCAATTCTTGCCATGGTCGGATGCGGCGAATATCCAAGCGTTGAAAAAGCCTGCGATGATTTGGTCAGCATTTCCGATACGGTTCTGCCTGACAGTGAGCTGGTTGCTCTTTATGACAAAAAATATAAAAATTTCAAAAAAATATATCCTGCACTCAAAGCTGTGTTCGCGGATTTAAATAAACTGGAGGAAGCATAATGAACGAAATTTTTAAAGGAATATCAAAAATTAAATATGAAGGCGCAAAGAGCAAAAATCCTTTGGCTTTTAAATTCTATGATGCGGAAAAGATGATTATGGGCAAGCCGATGAAAGACTATCTTCCTTTTGCCATGGCTTGGTGGCACAA
>JAZLCS010000079.1:0-34393 GCA_045614385.1 Acutalibacteraceae bacterium | reverse complement strand
TACATTTCTTTCTGAACAACGTCGGTTGTTTCGCCAACGCCTCTCTGGAAAAGCTCGGTATGCTCAAAAACGGGGGTTCTGACTTCCTTGAAGCCGAACTTTGAAGCGATATCAAGCATAGTTGATTCGATAAACTGATTTTTATAGCTGTCGGCAGGGAGCAAATCCTGAGTGCCTTTGACAGCTTTTGTAACTAAAGCCATGTTTTTTCTTCCTTTTTAGACTTATAATTTACTTTGCAAAAAAGGAGCCGCCGTTATAAGCGACTCCTTAAAAATCACAGGTATGCCCGAAGGAGTGCATCTGCGAAGATTAAATCTTCTTGGGGTTGACGATTTCACGCCAATCCAAATCTCCTCTGGCAAGTGAATGAATCAGAGCTTCCGCCGTTGCGATATTTGTTGCAACGGGGACATTGTGTACATCGCACAGCCTGAGAAGCGTTGCTTCGTTAGGCTCGTGAGGCTTTGCGGTCAAAGGGTCACGGAAAAGAAGCAGAAGGTCGATTTCGTTGCAAGCGATTCTTGATGCGATTTGTTCGTCGCCGCCATGAGAGCCGCTGAGGAATCTGGTAATATCAAGCCCTGTTGCTTCAGCAACCATTTTGCCTGTTGTGCCGGTAGCATAAACATCGTGTCGGCTTAAAATTCCGCAATATGCAATACAGAACTGTGTCATGAGCTCTTTTTTTGCATCGTGTGCAATCAAAGCGATATTCAAAAAATCAACCCCTTTTTCCAAAATGCGATGTTTTTATCGGTTTACCCTTAAAATATATCAAAAATTATTCGATATATCAAGCATTTATTTAAATTTTTTTGCAAAATCTGTATAATTATTCCGTTATTTCCTCTGAGGAAATTTCAGCGTTTTCAGCGCCGTTGTCTTCGGGGAGTTCATCGGCATCGCCTTCGTTTTCAACAGAAACAACCGTGATGAGTTTCTCGCCCTCGGTTACTTTCATAACGCGAACACCCTTTGAAGGTCTTGCACAAAGGCGAACAGTTTCAAGCGGAATTCTGATGATTATGCCGTCTGAAGCGATAAGCATAAGGTCGTCTGCGGGGTCAACAACCTCAATTGCGGCAACATCGCCGTATTTTGCAACATGGTAGTTGGTCAGACCCGAACCGCCTCTGTTCTGGAGTCTGTAGTCTTCGATATCGCTCAGTCTGCCGTAGCCGGTTTCGCTGACGGTGAGAACTTTTTTGCCTTCTTTGAGGATATCCATGCCTATTACGCAGTCGCCCTCTTTGAGTTTGAGAGCCTTAACACCTCTTGCGGTACGTCCGATAACTCTTGCATCGTCTTCGCGGAAGGAAATGCTCATGCCCTTCTTGGTTGCGATTATGAGATTTTCGCCGCCCTCTGTGAGCTTAACCCATACAAGCTCGTCATCGTCATCAAGATTGATTGCGATAACGCCGTTGCGGCGTACATTCTTATATGCATCAAGCTCTGTGCGCTTGATAATGCCGTTTCTTGTGAGCATGCAGAGGAAGTAGTTATCTTCGCCGAATTCGGGAACTCTTATCATTGCGGAAACGCGTTCGCCGTCTTCAAGAGGAAGAAGGTTAACGATGTTCATGCCGCGGCTCTGACGTGAGCCCTCGGGAATTTCGTAGCCCTTGAGTCTGTAAGTTTTACCCTTGGTTGTGAAGAACATGATGTAGTCATGGGTCGAGCAGGTGAACATGGTCTTAACGATGTCTTCATCTCTGCGAGTGAGACCCTTGACACCTCTGCCGCCTCTTCTCTGCTGCTTGTATTCATCCATGGGAATGCGCTTGATATAGCCCATATCCGTAAGAGTGAATACGCAGGTTTCTTCGGGAATGAGGTCTTCAATATCAACCTCGCCCGAAACATTGACGATTTCGGTTTTTCTTTCATCCGAGAACTTGTCACGGACAGCCATTGCTTCTGTTTTAACGATTTCGAGAACCCTTGCTTCGTCTGCAAGAATTTCAAGGAAATCAGCAATTTTTGCTTTAAGTTCATCGAGTTCGTTCTGGATTTTGAGAATTTCAAGACCTGCCAACTGACCGAGACGGAAAGCAACGATTGCCGCTGCCTGAGGCTCGTCAAATTCGAACTTGTCCATAAGAGCCTGCTTTGCTTCCGCCTGACCGCCCTTACAAGCTCTGATTGTTGCGATGATTTCGTCAACGATATCAATAGCCTTTGCAAGACCTTCGAGGATATGCGCTCTGTCCTGAGCCTTTTTGAGGTCAAATCTTGTTCTGCGAGTAATAACTTCCTGTTGGAACTTGATATAGTGACCGAGAACTTCCTTGAGAGTGAGCTGTTTGGGCTCGCCGTTGACAAGAGCAATCATGATAACGCCGAAGGTTGTCTGAAGCTGAGTGAAGCTGAAAAGCTTGTTGAGAACAACCTGCGGGTTTGCATCTCTCTTAAGGTCGATTGAAATGAGCATACCCTTCTTTGAGGAGTAGTCATTGACGTCGGAAATGCCTTCGATTCTCTTTTCTTTTACGAGGTCGGCAATGCTTTCGATAAGCTTTGCCTTGTTGACCATATATGGAATTTCAGTTACCTGAATTTCAAATCTGCCGTTTTTCTTTTCAACGATTTCAGCCTTTGCACGCAGAGTGATTTTGCCTCTGCCCGTGCCGTAAGCGGCTCTGATGCCCGCTCTGCCCATGATAACGCCCTTTGTGGGAAAGTCGGGGCCCTGGATATGCTCCATAAGACCTTCAAGGCTGATATCGGGGTCATCAATCATGGCGCACATGCCGTCAACAACCTCGCCGAGATTGTCAGGAGGAATGTTTGTTGCCATGCCGACGGCGATACCAACCGAGCCGTTGACAAGCAGATTGGGGAATCTTGAGGGAAGAACAACGGGCTCTTTAAGACGGTCATCGTAGTTTGTTGTGAAATCAACGGTATCCTTGTCGATATCGGTGAGCATGCGCAGAGCCATTTTGCTCATTCTTGACTCTGTGTAACGGTAAGCTGCAGGGGGGTCGCCGTCAACCGAACCGAAGTTGCCGTGGCCGTCAACAAGAATATATCTCATTGAGAATGTCTGTGCAAGACGAACCATTGCATCGTAAACGGATGCGTCGCCGTGGGGATGATATCGGCCGAGAACGGAACCGACGGTGTCGGCGCACTTTCTGTATGCTTTGTCGGGTGTAAGACCGTTTTCGTGCATTGTATAAAGAATTCTTCTGTGAACGGGTTTAAGACCGTCTCTTACATCGGGAAGAGCGCGGGAGGTGATAACCGACATAGAATAGTCAAGAAAAGCCTGACGTACTTCTTTGTTGAGGTCAACATTAATGATTTTTTGGGTGTCTCTTGCGTCACCGAAATTACTCATGTTCAATCAGTCCTTTCTTAAATTTATATGTCGAGATTCGAAACGAATTTTGCGTTCTGTTCAATGAATTCGCGTCTGGGTTCAACCTTGTCGCCCATAAGGATTGAGAAGGTTTCGTCTGCCTTTTCGGCGTATTCAACCGTTACGCGGAGCATAATTCTTGTTGCGGGGTCCATGGTTGTTTCCCAAAGCTGTTCGGGGTCCATTTCACCGAGACCTTTATATCGCTGAATGTCACAGCTTCCGCCGAATTCTTCGATTTTCTGATCTCTTTCCTCGTCGGAGAATGCGTATGCAAACTTCTTGCCCTTGGTGATTTTGAAAAGAGGGGGCTGTGCAAGGAAAACGTGTCCTTCTTCAATGAGGGGGCGCATATAGCGGAAGAAGAATGTGAGAAGAAGTGTTCTGATGTGAGCGCCGTCAACGTCGGCATCGGCCATGATAACAACTTTTTCATAGCGGATTTTACTCAGGTCGAAATCGTCGCCTATGCCTGTGCCGAGAGCCATAACAACGGGCTGAAGCTTTTCGTTGCCGATAACTCTGTCAAGGCGCGCCTTCTCAACGTTGAGCATTTTACCCCAAAGAGGCAGAATTGCCTGATAGGTTCTGTCTCTGCCTTCTTTTGCGGAGCCGCCTGCCGAGTCACCCTCTACGATGTAAATTTCCGTGCCCTCCGCCTGCTTTTCGGTGCAGTCTGCGAGCTTGCCGGGAAGAGAGTTGCCTTCGAGAACGGATTTTCTTCTTGCGAGTTCACGGGCTTTTCTTGCGGCCTCTCTGGCTCTTGCGGCGTCGAGTGCCTTTGAGAAAATAGCCTTTGCAACGGAGGGATTTTCCTCAAAATAAGTCATGAGCTTATCGTAAACAAGCGCGTTCACTATTGTCTGAATGTCGGTGTTTCCGAGCTTGCCCTTGGTCTGGCCCTCAAACTGTGCTTCGGTAAGCTTGACGGAGATGATGGCGGTAAGACCTTCTCTTACATCGTCGCCTGAAAGCTTCTTATCGCCGTCTTTGAGGATGTTATATTTTTTGCCGTAGTCGTTGAAAACACGGGTCAGAGCGTTCTTGAAGCCTGTTTCATGAGTGCCGCCGTCAACCGTGCGAACGTTGTTGGCAAACGAAAGAATTGTTTCGTTGTAGCTGTCGTTATATAGAAGGGCGATTTCTGCGTATCTGTCGCCCTTTGCGCCCGAAAAATGAACGGGTTCATCGTGAAGGGGAGTAAGACCCTTGATGGCTGTCATGTGCATTGCAAACGAGGAAAGACCGCCCTCGAAGCAATATTCGCGTTCGATGATGTTTTCCGGGTCGCGGCTGTCTGTCAGCTTGATTGAAAGGCCTGCATTAAGGAATGCCGATTCGCGAAGCCTTCTCTCAAGCGTTTCGAAATCATAAACGGTTGTTTCTTCGAAAATCTTCGGGTCGGGCTTGAAGCGGATGAATGTACCCGTTTCTTCGGTGTCACCCACGATTTCAAGGTTTGTTTCAATGTTGCCGCCGTTAACAAAACGCTGGCGATGAACGTGGCCTGCCTGCGAAACCTCAACCTCAAACCATTCGGAAAGGGCGTTAACAACAGACGAACCAACGCCGTGGAGACCGCCCGATACTTTGTATCCGCCGCCGCCGAACTTGCCGCCTGCGTGAAGAACAGTCAGAACAACCGTAACCGAGGGAAGCCCCATTTTTTCATTGATGCCGACGGGAATACCGCGGCCGTTATCGCGAACGGAGATAACATCGCCCGGCTCGATTTCAACTTCAATGTGGGTGCAGTAGCCTGCAAGAGCTTCGTCGATTGAGTTGTCAACGATTTCATAAACAAGGTGATGAAGACCTCTGGGGCCTGTTGAACCGATATACATACCGGGTCTTTTGCGAACGGCTTCAAGGCCTTCGAGAACCTGAATCTGACTCGCATCGTATTCTTCGGTAACAACGGTGTCCATTTCTTCGCCGTCTGCTTCAAAAACGGGAATTTCCTCTTCGGGTATTTCCTGAGCAACGGTCATATCGTTATTGTTAATATCCAAATCAATTCACTCCCATTATTGTCCGAGCATTGACATCATGCCGCTTTTTTTCTTTTCTTTGCCGGGTTTATATTTAGGCGGATTTTCAAGACGCATTCTTGCGCCCTTGCCGCCGCTTGAAGCGAGATATTTGTTGACGTTGATGACAGGGCTTGTCATGTCATCGCACATGTAGTCAACGCAGTTTGCAAGCATTTCCTGGTCGTTGTTCATTGCACCGAGGATTGTTACGCAGATGAGGCTCTGGGTTTCGTTGGTTCCGTCCTCATAGATATCATTGAGCAGGTTGAACAGCTTGCGCATCTTTGTGGGGTCGTTTTCTTTGATTGTTGCAAGAACAACGGGTGTGCCGTGGTTCATGAAGAAATCTTCGGCAAGAAACTGACCGTATTTTTCGCAGTTTGCCTTATATTCATCGCGCAGCTCGGGGTAAATAGCCGTGAAGCGGTTTGCCAGAGTGTTGGGGTCATATGAAACGGAGCCGCTCTTTGCCGCCGCCTTTGAAACGGGGGTGGGAAGCTTCTGCTTTGTGGGCTTCTGGGTTTTTGTGCCGAAAGTTTCAACAAGAGTTTCGGAAAACTCGTTTACAATATATTTAACATCCTTGCTGTCGGCTGTTTCGGAATCAAGAAGGGAGAGAGAAATCTGTGAAAAATCGCTGCTGAGGATTTCGCCCTCTTTGCTTGCGCCGAGAAGAGCAAGCTTGTTGTTGAAATGCTCAAGCTTAAGAGCTTTGTTTGTTCCTTTGTATTCGATTGTTATTCTGCCGGAATCCGTGACGGCGGGAAGCTCGCCTTTTTCAACGCCTTCGGGAACAATTGCGGTGAAACCGCATTCTGCCAGAACGGGGGCAAGTCCGTTATTGATTTCGGACAGAACGGAATAAATATCAGCCATAGTGATACTCCTTTACAATAGCCTAATATAAAATTATAGCTAATTATAACATAATATAATAGGATGTTAATTCCGAATAAGAATATTAGCCATAATTCTGCAAGAAAAATTTATAAAAATTTCAGCTTATATAAGCCGAAATACGGTTATTCTGCTGTTGACTAATGGCGCAGGGTATGTTATCATATTTGATTGTTAAAATATCTATAATGGGGTTGTAGCGACCATTTTATTTAAGGAGATTTACCATGAAAAACAAAGTTCTTGTTCTTTTCGGCGGAGTTTCGAGCGAACATGACGTTTCGCTGAATTCCGCATCATCGGTTATAAAGAATATCCCTGCCGATAAATATGAGGTTATCCCTATGGGAATCACCAAAGAAGGCAGATGCTATATCTACAACGGTTCGCCCGATATGCTTCCCGGCGGAAAGTGGCTTGAGGATGAAAAAAATCTCGAACCTGCCGTTATTTCTTCCGACCGTGCTCATCACGGAATTATCAGATATAATGACGGCAAGGCTGAAATTGAAAAAGTTGATGTTGTTTTCCCTGTTCTTCACGGCAAAAACGGTGAGGACGGCACAATGCAGGGTCTTCTCGAAATTGCGGGCATTCCCTATGTCGGCTGCGGCACTGCGGCAAGCTCTGCATGCATGGATAAGGCTGTCACAAACGCTCTGGCGGACTTTTACGGTATCCCCCAGGCAAAGTGGGTTGCTTTCGATAAACACGCTTATTCGGGCGATAAAGCGGCTTTGCTGGCAAATGCGGCCGAGAAGCTCGGCTTTCCGATTTTTGTAAAGCCCGCAAATGCAGGCTCATCTGTCGGCATAAGCAAGGCAAAGAATCTTGAAGAGCTTGAAGCAGCCTGTGAAAAGGCTTTTGAGCATGATAAAAAGCTTGTGCTTGAAGAAGGTGTTGTCGGCATGGAGGTTGAGGTTGCCGTTCTCGGCAACGAAGAGCCTGAAGCATCCGTTGTCGGCGAGGTTGTTCCCTGCAACGAATTCTATGACTACGATGCAAAATATCTCGCAAATGAAAGCGAGCTTCATATTCCCGCAAGGCTGCCTGAAGAAAAGCTGAAAGCCGTTCAGGCCCAGGCGGTAAAAGCATACAGAGCGCTTGGCTGCGAGGGCTTCACAAGAGTTGATTTCTTTGTAAGAACAAGTGACGGTGAAATTATGCTCAACGAGCCCAACACAATCCCCGGCTTCACTTCAATCAGCATGTATCCCAAGCTCTGGGCGGCATCGGGTCTGCCCTATTCGGAGTTGCTTGACAGATTGATTAAATTGGCAATGGAAAAATAAACGTGATTTCCGCAGGGGAGTGTGATCTCCCCCTGCATTTTAAAAAAGGAACAGTTATGAAAAAAGCGATTATAAAAATAACGGATCGCCATGTTCAGGACGGTGAGGAATACGAATGCGAGCTCACAACGTCGGGCGAATTCATGCTGACGGAAAAAGGCTGCATCGTTAAATATACCGAAACCGATGAGGAGCTTGAAAACAGCGTCACTTGGCTTGATGCGGAAGGCTCTCAGAAGATTTCAATGACCCGAACAGGCAAATACAACACTGAAATGATAATTGAAAAAGACCGCCGCCACACATGTTTTTATGAAACTCCGTACGGCGAGCTGCTTATGGGAATTTATGCAAAAAGCATTTTTAATGACATGAGCGCAAACGGCGGAACTCTTAAATTCTCTTACACAATTGATTTCAACAATGTTCCGGCATCGGAAAATGAACTCACGGTAAATGTTACACCCAAGGAGGAAGTATAAATGTCAGTTCTTGTTAAACAGGCAATAAGCGAAATCCGCAATGCAATCATCGAGGCGGCGGGCAGAGCCGTTGCGGACGGCGAATTTCCCGAAGTGCCTTTAAGCGATTTCATCATCGAAGTTCCCGCCAACAGAGATAACGGAGATTATTCTTCAAATGCCGCCATGGCATGGGCAAGAGACCTCAGAAGCGCTCCGCGCAAGATTGCGCAGACAATTGCGGACAGGCTCGAGCTTTGCGACACATTTGTTGACAGATGTGAAATTGCCGGCCCCGGCTTTTTGAACTTCTATCTCAAAGAGAGCTATAATGCCTGCATTATCCAGGATATTCTTGAAAAGGGCGACGAATACGGCCGTTCAACCTACGGCGCAGGCAAGAAGATAAACATAGAATTTGTTTCTGCCAATCCCACAGGCCCCATGCATATGGGTAACGCAAGAGGCGGTGCACTCGGCGACTGCCTTGCCGCTGTTATGGACTGTGCAGGTTATAACGTAAGCCGTGAATTCTATGTTAACGACGCAGGCAATCAGATTGACAAATTCGGTCTTTCGCTTGATATCAGATATCAGCAGCTTTTTAAAGGCGAGGATGCGGTTGAGCTGCCCGAGGACAGCTATCACGGCGCGGATATCGTTGAAAGAGCAAAGGAATTTGCCGAAATCAACGGCGATAAATATATCGACGCTCCCGAAGCTGAGCGCAGGAAGGCACTTGTTGATTACGCTTTGCCCAAGAACATTGCCGCAATGAAAGAGAATCTCGGCAAATACCGCATTGAATATGACACCTGGTTCCTTGAGAGCACTCTCCACAACAACGGTGAGCTTAAAGAAACCCTTGATATCATGATAAACAAGGGTCTTACATATGAAAAAGACGGCGCTCTTTGGTATAAGAATAAAGAGGTTCTCGGCGCAAGGCTTGCAAACGAAGGAAAAACTCCCGAAGAAATCGAAAAGCTGGAGCTTAAAGATGAGGTTCTTATCAGAACAAACGGTAACCCCACCTATTTTGCCGCCGACATCGCTTATCACCGCAACAAGCTTGCAATCAGAGGCTTTGACAGAGCAATTGACGTCTGGGGCGCAGATCACCACGGCCATGTTGCCAGAATGAAGGGCGCGCTTGATGCAATCGGCTGCAACGGCGACAATCTTGACATCGTTCTCATGCAGCTTGTTAACCTCACCCGCGACGGCGAGGTTGTGCGTATGAGCAAGCGTTCGGGCAAGGCAATTACTCTTGTTGACCTTCTTGAAGAAATTCCCATCGATGCAGTTCGTTTCCTCTTCAATATGAGAGACCCCGGTTCAAAGATGGATTTCGACCTTGACCTTGCCGTTGAGCAGAGCTCGCAGAATCCTGTTTATTATTGCCAGTATGCACATGCAAGAATATGCAGCATTCTCAAAAAGCTTGCAACCGAGGGCAAGGAGCCGAGAGAATGCACGATTCCCGAGCTTGCACTTCTTAATGCATCCGAGGAAAAGGAGCTTATAAAGCATCTTGCATCGCTTACCGATGAAATCATAAATTCCGCAAAGAACTACGACCCCGCAAAGATTACACGCTATGCCGTTGACCTTGCAACTCTTTTCCATAAGTTCTATAACGCATGCCGTGTTAACTGCGAGGACGAGGCTCTCATGCAGGCAAGACTCAGTCTTTGCATCTGCGTAAAGAATGTTCTTAAGAATATTCTCACAATGTTCAGCATCAACGTGCCCGAAAGCATGTAAAACAAAAGCCAAGGCGATTGCCTTGGCTTTTACTTTTACCATCTGTTTTCAACATATTCACAGAATGTAAACAGGTCTTTTATTTCAAGTTTTGTGCCGTCATCGAGGGTGACGTCGCCGTTCCACATTCCGAAAATCTGGTGGCAGTTCATTCTGCCGATTTTAAAGTCAACATCCGTGTGGTTGTCGAGCGTCGGGGTCATCGTCATGTTGAATCTGCCGTCCTCCGAAATGAATTTCCACGGCTCAAGGAATCTGTCTTTCGGGAATTTTTCAACGTCAACCGCACCGATTTTATGCACTTTTCCGTCATAGAAAATGCAGGTTTCGGTGGCGTTGCTTTCGTTGCCGATTGCCCATGTGATTTCAAAACCGAAAAGATGCTTTTCGCCTTTTTCGTCGGTTATGTACTGGTTGCCGCTGCCCCAATACCAGACCATTTTGTGCACGGTGTTGACTCTGCCCCAGTCAAGGGTGCAGAAAGCGGCATCCTTTGAAAATTCATAAACATAGTCGCCGAAAACAAACTTGCCTTCGCAGGGCATGCACATCTGCTTCGTTGTCATGAAATACTTGGTTTTATCCTCGTCAAAGGGAAAGATTGTTGTGATATTTTCAAGCCCCGGCATTATATCCATGGACACATTGACCTCAACGGGCTTTCCCTTGTATGAGCCCTTATACCACAGGGTTCTTTCGGTTTCTTTGGTATCAAAATCAAACTCGGTTTTGCCGATTTTATCCTTGTAGCGGTTGGGAACATCGCCCTTTGCAGGGGGAACATGCTTATTTGCGCCGAGGAAATACTGAATGGAATCGCAGATTACCTCACCGGTTTTAAGGTTAGTGAGCTTTGCACCAACATATCCGCCCAGATTGATGTTGGCAAAGCTGACAAGAATCTGCATTTCGCCGTCAACGATGTTATAAAAATCCCATTCCTTGCGGCTCATGATACCTGTTTTAACATAGTCGCGGTTATATTCAAAAACGTTGTGTCTTGCCCAGCCTTTTGCAAGCAGAGTGCCGTCGGGTGCAAGCAGAGGGGTGCTTTCGGTGTATTCCGTCTGTTTTGATTTTTCTTTCCAGTCCTTGAAAGGTACATAAGTTCTTTTCAGTTCATTGCTCATTTTTTTCTTCTCCTCATCCATTCTTATTCAAACATCGGTGTTGACATGTATCTCTCGCCGCCGTCGGGCAAAAGTACAACGATATTTTTACCTGCATTTTCGGGTCGTGAGGCAATTACCGTTGCCGCATGAAGCGCCGCACCCGAGGAAATGCCGATTAATATGCCCTCTGTTTTAACCGTCAGCCTTGCCGCGGCATATGCTTCTTCGGTTGTGACTGTGATTATTTCATCATAAATATTTGTGTCAAGAACTGACGGCACAAAGCCTGCGCCGATGCCTTGCAAGCCGTGCGCACCCGCTTTGCCTTCGGAAAGAAACGGCGAATCTGCAGGCTCAACGGCAATTATTTTCACATCAGGATTTTTCTCTTTCAGATATTTGCCGACCCCCGTTATTGTACCGCCCGTGCCGACCCCTGCAACAAAAATGTCAACCTTGCCGTCGGTATCATTCCAGATTTCGGGACCGGTTGTTTTGTAATGCGCATCAACGTTTGAAGGATTATCAAACTGCGCGGGAATGAAGCTGTCGGGTATTTCTTTTGCCAGTTCTTCTGCTTTTGAGATTGCGCCTGCCATGCCTTTTGCGCCGTCTGTCAGAACAAGCTCCGCGCCGTAGGCGGCAAGCAGCTTTCTGCGCTCAATGCTCATTGTTTCCGGCATGGTTATAATAACTTTCAAGCCCATCTGAGCCGCAACGGAAGCTATTCCTATGCCTGTGTTTCCGCTTGTTGGCTCGATTATAACTGAATTTTCGTTGATTCTTCCGTCTGCCATTGCCGCGCGAAGCATTTCGAAGCCGACTCTGTCTTTCGCGCTGCCTGCGGGGTTTCTGTATTCAAGCTTTGCAAGGATATTTGCATTTATATTCGTTTTTTTTGCATATGCACCGAATTTAACAAGCGGTGTGTTGCCGATTGTTTCGGCGGCATTGCTGTAAATTTTCATAATATCACCTTTTCAAATTATATCAATTTCACCAACTGTAGTCAAGTAGGGGTTGGTGCCCGCATCGTCCCTGACAAGGATACCCACATTGTAAGCAAGAATCGTTTTGTTTATTTTGCCTAAAATATCTATTCTAATTTTTACATATATAAAATTTATTTTTTCTTGCATTAAATCGATAAAGAAGTATAATAAGAATGAATGCGGTCATCCGTAAATCTCGCTATACAAAAGGAGAATTTGAAAATGGCAGAAAAAGTAAAAATAGGTATTATCGGCTGCGGCGGCATCGCAAACGGCAAGCACCTTCGTGCAATTTCAAGCATTGATTTCCTTGAACCCGTTGCGTTCTGCGATATTATTGAGGAAAGAGCAATCGAAACCGCAAAAAAGTACGGCGGTGAGAATGCAAAAGTTTATACCGACTACAAAGAGCTTCTCAAGGATGAAAGCATTGTTGCCGTTCATGTTTGTACTCCCAACAAGTCACACAGCTTCATCGCAATTGACGCAATGGAAGCAGGCAAGCACGTTCTCTGCGAAAAGCCCATGGCTAAAACATATGCAGAAGCAAAGGCGATGTATGAAGCATCCGTAAGAACAGGCAAGGTTCTTTCAATCGGCTATCAGTCACGCTGGAGAGGCGATTCACTCTATCTTAAAGAATGCTGCGAAAACGGTGATTTCGGCGAAATCTACTATGCAAGAGCACTTGCTCTGCGCAGACGCGCAGTTCCCACATGGGGCGTTTTCCTTAACGAAGAAGAGCAGGGCGGCGGTCCGCTTATCGATATCGGAACACACGCACTCGACCTCACCCTTTGGATGATGGATAACTACAAGCCCAAGATGGTTGTGGGTACAAAATATAAGAAGCTCGGCGACCAGAAGAGAACAGCAAACGCTTGGGGCGACTGGGATCCCGAAAAATATACCGTTGAAGATTCCGCTTTCGGTTTTGTTGTTATGGAAAACGGTGCAACAGTCAGCGTTGAATCGGCATGGGCGCACAACATTGCAGACCCCTGCGAAGCTTCAACACTTATTGCAGGCGTTAACGGCGGCGCAGATATGCTCGGCGACGACCTTCGTATCAACTATGTAAAGAACGGCAGACAGGTTATCGAAACTCCCAACTTTGACGCAGGCGGCGTTGCTTTCTATGACGGAGCAAGCGACAGACCCGAAGAGCTTGAATGCCGTGCGTTCTATGATGCCGTGCTCAACGGTGCAGAGCTTCGCACAAAGCCCGAGCAGGCAATGGTTGTTACTCAGATTCTTGAAGCAATCTACGAGTCAGCAAACACAGGTAAACCCGTATATCTTAACAACGATTAAGGTGCCTGTTGTTTGAATTTTAGTTACGCATCTTGACGGATATATTTTCGCCAAGATGCCCCAAAATACTCGTTAATACACAAAGTATTGCCTGCGTTTTTTGAGCATATTGACAAAAATCTATCTCGTCAATCTGCACAACACAATTCAAAAAACAGGCACAAAGGAGCAAAACAATGAAAATAGCAGTTCAGGTTTATTCCGTAAGAGAACATATCAAAGACACAGAAACGCTTTTGAAGGCTCTTGAAGAAATCAAAAAAATCGGTTATGACGGCGTTGAATTTGCAGGATATTTCGGCGCAGATGCCGCCGCAATCAAGGCCAAGCTTGACGAAGTCGGCCTTGTTGCCGTCGGCGGTCATATCGGCCTTGACGATTTCAAGGAAGATAAGCTTGCCGAAACAATTGAATTTCAGAATACTCTCGGCGTTAAGGCTGTCGGTGTCGGCGGTGCTCCCCATTCAACAATGGAAGAAGCTGTTAACACAGGCGATGTGCTCGGCAATGCGCAGAAATATGCCATGGATAAATACGGCATGAAGGTTTATTATCACAACCACTGCGAGGAGTTCAGGCCCCTTGAAAACGGTCAGCTTCCCATTGACGTTATCGGCGAGAGATGCTCGCTTGAAATCGATACATACTGGAGCTTCCACGCAGGCGAGGATAACTACAAGCTTATCACCGAAAAGAAAGATAACATTGTTCATCTTCACGTTAAAGACGGCATCGATGGTAAGCCTATGGCTCTCGGCGAGGGCAACTGCGATATTCCTGCTGTTGTTAAGGCTGCAAAGGATATCGGCATGGAATGGCTTATCGTTGAAAACGATGACCCCGTACCCACAGGCTTTGAGGATATCGCAAGAAGTATAAAGTATATCAAAGGCATCATTTAATCATATTGTAGGGCGGGATGCCCACATCCCGCCGTTCATACTTACAAGGAGAAAAACTATGAAACTCGGAGTATTCACAACGCTTCTCTCAAACCTTTCGCTTGAAGAAGCTCTCAAATATTTTAAATCGCTCGGCATTGAAATGGTTGAAATCGGCTGCGGCGGCTATCCCGGTAACGCACATGCAGACCCCGAAATTCTTCTCAATGACGAAGCAAAGCTTGAAGAATTCAAGGCTCTTCTGAAAAAATATGACGTTGAAATCAGTGCCCTTTCGTGCCACGGCAACCCCGTGCATCCTAACAAGGAAATTGCCGCAGATTTCGACAAAACTATCAGAAACACGATTCTTCTTGCCGAAAAGCTCGGTCTGAGCCAGATTAACACCTTCTCAGGTTGCCCCGGCGACTGCGAAACCGCAAAATATCCCAACTGGGTAACCTGCCCCTGGCCCAATGATTTCGGCGAAATCCTTGATTGGCAGTGGAACGAGGTTCTTATTCCTTATTGGAAGAATCTTGTTGAGTTTGCAAAGGCTCACGGCGTTAACAAAATTGCTCTTGAGCTTCACCCCGGTTTCTGTGTATATAACACCGAATCACTGCTTCGCCTTCGCGAGGCGGTAGGCCCCGAAATCGGCGCAAACTTTGACCCCAGCCACCTTATCTGGCAGGGCATGGACCCCGTTGCATGCATCCGCAAGCTCGGTGATGCAATTTTCCACTTCCACGCAAAAGATACTAAGATTGATAAATACAACACCGCAGTCAACGGTGTGCTTGATAACAAGCCCTACGGCGATGAAATCAACCGCTCATGGATTTTCCGCTCCGTCGGCTACGGTAACGACTATTCATATTGGAAAGACATCATTTCCAATCTTCGCATGGTTGGTTATGACTATGCAATCAGTATCGAGCATGAGGATTCTCTCATGAGCCAGAACGAAGGTCTTTCAAAGGCAGTTTCGTTCCTTAAGGAAGTGCTTGTTACCGAATCCACGGGCGAAATGTGGTGGGTTTGATGCATCTTTTTCGCTGATGCGGCGTCAAACCTCCTCGCAATATTTGTATATTGATTCGGTCGTTTTCCTTGCCTCGACGAAAAATCTGCTATCAAACTGAAAATAAGATGATATATGCTGAGGCGATTCACGAATCGTCCGAATACCAAAGGAAGCGATACCATGATAAACAATAAATTCGGCTGTGCCGTTATCGGCTATGGCGGTATGGGCGGATGGCACGCCCGCAAAATCAAAGAAGAAATGGGTGAATATGCCGAGGTTGTCGGCGTTTTCGACATTAACCCAGACAGAAAAAAGGTTGCTGACGAAAAAGGTTTTCACTTTTTCTCGTCGAGAGAAGAGCTTCTTTCCGATGAACGAATTGACCTTGTAACCATCGCAACTCCCAACGATGTTCACAAGGAAATCGCAATCGATGCCATGCGCCACGGCAAAAACGTTATCAGCGAAAAACCCGTTACTCTCTGCTCGGCAGACCTTGAGGAAATGATAGCCTGTGCAAAAGAAACCGGAAAGCTTTTCACCGTTCATCAGAACAGGCGTTGGGATGAGGATTATCTCACGATGAAAAAGCTTCTCGACGAGAATACTCTCGGCAATGTTTTCAGAATTGAATCCCGCGTTCAGGGCTCAAGAGGTGTTCCGGGCGATTGGCGCAATCAGCCGCAGCACGGTGGCGGAATGGTTTATGACTGGGGTATTCACCTTCTTGATCAGGCTCTCATGATGACCATGCCGAGAAAGCTGAAAACCGTTTATGCGGAGCTTACAAACGTTACCAACGAAAATTGCGATGACGGCTTCCGCACCACCCTTATTTTCGATGACGGACTTTCGTTCTATGTTGAGGTTACAACCAGCAACTTCATAGAACTGCCGCTTTGGTATGTCCTCGGAGAAAACGGAACAGCAGTTGTCGATGACTGGCAGTGGAACGGAAAAATCGTTAAAGTTTCCGATTGGGAAAACAGAGATGCAGTGCCCATTGTTGCGGGTGCAGGCATAACAAAGACCATGGCACCCAGAACGAAAGACACAATTGAAACTTATCCGCTTCCTCTTCAGAAAGCAGATTGGGGCGAATATTATAAAAACATATTTGCTTATCTGAGAGGAGAAGAGGATATCATTGTAACCCATGATCAGCAGCGCAGGCTCATGCGTCTTGTTGAAGCGATTTTCGAATCGGGTAAGACCAACAAGGTTGTTGAATTTAATGACATAATATAACAAAAACAGGCTGTAAAATTTTACAGCCTGTTTTTGTTGTCATATATTATTCCAGATTTTTTCGACTTCGCTTCTTGATGCGCTGACCGAGCCCTGAACCATGTCGGGCTTGCCGCCGCCTCTGCCGCTGCAGGCGGCGTTGATAGCCTTGCCGATTTCGCGCACATCCTGCGTTCTGCTGACAACGGCATATTTATATCCGTTTTCATCATCTCCCGAAAACGCTGCCGCAACTGTGACCTTTTCGGCAAGCATATCCGCAAAAATTCGGGCATCGTCTGCGCTGCCGCCGTTATCAAAGGCGATATATTTTTCGCCGCTCGCTTCGCTTGCCTTAAGAGCAAAAATGTCTTTTTTCAGGTTTGAATATGCCATTCTTGCTTCGTGAAGCTGAGCCATAACCCTTTCAACGGCGGGGGTTATTTCGTCAACCTTTGCTTTAAGCAGACTTGAAATTTCATAGGCGTTTTTGTTTTTTTCGCAGTAGTCCTCAAATGCTTTTCTGCCAATCTGCATGGTTATGCGAACGCCCGATTTATAGTTCATAACGGAAGAAACCTTGATTATGCCAACCTCACCCGTGAAGGCAACGTGAGTTCCGCAGCAGGCGCAGAGGTCAACATCGCCGATTTTTGTCAGGCGCACCTGACCCTTGATTTCTTTTTTACTTCTGTAATCATAGTTTTCAAGCTCTTCGCCGGAGGGATAAAGAGCTTCAACGGGGATGTTTTTATATACCGCTTCGTTTGAAAGCCGCTCCGCTTCGGCAAGCATTTCGGCGGAAACAACTCCGCTGAAATCAACGGTTATGCTGTGTTCACCCATGTGAAAGCCTACATTGTCAAAGCCGCTCAGCGAGTGAAGAATGCCTGAAAAAATATGTTCGCCCGTGTGTTGCTGCATGTTGGCAAAACGCTTTTCAAAGTCAAGGCGGCATTCGGCTTCGCCAAGGCAGACGGCTTCAGAGCAGATGTGAACAACGTCATCTCCGCGTTCGATTGTGTCAACAACCTTCGATGAACCGATAAAACCCGTGTCGCCGGGTTGGCCGCCGCCCTCGGGGAAGAAAGCTGTTTTATCAAGAATAACCTCAAAGCCGTTTTTACCTTCGGCGCAGGAAATGACGTTTGCGGTGAATTCCTTAATATATTGATTTTCGTAATAAAGCTTCTGTGTCATGTGATAACCCCTTTTCGGAACCGTAATAAATTAAAGTATATCACATGAGAGCAATAAAAGCAAATTAATAATGATGATGCGAACAAAGTGCGGTATGAGATGCAGCAGCACCGCTTTTTGTTTCGTTAAGCGAAGCTGTCGCTTCTCTTGAAAGAAGAATAAGCGCAAAAATATTAGGCACTGCCATCAGTCCGTTCAGAGTGTCGGAAAGGCTCCAGACGCTGTCAAGCTTCATTATGCATCCCGCAAAAGCCGCGGCAGCATAGAGAACATTATAGACTTTGCCGCTCTTTTTGCCGAAAAGATATTCAGCTCCGCTTTTTCCGTAATATGACCAGGCAACAAGGGTTGCAAAAGCAAAAAGGCATATGCATATGTTGAGAAAATATCCGCCGGCCTTTCCGAAAACGCTTTCAAAGACGGCAGAGCAAAGCTCAACCCCGTTAAGATTCGGCTCATCCTGCATAACTCCGCTTGAAAGAATGGCGGCGGCAGTTACCGTGCACATAAAAACCGTGTCAATAAACACCTCAAGAATTCCCCACATACCTTGCTCGCC
This sequence comes from Acutalibacteraceae bacterium, assembly GCA_045614385.1. Lineage (GTDB taxonomy): Bacteria > Bacillota > Clostridia > Oscillospirales > Acutalibacteraceae > CAG-177. The sequence continues at coordinate 16,258 of JAZLCS010000079.1, read as the reverse complement.
CGCCTTTTTGCAGTCCGCCGCGGCATGGATTATTGCACTGCTGCCGAGCCCCGCCTCATTGGAAAAAACGCCGCGTGAAATTCCGTATCTTGCCGCCTTGGCAAGCCCGAAGCCTGATGCGGCTTCGAGGGTGAACGCCTCTTTGTAAATCAACCCGATGCTCGGAAGAAGATTTTCGGCATTAGCGGCAATAATCACGAAGCAGGCGAGAATAAAGGCGGCGGAAAGAACGGGGATAAGAGCCTGAGAAACGGCTGTTATTCTTTTAAGACCGCCCGAAATGCAGGCGATAACTGCGCCGCAGAGAATGGCGGCGGTTATCATCGGCGGAACACCGAAGCCTGAAAGACCCTGAGAAACAGAATTTGCCTGAGTCATGTTACCCATGCCGAGCGATGCACCTACAAGGAATACCGCGTAGACGCCGGCAAGCCCTTTCATGCCGAGCCCCCGTTCAATATAAAGCATCGGCCCGCCGACCCATTGCCCTGCCGAATCTCTGACTCTGTATTTTATGCCGAGAATATTTTCACAGCAGCAGGTCATCATGCCGAGAAATGCAGAAACGCACATCCAGAAAACAGCTCCGGGACCGCCCGAAAAGAGCGCGGTTGCAACGCCTACGATATTGCCTGTGCCGAGGCAGGCGGCGAGAGCCGATGTCAGCGCGCCGATTTGTGAAACCGAGCCGCCGTCCGTTTTCTCGGATTTTCTGTTTTTAAAAGCGGAAACAACCGTTTTCCCGAGCCATTTCCTTATGCCGAAAATTTGAAAAAAACGGGATTTTACGGATAAAAAAAGACCTGTGCCAAGAAAGACCGCGAGCATGGGCGGTCCCCAGACAAAGGCGCTGATTGCAGAATTGATTTCAAAAAACACAGCCCTCACCTCATAATATGTTTATGAGAAGAGGGCTTAATTTATTTTAATATTTATTTTTCTGCAACGTTGAGCTCAAGGTGATATGTTTCGGCATAAGAAATAACGTTATTAAGATCGCTTTTTGCATAAATTTTAACGTTGGGGCAGGCATCGAAAGCGAATTTGTCAATTGTTGCAGTGTTGCCTCTGAAATTTGCGATTTTGAGGTTTGTGCATCCCTGATAAGCCTTTTCGCCAATGATTTCAAGGCTGCGGGGCATATCAGCCTGAACAAGGTTGGGGCATTCCGCAAAAGCATATGCGCCGATTTCGGTCATATTAGACGATCTGTGCATAAAAGCCTTTTTGATTGAGCTGCCCTTGAAAGCGTTCTCTTCGATTTTAAGAAGAGTTTCGGGGAAGTTGACAACCTTGATTGTCTGAACGCCTGCGAAGGCTTCCGCACCGACGACAGTAACGGTTAAATCGTCAATGGCTGCGGGAATATCGAGCTCGATGATTTCTTCGGTGCCGTTATACTTTGTGATTTTGGCGGTGTTATCTTCAAGAACGACATATGTATATTCGCCCGAGGTAACCGGTTTTGACTCTTTGCTGCATGCGCAGAAAACAGTAATAATTGCTGCAAAAACGAGAATGGCTGCCAAGATTTTTTTCATGATGAAAAATCCTTTCTGTGTTTTATAATAGCGATGTTAAAGACCTGCAACATCGCAGTTTTCCTGATGTTCGTTCCATGTTTCGGCATAGAGATATGCGCCCTCACTGTCCGTAACAAAGAAATAATAGTCTGTATCTTCGGGATAAAGAGCGGCGTTTATCGCATCGATTCCGCTGTTGGTTATAGGCCCTGCGGGAAGCCCGTCGCAGTTATAGGTGTTGTAAAGCTCAACCAGTTCTTCGTAGCGTATTTCATCAACATAAGGCTTGACGTAATCGCGCAGATAAAAGGTTGCAACATCGCATTGAAGGCGCGGAAAACGGCTGCTGTTAAGGCGGTTATGAAGCACGGATGAAACCTTGCCCATTTCGGCAGGGTCGCCCGCCTCCTCCTGAATGATGGAAGCAAGGGTCAGAATTTCATCAACCGTGTAGCCGAGTTCGTTGCAGCGGGCGGCAATTTCATCGGTCAGCTTTGCCTTGGTGTTTTTCAAAAAACGCTTGATTGCCGAAGCTGCGCTTTCGTTGCGATAGAATTCATATGTGTCGGGGAAAAGATAGCCCTCAAGAAGAAAACTGCGCTCATCGGGGTTCGCAAGAGCAAACGAAAAGCTTTCAAGATGCAGGGGATTGTTGGCTTCCGCCATGAATTCCGCCGCAGAGCAAACTCCGTTTTCTTCAAGAAGAAAAGCAATCCGGCTGACGGTTGAGCCTTCGGGGAAGGTAACCCGCACAACGTTTGAGGTTGTTTCGGCGGGAGGTGCTTCAATGCTGTTTCTGTTCGGTGAACAGCCGGAAAATAAAATCAGCACGGCAAGGCACACCGAAAAGCAAATTGTTTTTTTAGTAATAATTGATTTTAATACATTCATAAAAATAATTCTATCATAGTTGTACCTAAAAATCAAGGGCAGCTTGTAAACGTTTGGTTAACAAAAAGAAAAAACCCTCCAACAAGGGCAACCCTTTACAAGGAATTTAAGCCTTAAAAAGGACATTTTGGCATATACTGCGTTGAAAATGCTCGAAATCCGTCAAGGATTTCTGTGATTTTCGCCTTGTTCTGTATCCAAACCATCCCATTTTAAGGTGCGAAGCAGTTTTTATCAGGTTATTTTTCGTTCAGATGAAATGACAAAAATCCCGCAATACTTGTGTATTACGGGATTATTTCGTAAAGTATTAACTGGAAAGAGCCGATAAAAGCCTTAACTTCCTTGTGAAGTGTCGCCCGAAGAGGGCTTTTAAATAAGCTGTTAGTTATCCTTCTTTGTCTTAACAACTGCTACTGTGCCGGCTGCAAGAGCAAGGAGTGCAATTGCGGGAACAGCAATGCTGCTGCCTGTTGAAGGAATTACGGTGTTAACCGAAGCGGGCTTTTTGGTTGTTGCGGGAGCTTTTGTTGTTGTTTCGCCCTCGTCAATAACTGTTTCGCCTTCAGCGCGGGTAACAACTTCGTCCTGAATAGTTGTGGACTCAGCAGTTGTGGGTTCAGCAGTTGTTGCTTCTGCGGTTGTGGGAGCCGCTGTTGTAGGCTCTGCGGTTGTGGGAGCCGCTGTTGTTGTTTCGAGTCTTGAATCGTCGGGGTTTGTGATTTCAATAGCAAAAGCTGATGTAGCAAGTGTGCAAATTGCTATAGCTGCAACGATGATTGCGAGCAGCATGGAAACTGTCTTTTTCATTTTTGAATACCATCCTTTTTGAGTTTTAATTTTTAAGCCTTCTGACCTATTTTGAATACAACAATTATTTTACACACAATATGCCGCTTTGTCAAGTCACTATATTTACCAATTAAGCTTTATAAAAAGAGCAATATTTGTTAAACTGCTGTATTTTCGGGCAGGAAAGAAGAAAGAATAAAAGTAAATATATCTGAAAGGAGCTTTTATATGTCCTTTGAATTTTTCAATAAAGACAAGAAGAACAAGGCGCAGTGGCATTTCCCGAAAGAGAGGGCCGAAAAAGGCTATGAAATGAATGATGATGACATTCAGAGCGATGTTCTCGGCAGCTATACGGGAACGCCTTATGACGGATTGCGCCCCATTCAGGATGCAGATGATCTTTGATTGACAAACAGTGTTTTGGCGGAACGCACTGTGCCTGTACGTTCCGCCGCCACTTCATCTTTTTCCCCCGCGCCGCATTCTTTCCCCAAAGAACGCGGCGGTATATGAGAATTCCGTTTTTCCCCATCCATCCAAAATCTATAAAAGGGAAGCGGAAATTCCTGCTATTTTATCTCGCTTTCTGCGAGGATACTGCGGTCGTCGATTGAAAAGGCGACGACTTTTTCGCCCGAAACCGTATAAAGAACGCCGTTTTCATAAAGGCTTCTCGTTGCGGCACTGCCGACAGCCGTTTCATGGTGGTTGAAATAACCCGCATTAACAAAGGTTTTGTCCGAAACGTCAAACATCATGTATGCCGATGTTTCTCTCTGAGTTTCTTCATTATATATTTTAACGGGAATTCCGAACATATTATTCTCCGGAATCACTATAACGCCTCTGCCGCCGCCTGAAGAAAGCACGGTATGGTTCAGGTCGATTGTGTACGTAGCGGTTGTTTTCGGGTTGTTCGGGTCACTGACATCAAAGAGAGTCAAGGAAACAAGCGTTGCTTTTTCTTCTGTTAGCGATACTTCGCCGTTTTCATCAACAATCTCTTTTTCAACAAACACATCTTCGGATTTTGAGCCGAGAATCAGGGCGTCCGAAATAATATAAAGGCTGTCTGAAAAGCCGTCGGTTGCGATTTTTCCTGCTGCTTCGGGCTTTTCGGGGTTGGAAAGGTCGATAATCATTGTTTGTTCGCCTTTTTCGCCGTTAACAACGATGTAGCCGTTGTTGCCGATGAATTTGCTGCCGACGGCGTTTCGGCCCGCGTGAGAGATGCTGTTAGCACTGACAGGCTCCATATCTTTGCCGAAAACATATATATTTGAGGATTCGGTGCCTGCGGTTATTGCTCTGAGAGTTACGCTTTCTTCATCAAGCGAAAGTCCGCCGACCAGTGCGCCGTCAACCATATATGAGCCTGCAAAGATAACCGAAGTGCCGTCGAGATTAAAGCGGCATATTTCTGTTTTATTCTCGCGGATACCGTCTTTGTTTGCTTCAACGCACATAAACTCTCTTGCAAAGGTTATTGCGTGCGGGAAGCAATATATTTTTTTGCCGCTGCCGAGAACGGCTAACCTGCCGACAGGGCGGCTGAAATCGGAAATGTCCGTTACTGTTATGAAAATGTATGATGCGTCAGGGTCGTTGACCATGAATATTTCTTTTTGAGCGTCAAGGGTATAGGTTTTGCCGTCAACGGTGTAAGAGGGAATTACCTGCTCCGTATCCGAAAGAGAGGTTACCGATTTGTCGGTAACAAGACAAAGATTATTTTCCTGAAGGCTTGAAAAAACATATACACCTTCCTGAATATGCTCGCGGATTTTAACAGGAGCCTCGGGCTTCGAAATATCATAATAAGCCGCAACCGTGAAGGTTTTTTCCGAAGCGGAATCCGTTCTGCTTATCAGCGCGATAAGCTTGCCGTCTTTTACATGGATTTCAATGCAGTTATCAACTGTTTCGGCGCTGCTGTATTCGGAAAGAGTAATTGCTGAAACAGCCTTCATTTCCTTGGCTGGAACCGCTTTGACAATTTTAATCTGTTCAATCATTCCGCCGGTTTCCTGATTTGTGGCAAATGCAACAATATAAAGGAAATTACCGTCTTTTTTAACGATATCCGCCTGATAGTTTTCCGAAGAAACAACGCTTGAGTTGGCAAAGGAATAGCTTGCTCCGTATATTCCCGCATTTTCGCCGGTATCTTCTTTTACCGCAACAAGATTTTCATAGCCGCTGACCGAGCCTTGAGGAGCTGTTACCGCGGGCGCAGTCTGAGCAGGGCTGCTTTGAGTTGAGTGAGCCGAGGACGGCTGCTCCGCAGAATTACCGGAATCGGCAGTTTGGCTTGAGTTGCGGTTAAGAATTTCTTTTATAACATTTTTAACTTCGCTGTCGCTTTTTGCGTTCTTTATCTGATTGATGCTTGCGCTGTTTTTATAGAACGTATCAACTTTTGTCATTTTAACGTTATCGCTTCTCATTGCGAGCGCACCGACAACTATGATTGCAAGCATTGCCGCTGTTGCCGCAAGCCTGCGTAAAATGACGATATTGTCGTTTTTAGTCCCCGTTTTATCGGAAAAATCCTGTTTTTCATGCTCCGTATTTTCAATCATGCTGACGATGCTCTCTTTTTGAAGGCGAAGAGGCACCTTAGCGGAAACTGTGCTTTTTTCAAGCTCTGCACGCATGGAATCCAGCAACTGTTTATCTTTTTTATTCATGCTTCAACCCTCCTTCCTTCAAATTTCTTCATCAAGCGAAGTCCGAAGCTTTTTCAAGGCTCTTTTGAGCTTCGAACGAACGGTTGATGACGGGTAGTCAAGCATGTCGGCTATCTCGTGACTTTTGTAGTTCCCGAGAACACTGAGCAAAACGATTTCTCTTTCTTCATGTGAAAGAGCCTCAAGCGCCCTGCGAAGCTCAACGGAAAGCTCGATGCTTTCGTAGCTTACAGGTTCGGGAAATCCCCCGTTTTCGTCGTCGAGATAGACCAGATCTTTTTTCTTTTGATTTTCGGTATAGTATCTTTTGCATGCCGCGCAGAGTATTTTGAACAGCCATCCTTTAAATGCTTCCGCTTTTTTCAGAGATTTGATTTGCCTGAAGGCGGACAGAACCGCGTCTGAAACGGCGTCCTGCGCAAGGATTTCGCTGCCTGTTATGTAGCAGGCATAGCAATACATGTCTTTGTAATAAAGCTCATAAAGCTCGCCGAATGCCTCGGCGTTGCCGTTTTTAGCCATAGTAACGAGTTCTTTGATTTGAGCGCTCAAAATAACCCTCCTTACCATACTCAATTAATAAGTGTTGCGATTGATGATTTTTGTTGCATCGATTTCAAAAAAATTTTTATTTTTATGCTGCTGAAACTCTGTCAGGTTATACTATACATGAAAGAAAATTATAAAGCAAGGTGTTAAATTTGAAAAAATTGTTACCGGTATTTTTTGCGATTGCCATTGTTTTAAGCGGATGCACGGGCAGATCAACGCTTGAAGAGTTTGACGCAAATGCCCCCGTTACCGTTGAGGATAAGCGCACCGCAACCCAAAGCTCAACCGCCGTTACCACCGCAAAAAGCATTGGTGTCACTTCGCCGCTGACCGGCAGAGAAGTGCTCAAACGCGTGAACTTTAAAGTTAATGACCCCGGTAATTCAAGGGGGCTTTCAACCGAAAAGGTGGAACACAGCTTTGGCGTTGCAAAAAACGGCGAGCCGCATGCGATTTCAGAATCTGCCCAGAAATATTTTGAAAGCACCGGCTATAAAGCGGTTTGTTATGACACAAAGACAACGGAAAAGGTTCTTTATCTGACCTTTGACTGCGGATGGGAAAACGGATATACAAGCAAGGTGCTGGATACGCTCAAAGAAAAGAACGTACCTGCTGCATTTTTTTGCACGCTGGAGCATATAAAAAAGGAACCTGAGCTTATAGCAAGAATGATAAATGAGGGGCATATCGTCGGAAACCATTCCGCAAAGCACCCGGATTTTGCAGAGATATCAAGGCAGCGAATGGCGGATGAAATTCTGGAATGCGAGAATTATATGCGCGAGAATTTCGGTTACGCAACAACGTTTTTTCGTTTCCCCGAAGGGTCATATAACGAAAGTGCTCTGGAGCTTGTTGACTCCATGGGCTACACGATGGTGTTCTGGTCAAGTGCTTATGCCGATTGGGATGTCAGCCAAACAAAGGGCGGAAACCATGCTTTTGAAAAAGTCACATCACGCCTGCATCCGGGAGCAATCGTTTTGCTTCACTCGGTTTCGCCCGACAACGCAGAAGCTCTCGGCGATATAATCGATTGGGCAAGGCAAAACGGTTATGAATTCAAAGCCTTGACGGAATTACCCGCATAAAAAAATATCCCACCTCAAAAGAGGTGGGAATTTTCAGCATAAATTAATTAAAATTATGCCTGCTCCTGCTTCTTTGCGAAGCACTCGCTGCAGTAAACAGGTCTGTCCTCACGGGGCTTAAAGGGAACCTTTGCAACTCCACCGCAGGAATCACATGTTGCTTCAAACCATTCGCGCTCTCCACGGGCAGCGTTCTTGCGTGCGTCACGACATGCCTTGCAGCGCTGGGGCTCGTTTACAAAGCCTTTTTCAGCATAGAATTCCTGTTCGCCGGCGGTGAAAGTGAATTCATTGCCGCATTCCTTACAGATGAGAGTCTTGTCTTCGTACATTGTTTTTAACCTCGCTTGAAAAATATTGTATTTGCCCTTGGACGGAATCGCACCGTCACCTTTGTTAAACTACTTTTGCGTTAAACAATGCTCTGCTTTAAGCTACGTGGGCATATTTAACACTCTTGTGAGTGTTATTTATTAAGTTTTACGCGCATCTTTTTGCGTATTCTCTGCAAAGCATTGTCAACAGCTTTTTCGCTGCATATGAGTTCTGCAGAAATCTGAGAATAACTTTTGCCGATTAAACGAAGGTCAATAACCTGTTTTTCAAAATCGGAAAGACCGCTGCTGAGCAAATCCGCAATATGCTGCGAATCATATTTTTCAGAGATTATGTTTGCAGGGTCTGCGCTGATGTCGCTTATTTCATTTGCCTCGCATTCAAGCGGAACGGCATTTGAAAGAGCGGCATTTTTGTTGTTGAAGCTTGCACGCACGGCAGAAAGGATTCTGTTGTTAATGCATGCCTCTGCATATGCCTTGAAAGACCCCTTTGCGGGATTAAAACTGCTGACGGCATCAAGAAAACCGAGCATTCCTTCCTGAACAAGGTCTTCGTCCGGCACTCTGGCGTTTGCGAGAGAAGAGGCTTTTGCTTTTGCGACGGGAGTTACTGCTGAGATAAGGCGCGCCATGGATTCGTCATCACCGTTGGCGGCGAGAACAGCCAGCTCTTCATCGCTCAAAACTTTTTGCTGTTTTTGCACTTTAAACTACCTCGCAAAATCTCTTATTGTTTATAATAAGATAAGTTTTGAATTTTGTCAACAATTTTTTGCTGAAATGAGAAAATATTTTTAGTTAATTGTGACGAATTTGACAAAACATTCTATATTTTGTGTTTTGTCGCTATTTTTCAAACAAGAAAATACAGAGATTAATGAAAAAACACGGAAAACCTGAAAAATCCAAGCTTTCCGTGTTGAAATTATTTGTTGATTTCGATTTTGCCGTAAAGAGATGCGCCTGCGGAATCAGAGCGGGGAGCTCTTGCGGGTGCGGAAGAAGTTTCGGAGCTGTCGCTGTAGGATCTGTTGCCGCCGCGGTTGTTTCCGCGGTAGCCGCCTCTGCCGCCCTTGTTATATCCGCCGCGGTTATTTCCGCGGTAGCTGCCTGCGTTTGTGGGCTTAACGCCTTCTTCAAGAGTGATAACAACCTTGCGGTCGCCATCGCTGCCGACGGAATGGGAGGTTACGCCCTCGATTTCCTGAACGGTTGTGTGAATGATGCGGCGTTCATAGGGGTTCATGGGTTCAAGAACAACGTTTCTGCCGTATTTGCGAACCTTGGCAGCGTTCTTGCGGGCAAGTGAACGGAGAGTGTTTTCTCTCTTTTCGCGATAGTTGCCAACGTTGATTGCAACTCTTCTGTATTCATCGGAGCCTCTGTTGATAACAAGGCGTGTGAGATACTGAATGGCATCAAGAGTTTCGCCTCTTCTGCCGATAACCGAGCCGTAATCATCGCCGCAGCTGATGGAAATTCTGACCTCCTCATCGTCTGCATCAACGGAAAGCTCCGCTTCTTCGATGCCGAGGTTGTTGAGGATGTTCATAATATAATCCTTTGCTTTTGCAAACGGATCGTCTTCAACTTCGTAATAAGCTCTCATTTTAGCGTTTGAACCGCCGAAAATTCCGAGAATTTTTGCTTTGGGCATTTCGATAACATCATATTTTATATCTGCATCCTCGGGAGCGTTAAGCTCTTTGAGGGCAGCCTCTTTTGCTTCGTCAAGGGTTGCGCCTGTGCCAAATGCTTCTTTAATCAAAATTGATTCACCACCTGATGTGTGTTAGTTTTTGTTTTCCTTTCTTTCGGCAACAAGCTTGAGATTGTTTTCTTTTGAACGGCGTGCAACCGTTTCGTCAACCATAAGCCTTGCAATCGTCTTTTTGGGGCTGAAGAAGTGCCCGATGATAACTGTTGAAAGGAAACCGAAGATACTGGAAGCAATCCAGTAAATACCGATACCTGCGGGATAGTTAACAACAAAGTAGAGTGAGAAGAGGGGCATAACAAAGGTCATGCAGCCCATCATGGGGTTGTTAGCCATTGCGGGATTTGATTTTTTCTGTTTGATATGGGAATAAACACCCGTTGCCATAGAAGAAATAAAGGAGAGAACGGGTATTGCCCAGATGACGCTCAGTCCGCTGTCTTTGGGGACATCACCCAAAGAGAAAAGGCCGAAGAAATCGAAGTTAATGCCTTTGATAGCGTCGTATGTTGCCTGGCTTACGCCTGCAATATTCTGAAGTGCGGGATTATTGATGTTCTGGATAATAAGAAGCTCTCTGAGATGAGTGCTGTTTGTGAATTTTGAGGAGGTTTCAAGGTTTGAAAGCGCTCCTGCAAGAAGATCGATTTCAGCATCGGTAACTCCCGTAAGGAAGTTGCTCAAAGGATAATAAATCGCACCGATAAGACCGAAGAGCAGAACAAACTGAACAAGCATGGGCGCACAGCCGGCGTTCATGGGATTATAGCCTTCTCTTTGGTAAAGAGCGTTGGTTTCCTCCTGAATTTTTTGCTGGTTGCCTGCATATTTGGTTTGAATTCTGCGAATCTTGGGTTGGATGCGCTGGGTTTTTGCCATGCCTTTCTGCTGGCTTATGGTTGAAGGAACCATAAGAATCCTTGAAAATAATGTCAGCAAGATAATTGAAATGGCATAACTTCCAAAGCCTATCGAATCATAAATAAGCTTAAGCAAAAAGCCGAAAGGCACACCGAGGGTTTCGTAAAGACCGGTCATTTTTCATCCTCCGAGTGAGAGTGCTTCTTGGGCGGAACAGGGTCGTAGCCGCCGGGGAACAGGATGTTGCACCTCATTAATCTGAATAAAGTAAGAAGAGTTCCGCGGAAAGCTCCGTGAACCTGAATTGCCTGAACGGCATAATGCGAGCAGGTCGGATAAAACCTGCATCTTGGGGGGAACAGCGGGGAAATACGTTTTTGATAAAAACGAATCGCAGAAAGCAAAAACTTTTTCATTGAGAATCAGCCCCCGCGCAACCGCCGATAACACCCAGCTCCGTCAGATGCTGACGCATGACGGGGATGAGATCAGTGCTTTTTTGTTTTTTTGTTTTGAACCTTGCAACAAACACAATGTCATAATTACCGCTGCAAAGAGGAGAAATTGAGGAGAATGCCGCCCTTATAATGCGGCGGCATCTGTTTCTCTCAACTGCACTGCCGAGTTTTTTTGCGGCTGTTATGCCGATTCGGCAGCCGAGACCTCTGTTTTTAACAACATAGGTCACAAGCGTGGGGGAGGCTTTAACCTTGCCCCTGCCGTAAGCGCGGTGAAACTCTGTGTTTTGCTTCAGGGTTACTGCTCCGGACATTTGCATCAATCCTTTACGGGATTAATAAGTGAGCTGCTTTCTGCCCTTTGCTCTGCGGCGGGCAAGAACCTTGCGGCCGTTTCTGTCAGCCATTCTCTTGCGGAAGCCGTGTTCCATCTTGCGATGACGCTTCTTGGGCTGGTAAGTTCTTTTCATTTTGCTAACCTCCGTTTCGTTTTTATATTTTCAAGCTCTTTTGAGCCTAAAATAAGCATAACAAACCAAGGGGCATACCCCTCAGAGTACACATTATATAACAAGTTGACCGCTAATGTCAACATTTTTTTTATTTCAGTTGATTTTTTGCAAGATTTGTGCACGCGTTTTCCACTCCGCGTGAAAAACTTTTGCGTTTCTTCTTGAAATCTGCGATTTGCTGTGATATACTCTATTATGTATTATTATCAGTAAAATGAGAAAGAATGCGTAAAAATTAACCGTGTTTATCTGAAAATAATTTTCGTTAACTATAGCAACAGAATTGAAAAGTGGAGGAAAAAATATGGAATCTCTCAGAGAGATGTGGCAGCTTGTGTGTGAGCATCTGAAAATAAGCTGCGGCGAGGTTATATATGATATTTGGTTCAAGCCTCTTGAAATCATAAGTTTTGATGGAGCAAAGGCAGTTATTTCCGCAAGCGAGTTTATGAAAAAAATTATAGAGCAGAAATTCGGCAACGAGCTCAGAGAAGCGTTCAAGGCGGTTATGGGCTTTGATGTTGAGGTTTCTCTTGTTGACCCGAGCGAAGCAGTAAACGCAGAAGCGGCTTCAAAAAACGATAAGGGCGCGGGGGCAACCTCGCTCAGTATTGAGAAAAACACCTTCGAAACCTTCGTTGTCGGCTCTTCAAACAGATTTGCCCATGCGGCGGCTCAGGCTGTTGCGGCAACTCCCGGAGCGGCATATAACCCGCTTTTCATTTACGGCAACTCGGGTTTGGGTAAAACCCATCTGCTTTGCGCAATCAGTAACGAAATAAAAAGCAAAAACCCCAATGTGGACATTATTTTTACCAGAGGCGAAGAATTTGTCAGCCTTATTGTTGAAGGCATCAAGGCAAAAAATATGCAGGAAATTCACAACAAGTACAGAAACTGCGATATTCTTATTGTTGACGATATTCAGTTTATTGCGGGCAAAGAATCCACTCAGGAAGAGTTTTTCCACACTTTCAACGCGCTGACTCAGGACGGCAAGCAGATTGTTCTGGCTTCTGACCGCGCGCCAAAGGATATTGAAATTCTTGATGAAAGACTCCGCAACCGTTTTGAGTGGGGGCTTATTGCGGATATTCAGCCGCCCGATATTGAAACAAGAATGGCGATTATTCAGCGCAAGGCGGATACTCTCGGTCTTGAGCTTCCTGCCGATGTTATTCAGTTTGTTGCGGAAAAAATCAAAACGAACATCCGTCAGCTTGAAGGTGCGGTTAAAAAGATTAACGCACTTGTCAACATTGAAGGCTCTTCAATCAACATAGCCATGGCGCAGAATGCAATCAGGGATATCATGAGCGACAGCAGACCCGTTTCCGCTATCGTCAACAGCATCATCACCGAAACCTCACGCACCTTCGGTGTTCCCCAGACTGATATCATTTCAAAGAAAAAGGACGCAAAAACCGCAAGAGCAAGACAGGTTGCGATTTACATCGTCAGAGAAATCACAGACCTCACCCAGAAAGAAATCAGCGAATTCTTCGGCGGCAGAGACAGAACGACCATCCTTTATTCGGTTGAAACCGTTTCAAAGGATGCCGAAAGAGATTCTTCGCTCAAGAAAACTGTCGATAAAATCATCAAAAATGTCCAAGAACAGTAATACATTTTATATATAGAGGTACACCATGGGACTTTTCAGCAGAATTAACAAGGGTCTTAAAAAGACCCGTGACAACATGTCGGGAGCCATCAATGCGGCCCTTTACGGCAAAAATGAAATTGATGACGACTTTTATGAGGAGCTTGAAGAAATTCTTGTTATGGCGGATGTCGGCGTAAACACGGCAACCGAAATCGTCGAAAAGCTCAGAGATGCGGTTTTCAAAAAGAATCTCCGCAAAGCAAAAGACGTTAAGGCGGAAATCCGCGATATCGTTGCCGAGCTTCTCAGCGGCGGCGAAGAGCTTGATATGATAACCGTTCCCTCGGTCATTCTTGTTATCGGCGTTAACGGCGTAGGCAAGACTACTTCAATCGGAAAAATGGCGGCGATGTTCAAGGAAGAAGGCAAAAAGGTTATTCTCGGCGCTGCCGACACCTTCAGAGCCGCAGCTATTGACCAGCTTGAAATCTGGGCGGACCGTGCAGATGTTGATATCGTCAAGCACAAAGAGGGCGCAGACCCCGCTGCGGTTGTTTTTGACACAATTGCGGCAGGTAAAGCAAGAAATGCAGATATGATTATCTGCGACACCGCAGGCAGACTCCACAATAAAAAGAATCTTATGGAAGAGCTTGCCAAGATTTACAGAGTTATTGACCGCCAGCTTCCTTATGCTGACCGTGAGGTGCTTCTTGTTCTTGATGCAACAACGGGTCAGAATGCAGTCAATCAGGCAAAGGAATTTAAGGATGTTGCCGAAATTACGGGCATTATTCTCACAAAGCTTGACGGCACGGCAAAGGGCGGCGTTGTGCTTGCAATCAAAAATGACCTTAAGGTGCCCGTTAAGTTCATCGGCGTCGGCGAAGGAATTGATGACCTCAGGCCGTTTAATCCTAAAGCTTTTGCAGACGGATTGTTTGAAGAAGACAAAGATGAGGAATAATATATATGGATTATATAATTGCTACCCATAACATGAAAAAGAGAGACGAGATGCAGAGAATACTCGCTCCTTTGGGAATAAGAGTTCTTTTGGCGGAGGAAGCCGGTATTGAGCTGACCGATGCCGAAGAAACAGGAACAACCTTTGAAGAAAACGCATTCATCAAAGCCGAGAGCGGCTGCAGAGAGAGCGGAATGCCCTGCATTGCGGATGATTCGGGCTTGGCTGTTGATTTTCTTGACGGTGCCCCCGGAGTTTATTCCGCAAGATATGCCGGTGAACACGGCGATGATGATGCCAACAACAAAAAGCTTCTCAAAGCTCTTGACGGCGTTGAGCCCGAGGACAGAGGTGCGGCGTTCGTCAGCGTTGCATGCTGTGTTTATCCCGACGGCACAAAGCTGATTGCGAGAGGTGAGTGCAGAGGCACAATCGGATATGAAGAAATCGGCAGCGGCGGTTTCGGTTATGACCCGCTGTTCCTGCCCGTTGAATACGGCGGAGAAAAAACAATGGCGCAGCTCACCGCCGAAGAAAAAGACGCTATAAGCCACAGAGGTAAGTCAGTTCGAAAGCTTGCCGATATGATTGGAGAGAATAACTGATGACAAGCAAGGAAAGAGCAGCGCTCAGAGCGCAGGCAAACAGCCTCGAACCGCTGTTTCAGATAGGAAAAGGCGGCATGTCGGAAGCTCTTGTTGACCAGACAGCCGACGCACTCAGAAAAAGAGAGCTTATCAAGCTCAAGGTTTTGCTTGAAAGCGCGCCCGAAAGCCCCAGAGAATTTGCTGATAAGCTTGCCGAAGCAACCGGCAGCGAGGTTGTTCAGGTTGTGGGCGGCAGCATAGTTCTTTATAAAGAAAATCCCGACAAGGATAACGAAGAGAAAAAGAAAAAGCCTGCGAAAAAGGGCAAGCCATTATCAAAGGTGAAGGCAAAGAGAGCTTTGGCGGCAAAGCGCGAAGCGGAAGAAAAGAAGAAAAAACGCGATTTTTATGCAAAAAAGCGTACTTTAAAAAAATAATTTTCATTTTTTAAAAATTTCCTGCAACAAAAACAATATATTGACACACATTATATTTGTGTGATATAATCGCACTCCGCGGGTAAAACACCCGCACGAAAGGTAATTCAATGGATAAAAACAGCGGAATAAAAATAATTGCGCAAAACAAAAAAGCTTATCACGATTATTTTGTGCTTGAAAAGCTTGAGGCAGGTATTGAACTGTTCGGAACGGAGGTTAAATCCGTCAGACAGGGTAAAGTCAATCTCAAGGATTCGTGGTGCTTTGTCAAAGACGGCGAAATGTTTGTCAACGGTATGCATATCAGCCCCTATGAGCAGGGCAACATTTTCAACCGTGACCCGCTGAGAACCAAGCGTTTGCTGCTTCACAAAAAAGAAATCAGGCGTTTTTATGCGCAGGTTAAGCAGGAAGGGCTTGCAATTGTTCCGCTGAGCGTGTATTTTAAAATGGGCAGAGCTAAGGTTGAAATCGGGCTTTGTAAAGGCAAAAAGCTTTACGACAAACGCGAAGTTGCTGCTCAAAAATCCGCTCAAAGGGATATTGAACGCAGTTTAAGAAGATAAAATTCATCTCAGGCTCTTATGCAAATTCGGAATTCGGAATGCGTAATTCGGAATTGATTGGATGATAAAATGATGAAGAATAATATTATCGTTAATAAAAGTAAATCTTTTGCACTGCGTATTATAAAGCTTTATCAATATTTAATCGATAATCATCGTGTTTCACCGATTGCAAATCAAATCCTGAAAAGCGGAACAAGTATAGGTGCAAATGTTAAAGAAGCAATAAGGGGACAGAGCAAAGCTGATTTTTATGCGAAAATGAATATAGCATTAAAAGAATGCAGCGAAACTGAATATTGGATTGAACTTTTGTACGAAAGCGATTATATTTCAAAAGAACAGTTTGAAAGCTTATATTCAGATTGTGAAGAAATAATAAAAATACTTGTTTCTATAACAAAAACACAAAATAACAAAAATCCGTAATTCCGAATTACGCATTCAGAATTACGAATTAGATAAACGGGGATGAAAGGATTTCGACGGGGAATCTGAGCCCGGATAAGCGAGTAGCGGGGCGGGACCGCTATAAAATCCGCAATTTTCAAATTTAAACGACAACAATAAAGTTGCTCTTGCTGCTTAATTAAGCAGCCGTCTCTGTGCGGAGGACTGCGGCCGCATAAGAGGCGTCGATCAGCAGTGAACGTGAACGGGT
>JAZLCS010000078.1:0-3341 GCA_045614385.1 Acutalibacteraceae bacterium | reverse complement strand
AGGTGAAGAAACAAGGAGCAATGCGAAGCGCTCCAAGCGAGCAGAGCGACTATGTTTCTGAGGGGTAATTTACGGTTGATTTGCATGTGCCGCCTTTTCAGGTGTCTTTTTTGTTTTACAAAGAGCTCGAACGACCGCGGCATAGTGCAACATCTGCCCGCCAAGTATGCCGCAGGCGCACAAGACAAATAACTCATTTTAATAAAATCTTAATAATTCTCATACTTTTTTCTTAGAAATTTTCACTATATAATGTAGACATAGTAAAATACAACATAGGGGGACAAAAATCATGTTGGCAATTAATTTTTTCGCAACCGTAGCTCTCGCACTCACTCTTGCAGTATGCGTTATTTCAGGCAAGGGATATGAAACCCTTCCCGAAGAAGCAGAAATCCAGGCAGAAGCATAAAAAAGGCGTACCGCTCGGTACGCCTTTAATTTTCATCCCATATAAACTCTTTTGACCGCAAGGCTGTCACTTGTGCCGATTTCGCCCAGACCGATAAAGCTATCCTCGGGGTCATATATTCTGAAATAGCCGAGCATTCTCGGATATTTCAGCCTTTGCAAATCAAGCTCTCCGCCATTGCGAAATCTTTTCGCCTGCGCCGCCGTGACTTTTATCAACGGATAATTCTCCAGAGCTTTTTCAACAGGTATCACAATCTCATCAAGAGCACCGTTCTCTGCAGCTTCTGAAAGCTGTTCAAGAGTAACGGTGTTTTTTATTTCAAAGCCGTTCGCCTTGGTGCGTCGCAAAGCGGTCATAACAGCCCCGCAGCCGAGGGCTTCGCCCAAATCCGAAATCAAAGTCCGGACATATGTGCCGGATGAACATTCAACGGCGATTTCATATTCGCCCGTCTGCTCATTCTCCGAAATTACATCTATCGAGAAAACGGTAACGTTTCTCGGGGTGCGTTCAACCTCGATGCCCTGCCTTGCGAGGTCATAAAGCCTTTGGCCGTCAACCGAAACGGCGGAATACATCGGCGGCAGCTGGCTTATCTCGCCGATAAAATCATTTATTTTTTCTTTGACCTGCTCTGCGGTAACCTTCACTTCTCTTGTTTCAAGCACCTTGCCCGTTATGTCAAGCGTGTCTGTCACAGTGCCGAGACGGAAAGAGGCAATATACGCCTTGTCATGGCTAGGCAAAAGCTCGATAAATCGCGTTGCGCCGCCAAGCATGATAGTCAAAACGCCCGTTGCCATCGGGTCAAGAGTGCCCGTATGGCCGCATTTTTTCTCGCCGCAGATTCTGCGCACTCTCGCCACCGCGCCGAACGAGGTTATGTCTTTTGGTTTGTCGAGAAGAATTATACCTGTCATAATAATTCCTTTCATTAAAAAGCAGTAACGGCGGGAGCAAGCCCCCGCCCTACAATGGTTAATCAATGATAAATGCATCAAGCTCTGCCTGAATTTCCTTAAGCAGTGAATTGACTGCCTGCTGCTTTGTGCCGTAAAGCGTGCAGCCTGCCGCGCCCATATGACCGCCGCCGCCAAGCCTTTTGCAGATTGCGGAGGCATCAATATCGCCGTGAGTTCTGACCGATGCTTTAAAATTGCCGTCTTTAAGCTCACGCATTGTTACGCCGACAAGCACTCCCTCAACCTGGCGCGGAAGATTCGCAAGGCGGTCAACCTCGCTTTCATCGGAGCCGCTGCGTTTATACATATCCTGTGTTACGCAGATAACGGCGCATTTGTCGGAGAAATAAAAGCGCATGCTGTCAAGCGCAAGACGTTCAAGAGCAGCATATGTCCTTGTTTTTGTCTCAAAGAAAACCTGAATAATGTTATAAGTATCTGCTCCGAGCTTTGCAAGCTCTGCGGCTATCTCGAAGGTTCTGACCGTTGTGTTTGAAAAACGGAAACAGCCCGTGTCGGTTGAAACGCCCGTAAAAAGGCACGAAGCCATAACGGGAGTTATTTCCGCGCCCATTACTCCGAGAAGCAAATATATAATTTCCGCTGCCGATGCCGAATCGGGCTCAAGATAAACCTTGTCGGCATAGAGCATGTTAGAGCCGTGATGGTCAATACAGAGGTCAATTTTGCCCCGATATTTGTCTTCCGATTCCTTGCCGAGCAGCTTTATATCCGCAACATCAACCGCAACAATAAGCTCCGGCTCAAACTCAAAGCTTTCAAGACCCTCAAACATAAACGAAAAATCGTTCGGAATGGGGTCTGAGCATTCAATTCTCACCTTCTTACCCATGCCGACAAGGGCACAGGCAAGAGCGGTTGCGCTGCCGAGCGTGTCGCCATCGGGATGACTGTGGCACAGCAGCAAAATATTATTTGATTTTTCAAGGAGTTTCGCGGTTTCGTGAAGATCAATTCTCACTGACTTAACGCCCCTTTAATTAATCGTTATCGTTTGTGTTTTCGTTCATGTTGCCGAGCATTCCCGCAATTTTCATGCCTTTTTCGATGGAATCATCGGCAATGAACTTAAGCTCGGGAGTCTTGCGCAGATGCAGACGCTTACCGACCTCTCTGCGGATATATCCCGTTGCGCTTGTAAGACCCTTGACCGCAAGCTTTGCGGTTTCAATGCCGTCCATTGCGCTGACATAAACCTTTGCAAAAGAAGCATCGGAGCTTACTTCGACGTTAACAACCGTCAGCATAACATCAAGCACCCTCGGGTCCTTAAGCTCGCGGATAATCGAAGCGATTTCGCGCCTGATATCCTCGGAAACCCTGTCTATTCTGTATCCTGCCATAATTAATCTCTGTACTCCTCTGTGATGAAGGCTTCGAAAACGTCGCCTTCCTTGATATCGTTGAATTTGTTCAGGCCGATACCGCAGTCATAGCCGGATGCAACTTCCTTAACGTCATCCTTGAAGCGTCTGAGAGAAGCCATTTCGTCTTCGGCAATAACAATGCCGTCACGGACAACTCTGATTTTTGCGCCTCTTGTGATTTTACCGTTTATAACGTGGCAGCCCGCAACATTGCCGACTGAGGAAATCTTAACAACCTGGCGAACCTCTGCCTTACCGATATCAACATCTCTGAACTTGGGAGCAAGCATACCCTTGATAGCGGCTTCAACCTCTTCGATGCAGTCATAAATAACTCTGTAGCATCTGATTTCAACGCCGTCACGCTCTGCATTATCCGCAGCAACGTTATCAGGTCTTACATTGAAGCCAACGATGATTGCATTTGAAGCATTGGCGAGCATAACGTCGCTTTCGCTTACGGCACCAACACCCGAGTGGATAACCTTAACACGGACTTCTTCATTTGAAAGCTTGATGAGATTCTGCTTGACTGCTTCTGCAGAACCCTGAACATCGGCTTTGATGATGATATTG
>JAZLCS010000077.1:0-15781 GCA_045614385.1 Acutalibacteraceae bacterium | reverse complement strand
TGCTTTAAGAATGTCAGCAAACATCAGCTACGAGACAATGATGGTTTTTTCAGTTGCCAACGGCGACGAAGCTGCTCAGACTCTCGTTGAGAAATTCAAGGCTATGATTGAAGCTAACGGCACTCTTGAGAGCGTTGATGAGTGGGGCAAGCGCAAGCTCGCTTATCTTATCAATGACGAATCAGAGGGTCTCTATGTTCTCTTCAACTATCAGGCTGCTCCCGAATTTCCCGCAGAGCTTGACCGTGTTGTAAAGATTACAGACGGCGTGCTTCGTTCACTCATTGTCAAAAAGAACTAAGGAGGTCGCAAAATGTTGAATAATGCCGTAATTATGGGCAGACTTGTTGCAGACCCCGAGCTTCGCACTACAGGAAGCGGAATTTCCGTAACATCGTTCACGGTAGCCGTTGACAGACGCTTCAACCGCCAGGGTGAAGAACGTCAGGCAGATTTCATTGACATCATTGCATGGAGACAGACTGCAGAGTTCGTCTGCAAATATTTCCGCAAGGGTTCAATGATTGCAATTCAGGGCTACATCCAGACCAGAATGTATGAGGACAAGAACGGCAACAAGAGAAAGGCTGTTGAAATTGTTGCAGATAACGTTAGTTTCTGCGGCTCAAAGAATGAATCCAACACAGGTTCATCTTACGCAAGAGACGACAGCTTCATGAATGCTCAGCCCGCTCCCTCATATTCAACTGCGGATGAGGGCGATTTCAAAGAAATTCCCGAAGACGACCTTCCGTTTTAAGGTCGCAAAAACTGAAACTGAAAAGGAGGTTTAATCCATGGCTTACGATAGAAGCGAAAGAAGACCCAACAAAAAGGGTCGCAGAAAGGTTTGCGCTTTCTGCGTAGATAAGGTTGAATGCATCGATTACAAGGATGTAAACAGACTTAACAAGTTCACTTCGGACAGAGCAAAGATCCTTCCCCGCCGTGTTACCGGCACTTGCGCTAAGCATCAGCGTGAGCTGACAACCGCTATCAAGCGTGCACGTCAGATTGCTCTTCTTCCCTATACAAGTGACTGATTATAAAAATTACCCGTTGTACCTCGGTACAACGGGATTTTTTGTTTTAATTCAGTTTTTGAGACTTTGCATCGGAGCAGGGATTCTGCCGCCGCGATTGATGAATTTTGCGGGGGAATAGGTTGAAAGAGGCATAACCGGTCCGCTGCCGAGCAGTCCGCCGAAGCTGAGTTCTTCGCCCACACTCTTGCCGATTGCGGGAATAACTCTGACTGCGGTGGTTTTTGAATTGACCATACCGATTGCAGCTTCATCGGCAATGATTGCGGAAATAACCTCAGCGGGTGTATCACCCGGAATATTTATCATATCAAGGCCTACGGAGCAAACCGCAGTCATTGCTTCGAGCTTGTTGAGGCTGAGTGCGCCGCATCTTGCAGCATGAATCATGCCTGCATCCTCGGTTACGGGGATGAACGCGCCTGAAAGTCCGCCGACATGCGACGATGCCATAACGCCGCCTTTTTTAACTGCATCGTTGAGCAGGGCGAGAGCGGCCGTAGTGCCGTGGCAACCGCAACATTCAAGACCCATTTCTTCAAGAATATATGCAACCGAGTCGCCGATTGCGGGAGTGGGGGCAAGAGAAAGGTCGACTATTCCGAACGGAACTCCGAGCCTGCGGGAAGCTTCGCTTGCAACGAGCTGACCCATGCGGGTGATTTTGAAAGCTGTTTTTTTGATGAGGTCTGCAACAGCTGTCAAATCGCAGTCGCCTGCCTTTGCAAGCGCCGCTCTGACAACGCCCGGCCCCGAAACACCTACGTTGATAACGCAGTCGGGTTCGCCTGCGCCGTGGAATGCACCCGCCATGAACGGGTTATCCTCGGGAGCGTTGCAGAAAACAACAAGCTTTGCGGGGCCGATGCAGTCCCTGCCTGCGGTAAGTTCCGCACTTCTTCTGACAACATGACCCATCATTGCAACTGCATCCATGTTAATGCCTGTTTTTGTTGAGCCGATATTGACAGATGAACAGATGTGGTCGGTTACGCTGAGTGCCTCGGGGATTGCTTCAATCAGTTCTTTATCGCCGGGGCCGAAGCCTTTTTGAACAAGAGCCGAAAAGCCGCCGAGAAAGTTAACTCCGCAGGCAACAGCCGCTTTTTCAAGTGTTTTTGCAAGCTTAACGGCATCTTTGTTTTCGCATGAAGCGAGAATCATTGCCGCGGGAGTAACGGAAATTCTTTTGTTGATGATGGGAATGCCGAATTCCTTCTCAATCTGTTCGCCCGTTGAAACGAGGTCTTTTGCATAGCGGGTAATTTTGTCATATACTTTTTGACACATGACATCAACATCGCTGTGGCAGCAGTCAAGAAGAGAAATACCCATCGTTATTGTACGCACATCCAGGTGTTCATCCTGAATCATCGTTATTGTTTCAAGAATATCTCTTGCATTAAGCACTGTATTTTCACCTCACGCTGTATAGTATATGCTTTATATTGTGTGCATTGCGTTGAAGATATCCTCATGCATTGCGTGGATGGAAAGACCCATTTCCGAACCTGTTTTGCTGAGCATATCCGAAAATTCGGTGAAGGGGATATCCGATTTCGAGATATCAACCATCATTATCATTGCAAACATATCCTGAAGAATGGACTGTGTAACTTCAAGCACGTTTATATTGTGGTTGCAGCATTCTGTTGAAATTTTCGCAAGAATACCGACCATGTCTTTGCCGATAACTGTAATAACTGCTTTCATAATTGCCTCCTAATATTTGAATCCCTTATGCATCTTTCTTGGGTTATTGTTGATGTATTCCCAAATATCGTTATAAACTGCATCACTGTCTGTTATACTGTCAAAAATGATTTCTGCCGGATTGATTTTCCGACTTGCTTGGATACCCACCGTTTCATCCGCCCCTACCCGTGACCAAAGAGATGTATTTTCATCTTTTACGCAAATCGTAACGAAATACGAGCCGTTCGAAGAATAATCAAAGCCATCAAGCCGTATTTTCTTTCTTTTAGGCAGATGATTACTTTTTTTCATTATTCAATATTCAATACCTCAATGATATCTTTTATCACGAAATCTGCGGCTGTTTCGATATTTTCTTTTTTGGTGAACAAACAACCGTATGTGCCTGCATTTTTGCCCGACAAAACGTCGATTTCTCTGTCGCCTATCATCACGGTTTCGCTCTTGTCAAGATTATATGTTTCGCAAATCCAATTAACCGCATCGGGGGCGGGTTTTGAGGGGAAATTCATGGATGAATCCACAAATGCGGTGAAGAATTTTTTGATTCCGCATTCTTCAAGATAATGCTGAGAGGTTTCGAAGCCTCTGTGAGTATATAAAAAGTGCTTTTTGCCGTTGTTATACAGAGTTTCTATTGTTTTAACCGTGTTTTCAAACGGAACGGCAATCGGGCGCAGGGCGTAGTTGTGTTCATGTTTTCTGAATACGGCTTTTTCTTCTTCGCTGACATCGTAATGCTCAAAAGCATGAGCAAAGGTGATTTCGAGAAGAGCCTTCGCCTCGTCATAATCCGCATCCTTGCCGAATTCGCCGAGAGTTTTTATAAAAGCCGAGGTGATATGCGGATAGCTGTCGAACAGCATGCCGTCAAAATCCCAGATATAGTTCTGCATATTATTCACCGTATCCGTTGGGGTTCTGCGACTGCCAACGCCATGAGTCTTCACACATTTCGTCGAGTCCTCTTTCCGCAACCCAGCCGAGTTCTTCCTTTGCCTTTGAAGGGTCGGAATAGCAGGTTGCGATATCGCCCGGTCTTCTGGGTGCAACAACATATTTTACCGTCTTACCCGAAGCTTTTTCAAATGCTTTGACAACATCAAGAACGCTGTAGCCGATGCCTGTTCCGAGGTTGTAGGTGAAGCAACCGTTTTCACCGAGAATCTTTTCAACGGCTTTGATGTGACCCAAAGCAAGGTCAACAACGTGGATGTAATCACGAACGCCCGTGCCGTCAGGTGTGTTGTAGTCGTCTCCGAAAACATTGAGGGCTTCTCTTCTGCCGATGGCAACCTGAGCAATGTAGGGAACAAGGTTGTTTGGGATTCCGTTGGGGTCTTCGCCGATTTTTCCGCTCTTGTGTGCCCCGATGGGGTTGAAGTAACGGAGAAGCGATATGCTCCATTCGTTATCGGAAGCATAAAGATCCTTGAGAATTCTTTCTATGTAAAGTTTTGTTGTGCCGTAGGGATTGGTCGTTTTGCCTTCGGGCATATCTTCTTTAAGAGGGGAGATGTTTTCGCTTCCGTAAACCGTTGCTGATGAGCTGAAAACAATCTTTTTGCAGCCTGCCGCTTTCATTGCTTCGCAAAGGATAACCGTGCCGCCGATGTTGTTGTCGTAATATTCAAGCGGCATTGCGCAGCTTTCTCCGACAGCCTTAAGACCTGCAAAATGGATGACCGCATCAATTTTGTTTTCTGCAAAAACTTTGTCAAGACCTTCGCGGTCGCGGATATCGCATTCGCAGAATTTAATATCCTTTCCCGTAATTTCTTTTATGCGTTTTATACTTTCGCTCTTGCTGTTGCAGAGATTATCGAGTATAATAGGTTCATAACCTGCATTGAGAAGCTCTACGCAGGTGTGTGAACCGATAAATCCGGCGCCGCCGGTAACGAGAATTGACATAATATATCCCTCCGAAAATTCTATCTGATGATATTATAATTGTATTCCCGAAAAAAATCAACGGAAGTCTGAACAATATTTGATGAAAAGGTTGTGTGTTTTTTGTTAAGCTATGAAAATTTAAAGAAAGATAAGGAAATAATTGCTTATATTGAAGCAGCTAATAACGTTCTCGGCGTTATCGGATATACTGAGCATGGCTTGGCTCATGTTGTAAAAACGGGAACTGATGCGAGCAGGATTCTCGAAACGCTCGGGTATGATGAAAGAGAGTGTGAGCTTGCAAAAATTGCGGGTTTGCTTCATGATATCGGCAACGCCGTTAACCGTTGTGACCATGCGCAGAGCGGTGCGTTCCTTGCATTCGAGCTGCTTCGCGCAAGGAATTTTCCTGTAGCCGAGGTTATCAAAGTAACAACCGCAATCGGTCATCATGATGAAAAAACCGCCGCTGCGGTAACTCCGCTTGCTGCCGCGCTGATTCTTGCCGATAAAAGCGATGTGCGCACTTCAAGAGTGCGCAATAAAAACACGGTGTATAATGACATTCACGACAGAGTTAATTATGCTGTTTTCAGCTCAAAGCTTGATGTTGACCGCGAAAAGCGATTGATTTCTCTTGCGCTGAAAATTGACACCCTCATCTGCCCCGTTATGGAATATTTTGAAATATTCCTGGACAGAATGGTGCTTTGCAAAAAATCCGCCGAATTTCTCGGCTGTGATTTCGAGCTTATTATTAATGATACGAGGTTGCTGTGATGTATAATTTGACCGATATAGGAACAGTAAAAGATATTCTTGCCCGCCACGGATTTCATTTTTCCAAGTCTCTCGGGCAGAATTTCATAATCAATCCGTCAATTTGTCCCCGAATGGCGGAGGAAAGCGGAATTGACGAAAACAGCGGTGTTATAGAAATCGGCGCGGGAATCGGTGTTCTGACCGCCGAGCTTGCCAAGCGCGCAAAAAAGGTTGTTGTTATCGAAATCGACACAAAGCTGCTGCCTATTCTTGATGAAACACTCAAAGATTTTGATAATATTGAAATCATCAATCAGGATGTTCTGAAAACCGACCTTGCCGCGCTTATCAAAGAAAAGTTTGAGGGCATGCCCGTTTATGTCTGCGCCAACCTGCCTTATTATATCACTTCGCCCGTTATAATGACGCTTCTTGAAAGCAGACTTCCTGTTGAAGCGATAACCGTTATGGTTCAGAAAGAAGCGGCGCAAAGACTTTGCGCACCCGTGGGAAGCAGACTTTCCGGTGCGGTTACGGTTGCTGTTGATTATTATGCAAAAGCAAAAAAGCTTTTTGATGTTTCAGCGGGCTCGTTTATGCCCGCGCCCAAGGTTGACAGCAGTGTTATCAGAATGGAAATCCGTAAAGAGCCCGAAATTGAAATAACCGATGAAGAGCTGTTTTTCAAAATCGTTCATGCGGCTTTCGGTCAGCGCAGAAAAACTGCATCAAACGGAATCAGTGCAGGGGCGGGAATCCCGAAGGACACAGTGATTGACGCAATTGAAGAATGCGGATTTCCTCCTGCTGTCAGAGCTGAAGGGCTGACAATGCGGGAGCTGGCTGCGCTCAGCGAGAAAATAAGGGAGTTATTAGCAAACTGTTAATTATTTCTTGACAAAAAAGCTCATATAAGGTAATATCAAGGAGATAGAGGTGCGAAACCTAAGAGTAATTCTCTGCGCAGGGAAATCACGGAGAACGAAAGGAGTTTTCGCCGAGACGGATGTCAGCTTGCCCGAGGCGTCATCTGTCGGGACGTTGCAGAACATGTAACGTACTGTCACGGTTGTGGAGCGCTATCAAAGTCTTTGATATTTATATTGATTTCATTGATTTGCTTCGATACAGCCGTGTATCGGAGCATATTATTTTTATGGAGGTAATCCCATGACAAACAAGAGAAAGTTTGCGGCGATACTTTTTGTTATTGCCATTCTCGGCTCAATGTTCAGCTTCGGTGTATTCGCAATTGCAACTGAAGACGGTGCAGCTCCCGTTGCAGACGGCGAAGCGGTTGTTCTTATGGCTGCCGATGCAGAAGCTCCCGCATCAACAGCAGTAGCTGTTGATATTGACGGCGAAATCGTCGAATACGACCTCGCCGATGCAGACTCGGCTCACGAGTATGTTGACAATTACGCAGACAACCTCACAAACGACGCAAACTTCAAGGCTAACATTCAGACAGCTATTGCAAAGGTTCGCGAAAGCATAAGCAAATATGCAACGGTATGGGCACTTGTTCCCCCTATTATTGCGATTGTTCTGGCACTTATTACAAAGGAAGTTTATTCTTCTCTTATCATCGGTATTGTTGCCGGCGGCTTTATTTTTGCAGGCGGTAATTTTGAAACAGCAATCAACCATGTTCTTTTTGACGGCTTCGTTGCAAGCCTTTCGGACAGCTATAACATGGGTATCATAGTATTCCTTGTTCTTCTCGGAATGCTTGTTTCTCTTATGAACAAGGCAGGCGGCTCGGCTGCCTTCGGACGCTGGGCATCAAAGCACATCAAGTCAAGAACAGGCGCACAGCTTGCAACAATCCTTCTTGGTTGCCTTATTTTTATCGACGACTATTTCAATTGCCTCACCGTCGGTTCCGTTATGAGACCTGTATGTGACGAAAAGAAGGTTTCCAGAGCAAAGCTCTCATATCTTATTGATGCTACGGCAGCTCCTGTCTGCATCATTGCTCCCATTTCATCATGGGCAGCAGCAGTTGCAGGCTTCGCAAGAGGTGCAGGTGCAGAAAGCGGTATCAGCCTCTTTGTTCAGGCTATTCCCTATAACTTCTATGCACTTTTCACCATCCTCATGATGGTTGTTCTTGCAGTTTCAAAGATGGATTACGGCCCCATGAAGCTTCATGAAAGAAACGCTCTTGAAAAGGGCGACATCTTCACAAGCGGCGACAAAGTTGTAACCGACGATGAAGAGGCTAATCCCAAGGGCAAGGTTATCGACCTCGTTCTTCCCGTTGTTGTTCTTATTATTACCTGCGTTATCGGTATGATTTATTCAGGAGGATTCTTCAGCGGCGAAAGCTTCATTGATGCATTCTCAAATTCCGATGCTTCCGTAGGTCTTGTTATCGGTTCGGCAATCGCAATCGTATTTGCCGTTGTCTATTTCCTCATCAGAAGAGTTATCAGCTTCAAGGATATCATGGCATCTCTTCCCGACGGCTTCAAGGCAATGGTTCCCGCTATCCTTATTCTTACCTGTGCATGGACTCTTAAGGCTATGACAGACAGCCTCGGCGCAAAGATTTTCATTTCTCAGCTTGTTGAAGGCAGCGCAGGCGCACTCCAGGCGCTTCTTCCCGCAATCATCTTCCTTATTGCTGTCGGTCTTTCGTTTGCAACCGGTACATCATGGGGTACATTCGGTATTCTCATTCCCATCGTTCTCAGTGTGTTTGAGGCAACAAATCCCCTTACTATCATCGCTATTTCAGCATGTATGGCAGGTGCGGTTTGCGGTGATCACTGCTCACCCATTTCCGACACAACAATCATGGCTTCAGCCGGCGCACAGTGCAACCACATCAACCATGTTTCAACTCAGCTTCCTTATGCAATGACTGTTGCGGGTGTTTCATTCGTGACATATATCCTTGCAGGTGCACTTGCAGGAACAGGTCTTGCAATAGTTGCTCTTCCCGCAGGTGCAGTTCTTATGATAGCAACGCTCCTTGTAATCAAGGCTGTTGCAAAGAAAAAAGCGTAAATTTATTTTTTTGAACTGACAACGGCTTTCCGTCATACGGCGGAAAGCCGTTGTTGATTTTTTTGAAACAGAATGATATAATATAAAACAGAAATGTTTTAATTAAGGGAAAGCAAAGGTGACAAAAATGAGAAAAATAACAAACATCAACGAAAACTGGACTTTTATCAAGGACGGTGAGGTTGAGCAGGTTTCACTTCCTCACACATGGAATGCAATTGACGGTCAGGGCGGAGCCGATAATTATTACAGGGGCAGATGCGTTTATGAAAAAACAGTTCCCGCTTTTGAGGGCAGAGCCTATCTTGAAATAACCGGTGCAAACACTGTTTGCGAAGTTTTTGTTAACGGCATTTATATCGGCAGCCATGAAAACGGATATTCAATGTTCCGTTTTGAAATAACCGATTTCCTTAATCCCGACGAAAACAAGATAAGAATTATTGTTGATAACAGTGAAAACGAGTATTTGTATCCCCAGATGGCGGATTTCACTTTCTACGGCGGCATTTACAGAGATGTCAATATCATCAGTGATGTTTCAAACTCACATTTTGCGCTTCTTGATATGAGCCTTTGCGGCATGTATATTACCCCGAAGGCAGACGGCAGGGTTTTTGTCAAGAGCCTTGTTGAAGGCAGCTGCATGGGTCTGACAAAGGAATTTGTTATCACCGATGCTCAGGGCAATGAAATCGCAAAGGAAGAAATCCCTGCAGATAAAGAAGCTGCGAAGCTTTTCATTGAAAGCCCCGTTTTCTGGAACGGCGTTGAGAATCCCTATCTTTACACAATGACCGCAAGGCTCAAAAGAGACGGTGAGGTTATTGACGAAGTAAGCGACCGTTTCGGCGTTCGTGAGTTTTATTTTGACAGCGAAAAGGGCTTCTTCCTTAACGGCAAGCCCGTTAAGATGAAGGGTGTTTCAAGGCATCAGGACTGGGGCGGTCTCGGCAACGCGCTCACAATAAACGAACACAAAAAAGATATTGAGCTTATAAAAGAGGTCGGCGCAAACTCGATAAGACTTGCTCACTATCAGCATGATGAAAAATTCTATGACCTCTGCGACGAAGAAGGCTTCCTTGTCTGGGCAGAAATTCCCGTTATTTCAAACTTCAGCAAGAAAAAGCAGAATCAGGCAAAATTCATGCTTGAAGAGCTTATCAGACAGAATTATAACCATCCTTCAATCTATTGCTGGAGCGTTGCCAATGAGGTTTCAATCAACAGCGCGGCACCCGGCCTTGTAAGCGGCATTTCCGAGCTTAACAATATCGCTCATGCGCTTGACTCAACAAGACCTACCGTTACCGCTCAGCTTACAATGGTTTCCACAAATTCAAAGCTCAACGAAATCCCCGACATTCTCGGCTATAACCATTATTTCGGCTGGTATATGCAGACCGTTGAGGGCATTGACAGATGGCTCGACAAGTTCCACGAAGCGAAGCCTCATATCAAGCTCTGCATTTCCGAATACGGTGCAGAGGGCATGCCCAATCTCCATGCGGCAAACGCTGTTCAAGGTGACTATACCGAGGAATATCAGGCATATTATCACGAGCACTATATCAAAGCAATCAATGAGCGCGAATGGCTCTGGGGCTCATATGTCTGGAATATGTTCGATTTTGGCTCTGCTATCAGAAATGAAGGCGGCGTAAGGGGCAGAAACAACAAGGGTCTTGTGACTATTGACCGCCAAATAAAGAAGGATGCCTTCTATGTTTATAAGGCATATTGGTCAGACGAAAAATTTGTTCATATCGCGGGCGAGAGATTTATTGACAGACCCACGGGTGAACAGAAAATCAAAGTTTATTCAAACTGTGAAAGTGTAACGCTTACCGTCAACAGTGAAAAACAGGAGCTTTCGGGCGACAAGATTTTTGTTTTTGATGCAGTTATTAATGAGGGTGAAAATGTTATCACCGCAAAGTCAGGTAAGTGCACTCACAAAATCAAGGTCAACGGCACGGATATTCCCAACCCTGACTATGTTCTTCCCGAAGGCTGTGAAAGCTTTGTTCGCAACTGGTTCAATGCAGGCGACGACATCAACCCCGACAGGCTTTCTCTCAATGATAATCTCGGCGACATTCTGTTTAACGGAGAGGTTCAGAGGCTTGTCAAAAACCATGCAAAAATTACCATTGATAATGATATGCCGCTCCTTAAACCCATAAGCAAAATTCCCCTCAAGCCTATCAGCAAGGTTGCATCAAAGCTCGGCGCAGGCGAAATCATCTCAATGGCAAATCAGTTCCTGCAGACAATTGAAAAAGATAAAAAATAAAGAAAAATCAGCAGGTTGATACCTGCTGATTTTTTTGTAACACATTTTGCCGCGACCACATAACATGTGAATGTAAGCGGTTGAAAACAACGCTTCAAACCAACACGGGGAGGTTAGATTATGGGTTGCGGATGCAATAACAACTGGTGTCTTTTCATCATCCTCATTCTTCTTTTCTGCAATAACGATTGCGGTTGCGGTAATGGCTGCGGTTGCGGCTCCACTTTCGCTAACACAAGAAGCAATGATTGCGGCTGTGGCTGCGGCTGCTGACGGCTTGAATTAAATCCCGGCAAGAATCTTCGCCGCTTCCTCCTGCGTTAATCCGCCGGGGGAGGCGGTGAAATTTTTGGGCACAACGCTCTGCCAGCGCAGGGCGTATTTTTCTGCTTGTTCGGGGCTGATTTTGATGCCTTCCAAGTCGGTCAGTGATGATATAACAGCTTTTACGCTTTCAATATTCTCGGTCATTTCAACGAAATCGGCAAATTTTTCGGGCGCAAATTCCTTGCATCGGTCAATGAAAGGTGCGAAAAATGCGGCGCATGCCGTGCCGTGAGGGATTCCGTAATTTTCGGTCAGAACATAGCCCAGCGGATGGGGAAAAGCAGTTCCGCAGGTGTTGATAACAAGCCCTGCGTAGACGGATGAATAATATAGCGGCTTCCTCAGCTCAGGCGCAACCGAATCCGATTTTGAAAGCTCTTTTAAGCAGGAGTAAAGCTCGGGAATGCACCTGCGCGCAAACAGTTTGATTATGCCGTTGCATTTCGGCGTAAAAAAGCCTTCAATTGCATGCGCGAAGGCGTCAAGAGCTGTTGAAACCGTTGATTTATAAGAGAGTGACGCGGTGTATTTCGGGTCACAGAATGAAACGGCTGCATAGCAGTCGGGCCCCGAAATGCTCTTTTTTGCTCCCGTTTCGTCGTTTGTAAGAACGGCAACGGCGGTTACCTCGCTGCCCGTTCCTGCTGTTGTTCCGATAAGCGCAACCGGAAGCGGAGCGGTGTTATACTCTCTTTTATATATATCGAGAGGAGAAAGCTCGGGGTTGGAGGCATAAATTGCAACTGCCTTTGCCGCGTCGAGCACGGAACCTCCGCCTATGCCGAGGATAAAATCCGCGTTTGCCTCTCTTGCGGCAGCGCCTGCCCTGCAGCATGCGGAAATCAGCGGATTTTCACCGATTTCATCGAAAATTTTATAGCTGATATTTTCAGATTCAAGAGCCTTTTTGGCATCGTCAAGCGCGCCGCTGCGGATTGCTCCCGTTTTGCCCGTGAGAATCAGACAGTTTTTACCCAAAAGTGAAAGAGCGGATGAATTATCAAGAACCGCATTGTCGCCCCAAAAGCATTTTGCGGGCATATATACAGAATCGGACATGGACTTGTTCTCCTTCGTTCATTGGAATTGAGTCAATTTTAACATAATTTGCTGTAAAATCAAATATATTTCATTAAAAAAGTAACAATTATTGTTGAAATGTTTTTAGAATGGGTGTATTATATATAATTATAAGAATGGGCAGGTGTTTGACTGATGAAAAAAACGGTTTCTTTTGTTGCCGTTGCTTTTGTTGTTATACTTGCTGTTTTTCTTGCTTATGACGGCATTGCAAACAAAGAAAAAACGGTTGAATTTTTTGCAATGAACACCTATGTTACCGCAAAGCTCAGAGGTGCGGATTCCGCGGAATGTGCAGAGCAGGTAAGAGAGCTTACGGAGAAACTTGACAAAAAATATCTTTCGCGTACCGATGAGGATTCTGCTGTTTTTAAATTGAACCAAAACGGCGGCGGAGACCTCGCAGATACAGAAAAGCTCCGCGGATATATTTCCGTTTTGCTGGCTGTCTGTGAAAAGAGCGGCGGCGCGTTCGATTTTACGCTCGGTGCGGTAAGCGACCTTTGGAATTTCGGCTCAGAGCCGCGGGTGCCTGATGAAAAAGCACTTCAAGAAGCACTTTTGAAAAGCGGATATAAAAAGCTTAAGCTTTCCGACAACGCGCTTGAAATTGCAGGCGATGCAGTGCTTGATTTCGGTGCCGCCGGCAAAGGTATTGCTCTTGATGAAATAAAAGATCTTCTCGGTGAAAAACGAATAAACGAAGCGGTGGTCAGCGTTGGCGGCAGTGTTTTGCTGATGGGTGATAAGGAATTTACCGTCGGCATTCGCAATCCCAACGGCAATTCGGGCAGTTATATTGCAAAGCTCCGCATTCCCGAAGGCTGTGTTTCAACCTCGGGCAGCTATGAACAGCAGTTTGAGTATGACGGCAGGATATATCACCATATTCTTGACCCGAAAACGGGCTATCCCGTCGATAACGGGCTTGTCAGCGTAACAATAGTTTCGGAAAGCGGGATTCTTAGCGATGCTCTTTCAACTGCTTGCTTTGTTTTAGGATATGAAAACGGCAGTGAGCTTGCGAAGGCTTATGGCTGCCAAGCTGTTTTTGTGACTAAAGATAAAAAGATATTTTCTGAAAACGGCGCAGAGGAGTTCATCGAGATTACCGATAAAGCATATACTTTGGTGATACAATGAAAATAAAACTTTTCAGAAAAGGCGACATTGCTGTTGTTGCCGTGATTATCATTATTGCTGCGATGTTCATGCTTTGGAGCAATTCAAAAAACGAAGCTCCGCAGGCGGTTATTACGGTTAACGGCGAAACGGTTGAAACGCTTGACCTGAAATCGGTGAAAGAAAAACGGATTATAATACCCGCAACTTCGCCGAAGGTTACGATAATAGCTGAAAACGGCGAAATCTGGTTTGAAGATGCTGAGTGCGAGGACAAGCTGTGCATGGCTTCGGGCAGACTTTCGGGTCATGGCGATACCGCGGTTTGCTTGCCTGCGAAAACGGCAATCACCGTGACAGGCTCCGATGTTGATGCTGTGGTATATTGATATGAAAAAAAACATTGCATATAAAACTGCGCTTCACGGCATTCTTTGCGCGCTGGCTTTGGCTCTCGGATTTCTTGAAAGTCTTTTGCCGCCGATGCCGTGGCTCCCGCCGGGAGCAAAGCCCGGTTTTTCAAATATAATAACGATGTTTGCGGCGGGCAGTATAGGATTGCCTTCTGCTTTGCTGATAGCTCTTGCAAAAGGCTGCTTTGCCTTTGTTACAAGGGGGGCTACGGCGGGGCTGATGAGCCTTTCGGGCGGCTTGCTTTCTGCGGTTGTAATGTATCTGCTTATGCGCTATGCAAGCAAGCATCTGGGATTGGCAGGCATTTCAATAATTTGCGCGCTTACCCATAACCTCGGTCAGCTTTGTGCCGCATCATTTATAGCAGGCACGGCAAGCATTGTTTACTATGCGCCGATGCTGGCGGTTTTCGGCATAGTCACGGGTGCGCTAACGGGCTTCATTCTCAGAGCGGTTATGCCTGCGCTTGAAAAAGTTAAAAAATATTTCTTTATAAACATATGAAAGATTAGGAGGACGATAATTATGGCTAAGACCGTGGTTGCCGGCGTTTTGCAGGCTGTCAAAAAGGTCAGGGGCGGCGTAAAGGTCGCTCACCATAAGAATACGGCAGAGTGTGAAGTGGTCAGAATGCCTGTCCCTTCAAAGGTTGTCATTCCCATGCAGCAGCATATCGGAGCTCCATGCGAACCCGTTGTTAAGGTTGGCGACGATGTTGCTGTCGGTCAGCTTATAGGAGATACCGATAAGTTCGTCAGCGCGCCTATTCATGCATCTGTTTCCGGCAAGGTGGTTGCAGTCGGCGACATAAAGCTCCCCAACGGAGTCATGTCCAAGGCGGTAACAATTGAGTCTGACGGAGAAATGAGGCTTTGGGAAGGCATTGAGCCCCCGAAGGTTGAAACAAAAGAGGATTTGATTAAGGCAGTCAGAGCCTCGGGTCTTGTCGGCCTGGGCGGTGCGGGTTTCCCGACTCACATAAAGCTCAATTTCCCTGCTGATAAAAATATCGACACTCTTGTTGTCAACGCCGCGGAGTGCGAACCTTACATAACGGTTGACTATCGCGAGTGCGTTGAAAATTCATGGGATATTCTTTCGGGTGTTTTTCTTCTAAAAGAGCTGCTTGGTTTCAAGCAGGTAATTATTGCCGTTGAAGACAACAAACCCGAAGCTTTTAAAATTCTTAAAAATATTGCCGACCATAAAGAGGATATTGACGATTCGATTAAACTCATGACTCTCGAATCAAAATATCCGCAGGGTGCAGAAAAGATGATGGTTCAGTCCGCAACCGGCAGAAGGGTTCCGCCCGGAAAGCTGCCTGCCGATGTCGGCTGTGTTGTTATGAATGTTGCTTCGGTTGCATTTATTTCACGTTATCTTAAAACAGGTAAGCCCCTTGTCAGCCGTTCGATGACGGTTGACGGCTCGGCAATTTCAAAGCCCATGAACATCAGAGTTCCCGTGGGCACAAATATCAGTGAAATTATCGATTTCTGCGGCGGATTTAAAACCGAACCCGCAAAGATTATTACCGGCGGCCCGATGATGGGTCTTGCCATAGTCGGAACGGATTTACCCGTTCTTAAGCAGAACAACGCGATTCTTGCCTTTTCCAAGGATGATGCCGTTCTTAAACCTGAAACCGATTGCATTCGTTGCGGCAGATGCGCAATTGCCTGCCCGATGAGCCTCATGCCTACCAACATTGTGAAGGCGGCAAAGGCAAAAGACCCCGATACGCTCAAGCAGCTTGGTATCATGGTTTGCATGGAGTGCGGCAGCTGTGCATTTGCATGCCCTGCAGGCAAGCCCCTTGTTCAGCACATGCGTCTTGCAAAAACAATTCTCAGAGAGGAGGGCAATAAATAATGGTTGACGGTAAAAAGCTTGTTGTCAGTGCATCGCCCCATCTTCGCACAAAAGATACGACAACGGGAATTATGCTTGATGTTATAATTGCTCTCATTCCTGCTCTTATAGCATCCGCGGTTATCTTCGGACCCAGAGCTCTTGCGGTTACCGCAACAACGGTTATTTCGGCAGTTCTTTCCGAATTCGTTGCAAGAAAGGTTATGAAGCGTCACAATACAATCGGCGATTT
>JAZLCS010000076.1:0-3860 GCA_045614385.1 Acutalibacteraceae bacterium | reverse complement strand
ATCTTCATTTTGAGGTCAGAATAAACGGAATAAGAGTTGACCCCGAACTTCTGCTTTATCCCGAAAATGCCCATGAAGCTTGACTTTGGTAAAACTTCTGTAAAAATCAACGTTTCTTTTGCTGCGGTTGTTACCCTGATGCTGATTCTTGATGAAAGCGGGCTGTGCGCTCTCGGATTGCTCTGTTGTGTTATTCATGAATTCGGGCACATAATCTGCCTTTTGATTATGGGCGAACATCCGAAACTGATTGAGCTTTCATTTTACGGTATAAAGCTTGAACGCCGACAAATGTCAAGCATGAAAAACTTCGGCGAAATTATTGTTTACGCCTCGGGCCCTGCGGCAAACATGATGTTTTCGGCAACACTTTTTCTTCTAAGCGGCGCGGCGCAA
This sequence comes from Acutalibacteraceae bacterium, assembly GCA_045614385.1. Classification (GTDB taxonomy): domain Bacteria; phylum Bacillota; class Clostridia; order Oscillospirales; family Acutalibacteraceae; genus CAG-177. Next base: position 3,464 of record JAZLCS010000076.1, on the reverse strand, counting down.
GGAATGCAAACGGCGGCAATTATAAGCCTCGGAGTAGGTTTGTTTAACCTTATTCCGTGCAGACCGCTTGACGGAGGAAATATTATTTATTCACTTATATGCAGACACACCGATGAGCGGCAGGCAACCGCGATTTGCAGGGCGGTTTCGCTTGCGCTGATTATTCCCATGGGGGTTGTCGGCTTTGCTGTGCTGATAAAAAACGGCAATTTTACTTTGATTGGTGTTACGGTGTATCTTACGGCGGCAGTTTTTTTCGCTTCACACTAATAAAATATCAGTAGATTTTTTCATAAATATATGTTATTATATATCAGATAAAATTTATTTAGGAGAAAATCTATGTATCCCAAAGAACTTGAAAAGTTTTTGCTCAAGGTGCAGAAGCCGGGCAGATATACGGGCGGCGAGCTCAACAGCATAGTCAAGGATAAGTCGAAAATTGATATCCGCTATGCTTTCTGTTTCCCTGATACCTATGAAATCGGCATGTCGCATCTGGGAATGAAAATACTTTATTCCCTTGTCAATTCAAGAGAAGATGCATGGTGCGAAAGAGTGTTTGCACCGTGGGTCGATATGGAAGAGGTGTTGCGTGAAAACAATATTCCTCTTTATGCCCTCGAAAGCGGCGACCCGATTAAGGATTTTGATATACTCGGCTTTACCATGCAGTATGAGCTGAGCTATACCAATGTTCTCAACATGCTCGATCTTGCAGGCTTGCCCGTAAGGTCGAAGGACAGAACCGCTTTGACTCCCATTGTTATTGCGGGCGGTGCGTGCGTCTGCAACGGTGAGCCGATGGCGGAGTTTTTTGACATAACCCTTCCCGGTGACGGCGAAGAGGTTACCATGGAGCTTATTGATTTGCTTAAAGAATATAAGGCGAAGGGTGCTGCAAAGCAGGAATTTCTTGCTGCCGCCGCTCAGATTAAGGGCGTTTATGTTCCTTCGCTTTATGAGGTTGAATATAACGAAGATAATACCGTCAAATCGGTAACGCCTACCTGCGGCGCGCCCGAAAAGGTTGTTAAGAGAAACGTTGCCGATCTTGACAGCATGTTCTCGCCCACGGAATTTGTTGTGCCTTTTCTTGAGGTTGTGCATGACAGAACAACGGTTGAAATTTTCCGCGGCTGTATAAGAGGCTGCCGCTTCTGCCAGGCAGGCTTCCTCAACAGACCGCTCAGAAGCAAATCGCCGGAGGTTGTTGAGGCTCAATGCAAGGCAATCTGTGACAGCACGGGATATGACGAAATTTCTCTCTGCTCGCTCAGTACGAGTGACTACAGAGGCCTTGAAACGCTCATCAAGAGCATGCTTCCGTGGACAATTGATGAGAAAATAAACATTGCACTGCCTTCGCTCCGCGCGGATAATTTCCCGAAAGAGCTTATGGAAAAGCTCAACGCCGTGCGCAGAAGCGGACTCACATTTGCTCCCGAAGCGGGTACCCAGCGTTTGCGTGATGTTATAAATAAAAACATAACTGAAGAAGAAGTTCTTTCAACCGCCGCTCAGGCATTTTCCGGCGGCTGGACTGCCGTAAAACTCTACTTTATGATAGGTCTGCCCACCGAAACCGAAGAAGATATCAGAGGCATTGCAAATCTTGCGCAGGCGGTTGTTGATGAATTCTATAAAAATCCCGATAAGCCGAAGGGTAAGAGCGTCAGCGTCAGCATCAGCCTTGCGTCGCTTGTTCCGAAGCCTTTCACTCCTTTCCAGTGGGAGCCGCAGGATAAACCCGATGTGCTTATTGAAAAACAGGATTTCCTCATCAATTGTGTTACCACAAGAAAAGTCAATGTTTCAAGGCATGTTCCCTGGACAAGCTTCCTTGAAGGTGTGTTTGCAAGAGGCGACAGACGCCTTGCCGACGTTATCGAAACCGCGTGGAAAAAGGGATGCAAGCTTGACGGCTGGTCGGAGCATCTTAAGAAGGATGCGTGGGAAGAAAGTTTTGCTGAAAACGGAATTGACCCGTATTTTTATACTGCAAGACGTCGTGATTATGAAGAAATTCTTCCGTGGGAACACATTGATTACGGCGTAACCAAGAATTTTCTTATAAGCGAAAATAAAAAAGCTCATAAGGGCGAAACAACCGTATGCTGCCGCGAAAAATGTGCAGGTTGCGGTGCAAATAAGCTTAACGGAGGTGCGTGCGATGAAATCGGTAAGAATCTGGTTTAAAAAAGACGGTCTTGCCGTCTACATCTCGCATCTTGATATGAACCGCTGCATGACAAGAGCGGTCAGAAGGGCCGGAATTCCTCTTTGGTATACAGAGGGATTCAATCCCCATCCCTATATGACGTTTTTGATGCCGCTTCCGCTCGGTCAGACAGGCTTGCGTGAACCTCTTGATATACGCATTGAGAATGATATGTCATTTAAAGAAATTAAAAACCGTCTTAATGCGGTTATGCCCGAAGGCATTGAAATTGTCGATGTTCAGAAACCCGAGCACAAGCCAAATGAAATTGCGGCGGCAGAATATGAGATTGATGCTGTTTTTGCAACAGACGGAGAGTCGGAGGGCTTTGCGGCAGACGCCGGAAGTGTTATTGCAGGCGGAGTTCTCAATGCCGAAAAGCGAAGCAAGAGAGGGATTAAAACGGTTAATCTTTGCGAAATGATTCGCTCTTTTGAAGTGAAGGCTGACGGCAGTAAAGCCAGAGTCAAAACCGTTCTTGCTGCGGGTAATTCGGTTAACCTCAATGCAGAGCTGCTCATGAGCGCGCTTTACGCCGCATTTTCGGCAGAGCCCGAAAAAACCGATATAGTCAGAACCAAGCTTTTAAGAGAAGATTTAAGTGTTTTTGAATAAGTAATTGTGTAATTGCATAGGCTTTTACAGCATAATGCAAAAAATATGCGATTTTTTTCAAATTAACAAAAAAATGCTTGCATTCTCAAAAAACTTGTGTTATTATATTACTCGCATTTGTGCCGTCATTAGAGTTTTTGCGCTCAAAGACGGGGTTTAATGCCAATAACATTAAAGCGGACGTTCCTCTTTCTGTATAATCAGTTACGAACTTCTGAAAAAATCGGAGGAAATTTATAATGGATGCACTCAAACTTATCGCACAGGATTCACTCAAATCCGAAGTGCCCGCAATCGAAGTCGGTGATACCGTTAAGGTTCACGTTAAGATTCGCGAAGGCGAAAAAGAAAGAATTCAGATTTTTGAAGGCACAGTTATTGCCCGCAAGGGTTCAGGCGTTTCAGAAACCTTCACAGTTCGCCGCCTTTCATACGGCGTAGGCGTTGAAAGAGTTTTCCCTGTTCATTCTCCCAACGTTGCTAAGGTTGAAACAGTCAGACACGGTCGTGTTCGCAGAAGCAAGCTCTACTACCTCAGAGACAGAGTTGGTAAGGCTGCAAAGGTTAAGGAACAGATCAGATAATCGGCTTGATGAGGGTGTAACAATTTTTCGGTTGTTACACCTTT
>JAZLCS010000075.1:0-4167 GCA_045614385.1 Acutalibacteraceae bacterium | reverse complement strand
AGAAAAAATTATCTCAAATTTTAAGGAGATTTTATGGCATTTAATGATTCAGACTTTTCTTTTGAAATTGTAGAAACTCTTGGGACAATCTCTACAAGCAAAGCTGGTTGGACTACAGATTTGAAACTAATTTCTTGGGGTGGCCGTCCTCCAAAGTATGATATTCGAAGTTGGTCCCCAGATTCAAAAAAAATGGGCAAAGGCGTTACTTTGAGCAAAGATGAAATGGCAGCTCTTAAAGAAGCAGTCAAAGGTCTTAAATGATTCAACTGGCGTTGCGGTAAACCTGCAACGCCTTTATTCATTGAAACATACACGCGGAGGTAGCGCAATATGAACGATGCTCAGACTTCTCCCGATAGAAAAGTTTCGGAATTCAAAGTTTATGACAGGCGATATGTCGGTGCCAAAGAAACTTTTGCATATCTTCTCAACGACTTTTCAAATGCTTTTAACATTGGTCAGTTTACCGACCGATTTCTTTGGGATGTTGTAAAAATAGATTTTAAAACCAACGCTATTGTAAGCATTTTCACCGGTGCATGGGATGTTATCAACGACCCGATTATTGCCGCCATTGTCGATAAAACCAGAACCAGATGGGGAAAATTCAGACCTTACCTTGTTGCCTTTCAGATTCCCATAACCCTGATCGGTGCTTTATACTGGTTTCTTCCTTTTTTCTTTCCCGGCACCGCAGGCACTTATCTGCCAAAATTGATATATTACTTTGCTTTTAATGTTGTTAACGAAACTGCAGGCACCTTCACAAGCATTGCCAAAGCAGGCTACATGACAACCATAACGCCTCACCCGAATGACCGAACCCGATTAATAACCATGGCTGAGCTGTTAACGGGATACATGGGTGAAGATATGCCTAACTATATAATGGGCGTTTTATTGGATCTGATTAACAATGGCGTTCTTAAATGGAAGCTTCGCAATCTTTTCCTTGCCATGGGTCTCGGAACCAGTATTATTTCTTCAATATTTACATTATATTTCTTTCTTGTTTCTAAAGAAAGAGTAATGCAATCCATTGAAGCGCCGAGCGTAAAGCAGGGCTTAAAAGCGGTTATTAACAACTATCCGGTATTACTTATTACCATCTCTGATTTTCTCGGTGGTTTCAGTGTTGGCGGAAGCAACACGAACTATTTCATTGACGTTCTCGGCTCTGCTTCACTTTTAACAATTGCCAATATTCCCTCGGGATTAAACGGCAGTATTAGCTATGCCTTTGTTAAACCTATCAGAGAAAAATTTTCTTCAAAGGCAATTTGGGTATTTGAAGATTTATATACAAGATTCTGGTATTTGCTGCTGTTTGCAGTCGGCTCAATCGGAAAGAATTATCAAAAACCGCTCTTGATGACAATTCTTTTCGGCGTTCAGGCTTGGTTCGACAAATGGGCCTTCGGCATAAGAAAAGTTGTTAAAGCAGAGCTGTATAATGAAGCAATGGACTATTGCGAATGGAAAAACGGCTATAGAGTTGAAGCAACAATCGGAGTTGCCCGAAATCTTATAACAAAGCTTCAAAACCTTTTCATGAACTCAGCAAAAAATCTTATTCTTGACGGAATCGGATATAAGCAAGGCATTACCATCGGAACACAGTCTGACAAAACCAAGTGGTGGCTTTTTGCGCTTTGCACGGGCATTCCTCAGCTTACGGGAATTTTAGCTGTCATTCCAAAATTTTTATATCCGCTCTCAGGTTCTCTCAGAAATCAGATGTATTCCGAGCTAATGCAGCGCAGACATGAGATGAATGAGAAAATAACAAAAGAAAGCAACGAAATCAAAATCAGTATAGAGGATTATAATTAACGCATTATGGAAAACAAGGCTTTAAAAACAATCATCGTTGGCGGCGGACATCGCAGCCTCACTTATGCTTCGCTGTCCGAAATTGAAAGCGATAAAATGGAAATCGTCGGTGTTGCTGATCCTAACGAAACGCGCAGACGCTCAATAGCGGAAAAATTCAAAATTCCGCCTGAGCACTGCTTTAAAAACGCAGAGGAACTTACAAAAGCACCTAAATTTGCCGATGCTGTTATTAACGGCACAATGGACCATATCCATGTTGAAACAACAATTCCCCTTTTAGAAGCCGGATATGACGTTCTTCTTGAGAAACCGTTTTCAGTTAATGAGACGGAAGCGCGCAACCTTGTTGAAGCAGCTGAAAAATACGGCAGAAAAGTTATGGTCTGTTTTGTTCTCCGATATGCACCTTTTTACAGAAAAATCAAAGATATTATTCTTTCGGGCGAAATCGGTGAAATTATTAATATTCAGACCAGCGAATATGTCAGCTATCACCATATGTCAACTAGCCATGTCAGAGGAAAATGGAACAATTCCGAAAAATGCCACAGTTCCATGCTGCTTGCAAAATGTTGCCATGACCTTGATATAATGATGTGGCTGATGAGCGAAACAAAGCCCGCATTTGTTTCAAGTTTCGGTAACAACAAGCAATTTGTCCCAAAAAACGCACCCGAAAATTCGGGCACACGCTGTCTTGTTGACTGCCCCCTGGTTGATGAATGTCTTTATTCAGCAAAAAGAATTTACATTGACCACCCGGACAGATGGTCGTTTTATGTCTGGGACGCACTTGAACATCTTGAAAATCCCACAATTGAGGATAAGATTAATCTTCTCAAAACCAGCCCTTACGGTGTTTGCGCATATAAAAGCGATAATAATGTTGTTGACCATCAGACTGTCAGTGTCCTTTTTGAAAACGGTGCAACAGGTACTCATATCATGGTCGGCGGCACTAGCTATGGCACAAGAACCATCCATATCACTGGTACAAAAGGAGTTGTTAAGGGCGATTTTGAAAAAGGAAAGTTTACTCTTTCAAAAATCGATCCTCGCCCCGGCTGTGAATGCGATAACACCGTTTATGATTTGAAAGTTGAAAACGATACACACGGCGGCGGTGACCTTGACTTGGTCAGAGATTTTGTTGCCTATGTAAAAGGCGAACAGCCTTCTGTTTCATGCACCTCAATTGCTGACTCGCTTTCAGGTCATTTGGTTGTTTTCCTCGCCGATAAATCAAGAGAAAACGGCGGCATTCCCGAAAAAGTTATATTATAACAAACAGCACCCTGGAACAATCCAAGGTGCTGTTTATGTTTATACAGTTTTTTACTGTGCATCTTTTTCGTCAAAAATGCCGCCGCATTCGGGGCAGAATTTCGGGGGATTCTTGGGGTCTTCGGGTTTCCATCCGCATTTGTCACACTGATAAAGAGGTGCGCCTGCAGGCTTCGGTGAACCGCAGTTCTGGCAGAATTTACCTTTGTTAACCGCACCGCAAGCACAAGTCCAGCCTTCTTCGGCAGGTTTCTTTGCTCCGCATTCCGTGCAGAAGTTGCCGCTCACAGTTGCTCCGCAAGCGCATTTCCAGCCGCCCTGTGCAGGTGCTGCTGCCGGAGCCGCCTGCTGCTGTGCCATCTGCTGTTGCTGCTGCACTCCTGCCTGATACATCTGTGCGGCATTGAATCCGCCGTTTGCTCCCATTGCCATGTTGAAGCCCATGAATCCGTTCATTGCGCCGCCTTCATTTGCCGCCGCAGCTTCCATTGCATTTGCTTGAGCATCCGTCATTCTGCCTGCCATCATAAACGGATTTGAACCCATTGTTGCGGCATCTTCCATCTGATTAATCTTCTGCATATCCTCAGGTGTGAGGGTAATCGGATTAAGTGCAATTGACTCAACTGCGATACCTCTGGGGTCTGTCCAGTCGAACTTAAGTGCTGTGTTGAGAGCATTCTTGAGTTCAGCTGTTTTGCCGGGAATCTGTGCAGGTCTCAGTTCAAGCTCTGAAAGCATTGCAAATGCAGGCTGAAGTGCATCAATGAACTCTGTTTTGAGCTGCATATCAATTTCTTCTCTTCTGTACTCATCGCTTACGTTACCTGCGATTTTTGTGTAGAAAAGAAGCGGGTCAACGATTTTGTAAGAATAAATACCGTTACATCTTACCTGAACGGTTCTTGTCATACCAAGTCTCTTGTTGACAACCTCGAACATAAAGGGGTTGGGTGTGCCGAACTTGTTATCAAGAATTTCTTTTGTGTTGAAATAATAAACTCTCTGGTCTTTGCCTGTATCTCCGCCATATGTAAAACGCTT
>JAZLCS010000074.1:0-3618 GCA_045614385.1 Acutalibacteraceae bacterium | reverse complement strand
TCATGCACATTTTGCAGGATTTGCACTTATCTTTGTTTACTTTGAGAGGCGCATTATGTTTAACTGTTTTAAGAAGAGCACAGGGACGTCTTGAAATAACAACCGCGGGACCGTCAGCTTCAAGAGCCTGCTTGATGCCATCTTTTGTTTCTGCAAGATTATAAGGGTCAACAACAGTAACGTTTTCAATGCCTACAGCCTTTGCAAGAGCTTCAAGGCTGACTGCGTTTGCAGGCTCACCTTTGATGTTTTTGCCGGTTGTGGGATTCTGCTGATGACCTGTCATACCTGTAATTGAGTTGTCAAGAATGATAACAACTGAATCGGTTGCATTATATGCAATGTTGATAAGACCGGTAACACCGGAATGAATAAAGGTTGAATCGCCGATAACAGCAACGCTCTTTTTGGCGTTTGCGGGGTCAGCAAGGTTTCTGCCGTGGAGACCGGAAACAGATGCGCCCATGCAGAGAACGGTGTCCATCATGCCGAGAGGCTGTGAAACGCCGAGAGTGTAGCATCCGATATCGCCGCTGACGGTTACGTTAAGCTGCTTGAGAGCGTAGAAAAGACCTCTGTGGGGGCAGCCTGCGCAAAGAACGGGGGGTCTGGGAACTATGTTGACATCGGACTTAAGGCTTTCGTTTTCTTTGCCGAGGATTACCTTTGCAATAAGGCTCTGAGAATATTCGCCCTGAAGAGTGAAAGCATCCTTACCGATAACGTCAATTCCGTTCTTACGGCAGTGAGTCTCGATATAATCATCAAGCTCTTCAAGAACATAAACCTTTTCGCATTCAGCAGCGAAATTCTTAATCATATCAACGGGCAGGGGATAGACGCAGCCGAGCTTGAGGTACGATGCGTTTTCGCCGAGAGCTTCTTTTGCGTACTGATAGCAGATGCCCGAGGTGATAATGCCGATTTTTTTGCTGTTATATTCAACGGTGTTGAGTCCGTCAGCGCCTGTTTCGCAATAGGCAATTTGGTCAAGAATTCGCTGTTCAACAACAACATGCTTGCCCTTTGCATTTGCGGGCACCATAACATATTTTTGCGGGTTCTTTACATATTCTTTGAGACCGCCGTCAACTCTTTCTCCAAGCTTTGCCGTGCTTCTTGAGTGGGCAACTCTGGTTGTGAGTCTGATAATAACAGGCGTGTCAAATTTTTCTGAAAGCTCAAAAGCTTTCTTTGTGTATTCAAGGCATTCAGCTGAATCTGAGGGTTCAAGCATCATTGTTTTTGAGCCCATTGCATAGTGTCTTGAATCCTGCTCGTTCTGAGAAGAATGCATGCCGGGATCGTCGGCAACAAGAATAACCATGCCTGCGTTGACACCTGTGTATGATGCGGTGAAAAGCGGGTCGGCAGCAACGTTGAGGCCGACATGCTTCATTGCACAGAATGAACGGGCACCGGCAACGCATGCGCCGAAAGCGACCTCGGCTGCAACTTTTTCGTTGGGAGCCCATTCGGAAAATATTTCATCGTATGTTGCGGCAAATTCTGTGACTTCTGTGCTCGGGGTGCCGGGATAGCTTGATACAACGCGGCATCCTGCTTCATAGAGACCTCTTGCCACAGCTTCATTACCTAAAAGAAGTTTCAAGTGATTTCCTCCTAATCCTACTATATAAAGAATACATTATATTATAAAGTTTATATTAATAAAAAACAAGTATTATTTGTAAAATATCCGTAATTTTATGAGTGTTTTTGCAAAAAAATTGAATGTTAAAATGAATATATTTGCTAAAAAACAATAAAGCCGCCCTAAAAAGAGCGGCTTTGTGCTTTATGATTTTATTGAATTAACCGAAGTATCTCTGAAGAAGACCTGCAAATGCCTTGCCGTGTCTTGCTTCGTCTCTTGCCATTTCGTGAACGGTGTCATGGATAGCGTCAAGACCCTGTTCCTTAGCCATCTTTGCAAGCTCAAACTTGCCTGCTGTTGCGCCGTTTTCAGCGTCAACTCTCATCTCAAGATTCTTCTTTGTGCTGTCGGTGATAACTTCACCGAGAAGCTCTGCAAACTTAGCTGCGTGTTCTGCTTCTTCATAAGCAGCCTTTTCCCAGTAAAGACCGATTTCGGGATAGCCTTCGCGGTGAGCAACTCTTGCCATTGCAAGATACATACCTACTTCTGAGCATTCGCCTTCGAAATTAGCTCTGAGACCGTCGATGATTTCCTGGCTTACGCCCTTTGCAACGCCTACAACGTGCTCTGCAGCCCACGACATTTCGCCGCTTTTCTGTTCATTGAATTTTTCTGCGGGAACCTTGCACTGGGGGCAGAATTCGGGTGCTGAGTCACCTTCGTGAACATAACCGCAAACTGAGCATACAAACTTTTTCATAACAAATTTCCTCCAAAATATAATTTTTAATTTTTTGATTAATTTATTTGCTTATCCGACCTGCTTGTTACAAGCGGAACAGTAGCCTGTGAATAAAACTGAATGACCTGTTATTTTTCCGTCGAAAATTTCCGATGCTTTTTCGCAAAGACCGCAGTCGTTGTCCATGAACACATCGAAAACACCGCCGCAATTAATGCAAGAAAGGTGATAGTGGAGATTGATGTTGCCGTCATACCGTGCAGTGCCTGCCGATTCTATTCTGATAATTTTTCCGTCGCTCTCAAGCTGAGAAAGATTTCTGTAAACCGTTGCAAGGCTTAATGCCGGTATTTTGGGTTTCAGCGAGAAATAAAGATCTTCGGCTGTGGGGTGGTCGTAGCGTGAACAAAGATTTTCGAGAATTGCATCTCTTTGTTTGCTGTGTCTTTGTGCGTGCATCTGTCTCACTCCTTTCACTAATGATAATCATTATCGTTAGCGTTATTATAGCGTGAGAAATTCGCTTTGTCAATAGTTTTTTGAAAATTTTTTTGATTTTTACCGAATAATTTTCAGGAAACGCCGAATACGTCAAAGCTCTTGAAAAATTTAAAAGATAATATTATCATTCAATTGTAAGCTTACAAAGGAGTGCCGATTATGAAACTCAGAATAACCATTGACAAAACCCGTGAGGAAGAAATTCATATTTATGCACACGAACGGACAAGATTGATTGATGATATTGAAAGCCTTATAAATGATTACAAAAAAGAAATCATAGGGTATACAGATGGGGGTGCGTATAAGCTCAGCCCGGCGCAGATAACCTGCTTTGTTGTTGAAAACAATAAAGTATATGCAATCAGAGGAAAGGAAAAACTTCAGATTAAAGTGCGGCTTTATCAGCTTGAAGAAATGCTTAGTGGTGGATTTGTCAAAATTAATCAGTCTTGCATAGCAAATATTAATGAAATAAAAAAGTTTGATACTTCTATTTCGGGAACTCTGAAAGTTATTTTCAAAAACGGTTACAGTGATTATGTTTCAAGACGGAATATAAAAACAGTCAAAGAAAGGTTGGGTGTTAAATAATGAATAAGTATGTAAAAGAATTTTTGCACAGAGGATTGATTTTTGCGGGCTTCGGACCGATTATATTGGGAATAGTGTTTTTTATTCTTTCGAAAACACTTGATGATTTTTATGTCAGCGGCGGACAGATTCTTCTCGGAATAATTTCGACTTATATTCTTGCTTTTGTTCAGTCGGGCGC
>JAZLCS010000073.1:0-6574 GCA_045614385.1 Acutalibacteraceae bacterium | reverse complement strand
TTTGGTTGTGCTTACGGATTCGAATGTCAAGCGATATATCCGCAAGGGTGCAAACCGGAATTCGGGCAGCAACCAGACAGATGTTATAATTGCCGATGAAAGCGGAAACATTGCACCCGAAACACCTCTTATCTGGGACTTTGATTCAATCACCGCCGCCACTGCTTATCCGATTGATGCCGAAACAATAACTGTAAAAGGCGGCAGGTTCACAACTCTTGCAAACAACGCCGCTTCCGAATATAAATATTATACACGAGGTATTCAGGTAAGACGTTCAAATACCGTTATCGACGGAATATATCACGACATTAAAAATGAAGGTGAAACGGGTGCTCCGTATTCAGCCTTTGTCAGCCTTTCGTGCTGCGCTGATGTAACGGTAAAAAACAGCACATTTACGGGCCATAAAAAATATTCAACAACAGGCTCTGCGGGAACCTCCGTTTCAATGGGCACTTACGATATAGGTGCCGCAACGGCTGTTAACGCAAAGTTTATCAACTGCAATCAGACAAACGATATAACAGACATCGATTATTGGGGAATTGCAGGCACGAATTATTGCAAAAATCTCGTTTATGACGGCTGTGCCCTTTCCCGCTTTGATGCTCATCAGGGAGTTCTTAATGCGACGGTTATCAACTCTGTTCTCGGCCATCACGGAATAAAACTGATTGGCAGCGGAACTGCTTTGATTGAGAATACAACCGTTTTGGCAGAAGATTTTATTGACCTGCGTGCGGATTACGGTTCAACCTGGAACGGTGAGCTTATTATCCGCAACTGCAAATTTTATCCTTCCGGTATATCGAGCCATATCATCAATGCGAAAAATTCGGAAGACCATGATTTCGGTTATACCTGCTATCTGCCTCAAAGAATAGATATTGACGGCTTCTATGTTCACCGAATCGGTTTTAATTATCTTTTTAACACGGTTAACTCAAAGCATCTTATTGATTCATACGATGCGGAATATCCCGTTGTTCCTCCTCAGGAAATAACCGTTAAAAATTTCAGTTGTCTGCTTTTCGGAAAGCTTTTTGTTTCGATAAACAAAGCGATATTTAAGGTTGGAATCTCTTAACAAACAATTTTAGAAAATTTTGCAAATAACCTTCAAAAACAAACGTATTCAAGAAAAAACTGACTCCGCTGAATGAACGGAGTCAGTTTATTTTTTGTTGCTGCAAAATTTAAAGCTTGCGGTTAGTTATCTCTGATAACCTCGCCTGTTTTGAGGTTGAACTCAAGAACTTTGGCTACTCCGTTATCATCAATATCAACTCTGATTACTTTTTCATTGATATATTCGGCGGCAACAATCTTTTCGTTTGTCTTTTTGAAATATTTTCTCAGATATTCAACCTGCTTTTTATTAAACTCACCTGCATTATCCGAAACAAAAAGAACATTACCGCAAAGGTTGTTAACTCTTGCAAGCAGATGCTTCTGCTCCCAATTGAACTTAAGGTTGTGATTTCTCAGGAAGAATACATCGGGGTCATTCATGAAAACTCTGCCGTTATGATGACGGCGGAAAAAGGAGTTGTTAATTGCGCTCTGTGCGCTGAGCATTTCATTATTGACATGGATATGGTTATAAATCTTGCCCTTGTATGTCAGGTCAACGTCGCAGCTGATGCGGCATGCATCACAAATTCCGATTGCTGCACTCATGGGGATACCGCATCCGAGAAGAAGCTTGTCGCCCACACATTCGCGAAGAAGCTGCATTGCATCATACATAATTTCGCCGCGGCATTTACCGTTTCTCGGAGAAATACACTGGCTGTAAAGGAAATCAAGCTTAACCATGTCATAGCCCCAATCGTTGAGAATAACATCAAAGAAATGCTTGATGTATTCTCTTGCTTCGTCGTTGTAAATATCAAGAGTATATGCACCGCCCCAACCGATGCAACCGATCTGAGGCTTGCCGTTTTCGTCCTTAATGAGCCAATCGGGATGCTCTTTTGCTGTTCTTGAAACGCGCTGAGCACTGAACGGAGCAATCCATATACCTGCCTTGTAGCCCTTTGCATGAACCTTTTCGGCAATATATTTCATGCCGTTGGGGAATTTTTCACAGTGATCAAGCCAGTCACCGACAAAGGTTTCGTAGCCATCGTCAATCTGAAAAATATTGACTTCATTTTTTGCGCAGTTGAGACCGTTGAGGTCACGGAGAATAATTTTTTCATCGATTTTCTGGAAGTAGTTATACCATGAGGTGTAGCCGCTCATTGAACCGTTTCTTGTTTCGGGCATGTTGAAATTTGCAAAATACTTATCAAATACTTCTTCATATCCGCCTTCATAATAAACTACATCGAACACAGTATAAGGTTCTGTCACAAGCTTGCCGAGAACATCCTTATGTATTGAGAAATAGTTATCGTTCATTTTTACTTTAAAATAAGTAAAGCCTGTTTTTTCACTCAACGAACCGAAAAGCTTAACCTTTTTACCGTTTCTGATATATGTATAGCAATGGCTGTGAAATTCACCGGGAATTTCTGAATAATCAACAATATACTGGTCGCCGAAAAGCTTTGCTGCATGGCTTGCAAGAGGATGAATCTTTGAAAGCTTATTAACGCCTCTTTGAATATGATTGCTCTGATATTCTCTTGATTTTGTCCATGACTGATATCCGCCGACAAAAAACCAATCATTTTTCACAAATTCATAATCTGTTTCGGCATAGAAATCAACAAGCTCAAAATCCTTTTTCGGATTAAGAACAACAGTATATCTGTCCGCATTTTCGGTAATATCGAGAGAATAAAAATCGTTCTCTGTCTCGTTGGTTGTAACAACCTCACCTGCCGACTTATACTTGATTACATATTTCATACTCATACCGTTCACTCCAATCGGTTTTATTTATCTTTATAGATTATAACAGAAACAATTATGCAGTTCAAGTGTTAATAACAATATTAAATGAAATATCACAATTTTTATTTGACACCGAATGATAATAATGATAAAATCAAGAAAAAAGCCAAAGGATGATTTGTTATGTATATGGAAAAATATGAATTCTGGTTTGTTGTAGGAAGTCAGTTCCTTTACGGCCCCGAGGTGCTTGATACCGTTGCTCAGAGAGCTGCCGAAATGGCTGACAAAATGAACAAAAGCGGTCTTCTCCCCTGCAAGATTGTATATAAAGTTACCGCCAAAACTCCCGAAGAGATTTCACAGGTTGTAAAAGAGGCAAATTTTGACGATAAATGTGCGGGCATCATCACATGGATGCACACCTTCTCTCCTTCAAAAATGTGGCTGAACGGTCTTAAAGAGCTTCAGAAGCCCTATTGCCATTTTGCCACACAGTATAACAGAGATATTCCCAACGAAGAAATCGACATGGATTTCATGAATCTCAATCAGGCCGCTCACGGTGACAGAGAACACGGCTTCATCGCCGCAAGGCTTCGCACACCCAGAAAGGTTATCATGGGTTACTGGCAGGATGAAAAAGTTCTTGCAGAGCTTGGCAAATGGATGCGTTCCACAGTAGGTGCGGCATTCTCAAAATCACTTAAGGTTATGCGTTTCGGCGATAACATGAGAAACGTTGCCGTTACCGAAGGCGACAAGGTCGGCGTTCAGGAGGTTCTCGGCTGGCAGGTAAACACATGGCCCGTAGGCACACTTGTTGAATATATCAACGCGGTTACAGATGCCGAGGTTGACGCACTTATGGCTGAATATGCAGAAAAATACGATTTTGCAACAAACAATCTTGACGCTGTGCGTTATCAGGCAAAAGAAGAAATCGCAATGAAGAAAATGCTTGACGAGCAGGGCTGCAAGGCATTCACAAACACCTTTGAAGACCTTCACGGCATGGAACAGCTCCCCGGTCTTGCAAGCCAGAGACTCATGGAACAGGGCTACGGCTACGGCGGCGAAGGAGACTGGAAGGTTTCGGCAATGACAGCCGTTATGAAAGCAATGACTGAAGGCATGAACGGCGGTACGGCTTTCATGGAGGACTACACATATAACCTTGCACCCGGCGCAGAATATTCACTCGGCGCACACATGCTCGAGGTCTGCCCCACTCTTTCGGCAGATAAGCCGAAAATTGAGGTTCATCCTCTCGGCATCGGCGGCAAGGGCGATCCCGCAAGGCTTGTTTTTGAAGGCAAGGCTGGCTCTGCGGTTGTTGTAAGTCTCGTCGACATGGGCGGCAGACTGAGAATGATTTGTCAGGATATTGAATGTGTGAAGCCCATTCTTCCCATGCCCAATCTCCCCGTTGCAAGAGTTATGTGGAGAGCTATGCCTGACCTTTGCACCGGCGCAAAATGCTGGATTATCGCAGGCGGCGCACATCACACTGTACTTTCCTATGACGCGGATGCCGAAATGCTTCGCGATTTTGCAAGAATTATGGACATTGAGTTTGTTCATATCAACAAGGATACCACACCTGTTTCACTTGAAAACGAGCTATTCCTTAATGACCTTGCAAGAAAACTGAAATAATATAAAAAGGCTGTATCTCATCGCAGGGACGATGGATACAGCCTTAAATTTTACCTTAAACCTTTTTTACATGTACGGTAAGAATTTCTTGGATATATGTCACTTCTGCAAAATATCCGTCTTCGGTTTTTGCGGAATAATAGGTTGATGCTTCTGTTGCAGAATTAACAAAGCCCGCTTTTTTAAGTGCCTTAACATATTTTTCAAACTCTTTTTGGGAACATCTTACACTCAAAACATATCTTATGCTTTCTTCGTATTTTTCACTTATCGGATTTTCGAATTTAAAAGAAGGCAAAACATCCTTAAAATTGTTATGAATCCTTGTTACTCTTTCTGTTTGCAACACTGTTGTAATTTCCGCTTTTGAATTATCTCTGTTAATATTGCAAGCTGACAGACAAAACAATGCAGCAACCGCACACACTGCGGCAATTATTTTTTTAACCATAATTATAATCCTCCGTTTTGTTGATTGATTATATCATACTTTTATTTTTATATCAAGTATTTATAATATTGACTTTTCAGCATTTACATTGTAGAATGAAAATACATTAACAAAAAATTCACAAACGAAAGGTTGGTAACATGGCAAACGAACTCAAGAAAAAATACGGCTTGCTGACCGCAATCTGCATGGTTGTCGGCATTGTTGTGGGAAGCGGCGTATTTTTCAAAGCAGAAGCTATCCTTAACAAAACAGGCGGCAACCTTAAAATCGGCATTCTTGCTTGGATAATCGGCGGCGTCATCATGATTATCTCTGCATACACCTTTTCGATTCTCGCAACCAAATACGAAAAGGTCAACGGTGTAGTTGACTATGCAGAAGCAACCATCGGCGAAAAATACGGCTACATTATCGGTTGGTTCTTAAGCACAATTTATTATCCTACCCTTACAATGGCTCTTGCGTGGCTTTCAGCAAGATACACATTGGTTGTTTTCCAAGGTGACGGCGCAGACCCGACAAGCGGCATGTGCTTCGTTCTTACAGGTTTCTATCTCATAGGAAGCTATGCACTTAACACACTTTCTCCCATTATCTCAGGCAAATTCCAGGTTTCAACCACATTTATAAAGCTTGTTCCCCTTCTCCTTATGGGTATTGTAGGAACAATTTACGGCGTTACAAATGACAACGGTGTTCTTGTTGAAAACTTCACAACAGTTGTTAATGAGGTTCCCGCAAGCGAAGCTATTTTCACCGCTGTTTGCGCTACCGTTTTTGCTTATGAAGGTTGGATTATTGCAACATCAATTAACGCAGAACTCAAAGACGGCAAGAAAAATCTTCCCAAAGCTCTTGTTATCGGCTCACTTATAATTGTTGCCATATATGTTCTTTACTATGTAGGACTTGCAGGCAGCATCAAAAACGCTGACATGATGGCAAGTGGCCAGGCTGCTGCAAGAAACGCTTTCGGTGCAGTATTCGGAAAGGCTATGGGAACCGGAATCTTTGTTTTTGTTATCGTTTCATGCCTTGGCACACTCAACGGTCTTATGCTCGGTTGCACAAGAGGTCTTTATTCAATTGCAAGCAGAGGCAGAGGCCCTGCACCCCATGTTTTCGGATATCTTGACAAGCACACCAACATGCCCGGCAACTCATCAATTCTTGCGCTTCTTCTTTGCGCCGCATGGCTTGTATACTTCTATTTTGCAAACCTCAACAGTTCAACCGCATCGGCACTCAAGATGTTTGCTTTTGACCCCACAGAGCTTCCCATCGTAACAATCTATCCTTTCTATATTCCCATATTCTTCAAAATGTTTGCTGACAAAAAGCTCCCCGCATTTAAGCGTTTTGTTGTTCCTGCACTTGCAATTGCCGGCAGCTTGTTTATGGTTGTTGCCGCGTTTGTTGCACACAAGGCGGAAATTCCCGGATATCTTATCCTGTTCGCCGTAATCATGCTTATCGGCTTAGGATTTATGAAGAAAAAGAAAGTTGCATAAAACACAAAGAACACGCATTGTTGATTGACAATGCGTGTTCTTCTTATTTGTATTCTTTTATTTGTATTCTTTCAAAACTTCGTAAGCCATATCAGGGTAATCC
>JAZLCS010000072.1:0-1721 GCA_045614385.1 Acutalibacteraceae bacterium | reverse complement strand
CGGGGAAAACGATATCAAGAGCGTCTTCAAAGAAAACTTCCTGACCGTAAAGCTTCTCAATCATCATGAGAGGAGCCTTGCCCTTGCGGAAGCCGGGAATCTGAATTGACTTTCTCTGCTTGAGATAGGCCTGCTGAATGGCAGCTCTGAAATCTTCAGCCGCAATGGCGATTTCAACTGCATAGGTGTTTGTTTCTGTTTTGTTTGCTGATACTAAGCTCATTAGAATTCCTCCGTTTTAGCAACAAAATCAAGGCATTTTGCCGCTTGTTCTTTTATAACGCTATTGATTATAACAAATAAAATCAAAAATTTCTATATATATTTATATTTTCTTATGTTTGGTTAATTTTTCTTGTTTTTCAGGCTTTCTTTTGGTGATATTGACAAAATTTAATAGACCAAAGCAGGACAAAACTCCAAAAAATCGCTTGAAATGAGCGAAAATCTTATTCCGTCATTAATACCGTTGAATGCGCCCGTATGCGAATATGAATGAAGATGGCCGTAATAACACCTTGTTATGTTTTCTTCAACCAAAACGTTATATATCTCGTCACATTTCTGGGTTATATTAAGCGGTGGATAATGAAGAAACACAACCGGCTCAAGACCTGTTTGCTTGGCAGCGGCAATTGATGCCCTCAGCCTGCCCGCCTCGCGCAGAACAACCTTTTTATCGGCATCGCTCTCGGCATCAAAAAACCAGCCGCGAGTGCCGCAGATTGCAAAATCCCCTTCCGTATAGGCATTATTATGCAGTATATTGAGTGTTTTTAATGAATATTTTTCAAAAAATTCATCGGCTTTTTTCTTCGTTGCCCACCAATAATCGTGGTTGCCTTTAAGAATTATTTTTCTGCCGGGCAAGGAATCAAGAAAACGAAAATCTTCAAGCCCCTCTTCAAGATTCATGCACCATGAAATATCGCCTGCAAGCACTACCGTATCATTTTCGCTGACAACCCGCCGCCAATTCTTTTCAAGCCGCTTTTCATAATCCGTCCAACCGCCGAAAATATTCATTGACTTGCCTGTTGCAAGCGAAAGATGCGGATCTCCGATTACAAAAAGAGCCATAAACATATCCTTTCCGAAAATAATTCAAGCTTCACTGCAAATAATACTGTTGCGGAAGACCGCAATAAACGAAAGGAGAACAGCAAAGTGGATAAGAAAATCAGCGAAATCACATGCTTTGCCAAAAACTGCGTGTATCATAAGGGCGACACAGCCTGCACCGCAGGCAGCATTGAAGTAGGTAACTCCTCCGCCTGCAAATGCGGCGAAACACAGTGCTCAACCTTCAAGCTCAACAAAAACGCAACAAGCATGTAATTAAATACCGAGCATATTAAACACAACGCCGTCCATGCTGTCCTTGGAGCAGCAGCCGTCAAATCTGACCTTCTTTTCGCGAAGATTTGCAAGCTGTTCGGGGCAAGTTCTGCCTGTTACGGCAGCAAGGCGCTCAACCATTTCAAATTCGTCAAGTCCCTCGGTTCCGCCTGCAACTGCTTCAAGCACTGCTTCGCTGAACTTGAAGGGGCTTGCTGTTGATGCAATTACGGCAGGTGTTGTGTCACCTGTCTTTGCCTTGTAGTCATAGTATACCTTAACCGCAACTGCTGTATGAGTATCGCAGAGGTAATCCTTGTTCTTGAACACATCGGCAATTGTTGCCTTTGTTTCATTATCATCACAGCAGCCTGCATCAAAGA
>JAZLCS010000071.1:0-10973 GCA_045614385.1 Acutalibacteraceae bacterium | reverse complement strand
AATCTGGAGCTTATCCGCAACATGCAGTGGCTCAAATTCAAGGGTATTGCGCTGATGGCGGCAGGCTCAAGAAAAAGGTTTATCGGCGCGGCTTGCGGCGAAAGCGAAAGCTCCCTGCGCGATGCGGGTACGGTTGCGGCGCATACGGCTGCAATTGCGGGAGGAGCCGATATAATAAGAGTTCACGATGTTTTTTCGGGCGTTCAGGGTGCGAAGGTTGCCGATGCCGTTTACAGGAAGGTTTAAAACATGGATAAAATACTTGTCAGAAATCTCAAAATTTTTGCTTATCACGGCGTCAATCCCGAAGAAAAGGTTGACGGGCAGAATTTTGTTTTTGATATCGATGCATATGTTGACATCAGCGTTCCTTGCGCGAGCGATAATGTTGAGGATACCGTCAGCTATGCGAAAATAATAAAAGAAACCGTTCGCATATTCACGAGCCAAAAGGATGATTTGCTTGAAAGGGCGGCACAGAGAGTTGCCGACGGACTTTTTGAGAGCTTTGAGAAAATTCAAAGTCTGAGAATTCTTCTCAAAAAGCCCGAAGCTCCGATAAAAGCGGATTTTGAATATGTCGGAGTTGAGATTTTCAGAGAAAGGGTTGATAAAAATGAGTGAAGCCGTTATTGCATTGGGCTCAAATCTCGGCAACAGAATAGAGAATCTTAATGCGGCAGTCAGAGCTGTAGCCAAGCTCTCGGGAGTGAAAATAATCAAAGCTTCAAGCGTTTACGAAACAGAGCCCGTTGACTGTGAGGATGATGCAAAGTTTCTGAATGCGGCTATTCTTGTTGAAGCCGACATTACTCCTGCGATGCTGCTCGGCGAATGCCTCGGAATTGAAGCGGCAATGGGAAGGGTCAGAACGAAGCAAAACGCTCCGAGAATAATCGACCTTGACCTTATCCTCTATGAAGGTTTTAAAAGCGAAAGCTTCGAAATGACCGTTCCCCATCCCAGAGTGCTTGAAAGAGCCTTTGTTATGGCACCGTTGCTCGACCTTTATCCTTCCGGCCGTGCTCCCGGAATGTTTTTCGGCCCTCATCTGAGAGAATTGGGTATGGACGGCATAAAAAAAACCGAAAAAGAAATTATCATTCCGATATACTGAGGTGAGAAACATGGCAGGGGCATCATGCTGCGAAAGCTGCGCCTATTATGATTATAACGAAGAATATGAATGCTATGAATGCCTTGTTAATCTTGACGAGGACGAGCTTTACAGATTCATGCAGGGCGGTGCATTTGAATGCCCGTATTACAATCCTTATGATGAATATAAGGTTGTAAGAAAGCAGAACTGAAACAAGGAGATAAAAAAATGAGCAATAAAAATAATGCAGAAAAGAACACTCAGCCAAAACAGTATGCTCAGAATGCGGAAACAAAAAAGAAGCCTGCCAAAATAATAATTGCCGTTGTTGCGGCGGTTGTTGTTATTGCCGCCGTGTTTATCGGCATTTTTGTCATAAAGCCCGCAATCGATAAAAACAATAAAAATACGGATGTGACAAGCACAACGCAGTCGGTAAACGCCGACGGCAGCTATACTTTCGTTGACTATAAAGGCGTTCAGATGGTAAAGGAGTTTGCCGATATCCTGAATCAGGCTGAGGAGGATAACAAGGCGAGCTGTAAAAAGAACGGTGTTGCAATGAAGGTCGGTGAGCGCGATGTTTCAACGAATCTGCTTGTTTTACATTACCTTGACCAATACTATTTACAGCTGAATGAAATTAATTATGCAATTGAAAAGAGAGGCTCAAATGTAACGGGATATGACCCGCTGCTTTTGCCCGATGAGCAGAAGCATCTTAAGGATGACTATACATGGGCAGAGGATTTCCTTTTTAAGGCGGCGGAAAACATGCAGGCATATTATTTGGTGTTTGATGCCGCGATTGCAAACGGAACAACTCTTACAGATGCCGAAATTCGTGACCTTATGCAAACATACGGCAGAGTTAATGATTATGCCATAGACTCCGGCGAAACTCCCGATGAGTATGTTGAGTCTGTTTACGGAGAAGGAACAACTTTTGCAATGTTTGCTGCGCGAGAAATCATGAACACCTATGCTTATAAACATGAAATCGATACGCTTGAAAAATATAAGACTGATTTTACCGATGAGCAGGTTGAAAAAGAATGCAAAGAAAACGCAAGCGACTACAAGGTTATAAAATCAAGAGTATATCCCATTGAAAATGAATACAGTGCGCTTGAAGTTTCAAAAATAAACACGGAAAAGGAATTTCTTGATTTTGCAGTCGGCAACAGCTCCCAGCCGGATTATAACGCAGAGGTTATGACACAGAACTTTTATGTTCCCAAAAGCGTTCTTGAAAGCACTTTCGGACCTGAGGTTGCCGAATGGGCATTTGACAGCCAAAGAGTTGCAGGTGAGGTCGGAATTGTTCGGGGTGTGCTCTATGAATATCTTGTTTATATCGAAGAGGTTCCTTTCTTCTCAACAACCCGTGATGTGATAATTTATGAATATTATTTTGCCGGCAACGAAAGTAACGAAACAATTGAAGAATTGTATTATCAGGTGGAAGGTCTTTATAACTCATGGAAGGACATGCCTAAGGATGAATTCTTAAAAGCATGTGTTGATACAGGCTACGGCAGCGAAAGAACCGTAAGCACGGGCGACTACTATTTTCAAGTCAACAACTGGGTTCTGGACAGCAGCCGCAAGGAGGGTGACACAGCTTTCTTCGCCGACCAATCCGGCCTTTACATCGTTTATTTCATAAAAAACAATCCTGAAGATTTTGACTGGAAAACCGACACCAGAAATAACATGGGCGTGGAAAAATACAACAACGAATATAACGAAAATCTCGTAAATTATGAGATTGAGTATTTTGAAAAGGTTGTCCAAAAAGCATACAAAACCGCAAATGTAAGAATTTCGGAAAACATTAAAAATACTCAGGAAAATGAGCAATAATGCAAATGCCGCGGCAATTATTTGTGGTTGCCGCGGCTGTTTTATAATATTTTGCAAATTGTTAATTTCTTTTTTACATTTACAGGTAAAAAATCGCAAAATAGGTCTTTTATTTTATAATTAATAGTGATATAATACTAACCGATTATAAACATCGCTCAAAAACGGTGTTTTAAATAATGGGAGGAAAAAATGTCTGATATTATTTCTGTAAATAATCTTAGCAAGTCTTACGGCAGCCATCAGGTTCTGAAGGATTTGTCTTTCAGCTTTGAAGGCGGCCAGATTATAGGCTTGCTCGGCCCCAACGGCAGCGGAAAAACATCCCTTCTCAAAATTCTGACAGGTCTTATTCATGATTATTCGGGTGAGGTTCTTATTGACGGCGATGAACCCGGCGTTGTAACAAAAGCAAAGGTTGCATATCTGCCCGAAAAGACCTATCTTGCGGATTGGATGCGCTGCGTTGATGCCATCAACTTCATGGCAGATTTCTATAAGGATTTTGATAAGGATAAGGCGTTCAGAATGCTTGATGTGTTCCAGCTTCCGCCGAAGCAGAAAATCAAAACCATGTCAAAGGGTATGCAGGAAAAACTGCAGCTTCTTCTTGTTATGTGCAGAAATGCAAAGCTCTATGTGCTTGACGAGCCTCTCGGCGGCGTTGACCCCGCGGCAAGAGCTTTTATTCTTGACACAATCATGAAGAATCACCCCGAAGGCTCAACAATCCTCATTTCGACCCATCTTATTTATGACGTTGAAAAGATTTTTAATTCCGTTCTCATGATAGGCAGAGGTCAGGTTCTTGTTAAAGCAAAGGTTGAGGATATCACGGCTTCGGGCAGAACAATCGAGGATTTGTTTAAGGAGGTGTTCGCTAATGCTTGGCAAGTTAATTAAGAATGAGTTCAAGGCGAATATCCACACAATCGGCATGATTTATGTTGTTGCCGCGGCGGCGATACTCATAATGATGGCGGCATTTATTGTTAAAATAACATGGCTGAGCGCGCTGGCAACAATCGTTCTCATCGCAACGGGCATTCTTGCGGTTGTTATGACTTTTGTGAGCGTTGTTTCAAATTTCAAAAAGACTCTTTTCGGCGGTCAGGGCTATCTGAGCTTCACTCTGCCCGTCACAAGCGGCCAGCTTCTTGCGGCAAAAACAATAACATCTTTTTGCTGGATGCTTCTCAGCTATGCGGTTGCGGGCGGCATATTTATCGGCGTTTATCTTTATGCAACGGCAATGATAGGCGAGGATGTCAAAATGGCACTGCAGATGATGACAATGATGTTTGAGGGCCTTCCTTCGGGTGACACAATCAAGCTTGTTATCGCGCTTGTTGCACTGATTGTTTTCATCAGAATAGTTGTTCTTATTGCTCAGCTTTATTTTGCAATCACTCTTGCAAACACAAGAAGCATGCAGAAGCTCGGCGGCTTTGCGGCTGTTGTTATCTTCTTTGCTGTTTTCATTGTTATGCAGGTTATCAGTGTTCTTCTTGCTCAGTATGTTCCGCTCACAATCGTTGTTACGTCTGACGGAGTTTTTTATGACACTCTTTCGACCATGGCAAATCCCGTCGGATTGAGCTTCGGTATTGCGGGCACGATTTTCAACGTTGTCTGTGCCGCTCTTCTCTTTGTAGGCACGGCGAAAATCATGAACACAAAGGTTAATATCAAATAAGGAGAGATTCCTATAAAAATCGGAGTTTTCGGAGGAACCTTCAATCCGCCGCATGCCGGCCATGTGCGCCTTGTAAAAGCGGCGGCAGATAAAATCGGTATGGACAAGGTTCTGATTGTTCCGTCGTGCGTGCCTCCTCATAAAATTCCCGGCAAGCTGGCTAAGGGCAGCGAGCGCACAGAGATGTGTCGCCTTGCTTTTTCGGGTGACAGCCGTTTTGAGGTGTCATCAATCGAGCTTGACCGAGGCAACAAGAGCTACACGGTTGAAACCCTGCGTGAGCTTAAAAAGCAGTATCCCGCAGACGAGCTTTATTTCATCATAGGCTCGGACATGCTTGAAACTTTCAGGCAATGGTATCTTTGGGAAGAAATTCTTGAGCTTGCCGTAATATGTGCGGCGTCGCGCGAAAACGGCTTTGAAGCGGATTTATCCGTCTATACGTCCGAGCAGCAGAAAAGAATTATCCTTCTTGATATTGAGCCTCTTGAAATCAGCTCAACTCAGATAAGAGTTGCAATTGCGCGCAACGACACTTCCGCGTTGCTTGACCCTGCGGTGCATGAATATATCGAAGAGAACGGTCTTTATGATGACGGGCTTTCGGAATTCAGAAAAATACTTGCGGCAAAGCTTGATGATTACCGTTTGCATCACAGCGAGTGCGTTTGTGAGTGCGCGGCAGCTCTTGCCGAAAAATACGGCGCGGATGTTCAAAAAGCGAGAACAGCGGGTCTTATGCACGACGTTATGAAAAACGCAAGCACCGCAGAGCATTTTGAAATGATGGAAAAAAGCGGCGAAAGGCTGACGACGGTTGATTTTTCAAACTCCAAGGTCTGGCATCAGATTTCGGGTGCGGTTTTTCTCAAAGAAAACGGAATAATCCGCGACGAAGAAATTCTCGGTGCTGTCAGGTGGCACACAACAGGCAGGGCAGGCATGACTCTGCTTGAAAAAATAGTTTACACGGCGGATTTTATTTCGGCAGACAGGGATTACCCCGATGTGGGCGTTGTTCGCAAGCTTGCTGAAAAAAGCCTTGATGAAGCGATTTTATATACTTCACGTTACACGGTAAATAAACTTGCTTCAAAAAATCTGCCGATTCACCCGGCAACCGTGGAATGCTATAATGATATGATTTTAAACCTTAAGAAAGGATAGTATATATGGATTCAAAGAATCTCGTTATGGAAATTGCAAAGGTTCTTGACGAAAAAAAAGCGATTGACATAACCGCAATCAAAACAGAAGAAGTCACGATTGTTTCGGATTATTTTGTTATCGCTTCGGGTACATCAAATACCCATGTCAAGTCGCTTGCGGATGATGTTGAATATGAAATCAAACAGCGTCTCGGCATTGACCCCGAGCATATTGAAGGAAGGGCGACAGGCTGGATTTTGCTTGATTACGGAACAATCATCGTTCACCTTTTCCGGCATGAGGACAGAGAATATTATAATCTCGAAAGGCTCTGGGCAGATGCAAGCATTGTAGATTTAAGCGGAGTTATAACAGAAGGTTAATTTGAATTAATAAGGAATAATGAAAAATTAATAATTAATGACGGGCTCTGCCCGTATCCGAATAAAATCGGTCACAGGAGGAGTCTATCCGAAATTCTTCATTTTTAATTTTTCATTTTTCATTTAAACATAGGTTGAATTACGAAAGGAAGATGAGCAAAATGGCTCAGTATGATTTTAAAAATGTAGAAAAAAAGTGGCAGGATATATGGGAAGAAAACAAGACCTTTGAATGCTCAGAGGATTATTCAAAGCCCAAGTTCTATGCACTTGTTGAGTTCCCCTATCCCAGCGGCGCGGGCATGCACGTTGGCCATATCAAGGCTTATTCGGGCCTTGAGGTTGTTTCGCGCAAAAGAAGGCTTGAGGGGTATAATGTTCTTTTCCCCATCGGCTTTGATGCTTACGGTTTGCCGACTGAAAACTATGCCATCAAAACCAACACTCACCCCAGAATTGTTACAGACAATAATATTAAAAATTTCACAAGCCAGCTTAAAAGAGTAGGCTTCTCCTTTGACTGGTCAAAGGTTATCGATACCACCGAGAAGGGTTATTATAAGTGGACCCAGTGGATTTTCCTCAAGATGTTTGAAAACGGTCTCGCTTTCAGAGATAAGACTCTCGTTAACTATTGCCCCCACTGCAAGGTTGTTCTTTCAAACGAGGATTCGCAGGGCGGCAAGTGCGATATCTGCCATAACGATATCGTTCAGAAAACTAAGGATGTCTGGTATCTCCGCATAACAGAATATGCAGACAAGCTCCTCGAAGGTCTTAAAGAGGTTGACTATCTTCCCAACATAAAGCTTCAGCAGGAAAACTGGATTGGCAAGTCAACGGGTGCGTTCGTTAACTTCTCAATCAAGGACACCGAAGAACAGCTTAAGATTTACACAACAAGACCCGACACACTTTTCGGCGTAACCTTTATGGTTATGGCTCCCGAGCATCCGCTTATCGATAAGTATGCAGAGAAAATCGGCAACATGGACGAAGTTGCGGCTTACAGAGATATGTGCAGCAAGAAGTCTGCGTTTGAAAGAACCCAGCTTGTTAAGGAAAAGACAGGCGTTAAGCTCAGCGGCTTCAGCGCAATCAATCCCGTTAACGGCAAGGAAGTTCCTATCTATATTTCGGACTATGTTATGATGGGCTACGGTACGGGCGCAATCATGGCTGTTCCCGCGCACGACCAGCGTGACTATGAATTTGCGACCAAGTTCGGTATTGATATCATTGAGGTTATCAAGGGCGGCGACATCGGCGTTGAAGCCTACACAGGCGACGGCGAAATGGTTAACTCCGATTTCCTCAACGGCATGACCAACAAAAAGGAATCCATCGAAAAAATTGCCGCATGGCTTGAAGAAAAAGGTATCGGCGAAAAGGGCGTTCAGTATAAGATGAATGACTGGGCGTTCAACCGCCAGAGATATTGGGGCGAGCCCATTCCCATCGTTCACTGCGAGCATTGCGGTACTGTGGCTGTTCCCTATGATCAGCTTCCTCTTGAGCTTCCCGAGGTTGAAAACTTTGAGCCCGGCACAGACGGCGAAAGTCCGCTTGCAAAGATTGAATCCTATGTTAACTGCACCTGCCCGAAGTGCGGTCAGCCCGCAAAGAGAGAAACCGACACAATGCCTCAGTGGGCAGGCTCGTCATGGTATTTCCTTCGCTATATCGACCCGCACAACACAGAGACTTTTGCAGATAAAGATAAGCTTAAGTATTGGATGCCCGTTGACTGGTACAACGGCGGCATGGAGCATGTTACAAGACATCTTATCTATTCAAGATTCTGGTATAAATTCCTCTATGACCTTGGCGAAGTGCCCGTTTCCGAGCCTTATGCAAAGAGAACCGCTCAAGGCCTTATCCTCGGCCCCGACGGTGAAAAGATGTCCAAATCCAAGGGCAATGTTATCAATCCCAACGAGGTTGTTGACCAGTTCGGCGCAGATGTGCTCAGAGCTTATGTTCTTTTCATGGGCGACTATGAAAAGGCTGCTCCCTGGAGCGAAACCGCCGTTAAGGGCTGCAAGAGATTTATTGACAGAGTGTGGGGCATGCTTGATATCGTAACAGACGGAGATGCTTATTCGAAGGAGCTTGAAAGCAGCTTCCATAAGACAATCAAGAAAGTTTCAAACGATATCGAAACCCTTAAATACAACACCGCAATTGCCGCAATGATGACTCTTACCAACGAGATTTATGCAAAGGGTGCAATCAACAAGGCAGAGCTTAAAACATTTATTACTATTCTTAATCCGTTTGCTCCTCATGTTACCGAGGAAATGTGGCAGCTTCTCGGCTTTGAAGGAATGCTCAACGAAACAAGCTGGCCTTCATATGACGAAGCAAAATGCGTTGACAATGAAATCGAAATTGCCGTTCAGATTAACGGAAAGGTCAGAGAAAAGCTTGTTATCTCTGCCGAAGCAACTCAGGAAGAAGCAATTGCAGCAGCAAAGTCTCTTGACAAAATTGCCGAAGCCGTCAACGGTATGACAATCGTTAAAGAGCTTTATGTCAAGGGCAGACTTGTCAACATAGTTGTTCGCCCCTGATTGTCTTAAAAAATTCATATTTTTAAGGTTGACAAGCAGGGCCTGTTTGTTGTATAATACCAAACAAGCTATGAATTTTGATTATAGTCCCTAATTAATGAGGGGAGGGAATACATTGAGTCAGGTAAAAGTTAAGGAAGGCGAATCACTCGAGAACGCACTCAGAAGATTTAAGAGACAGACTTCAAGAGACGGCGTTATTCAGGAGGTTCGTAAAAGAGAAAACTATGGGAAGCCTTCGGTAAAGAGAAAGAAGAAGTCCGAAGCTGCTCGTAAGCGTAAGTTTAAGTAATTGACTTGCAAAACAAAGAGCCGAAAGCGTTTGCTTTCGGCTCTTTTTTCTTGACGGCACTTCGGGCGTGGTATATAATTATATCAATTCCATTAAGATAGGACGGATTTTCTATGAATAAATTCGCAAGATTCAGATTTCAGCCCTGCATCCCTCTCGGCGTTGACGGCCGCTGTGCAACGGCTTCAAAAAAGCATATCGCTCTTTCAAGAGAAGCGGCAACAGAGGGCATGGTGCTTCTTAAAAACGAAAACAATGCTTTGCCCCTGAAAAAGGGCGAAAAAATTGCTCTTTTCGGCAAGGCAACCATTGAATACATAAAAGGCGGCGGAGGCAGTGGCGATGTGCACACTCCGTATATCCGCAACATCTTTGACGGCTTCAAAATGAAGGATGTTTCGGTTTATATGCCCCTCATCGATTTCTATAAGGACTATGTTGAGGCTGAAAGCGTGAACATTCCCACTCAGGCACAGATAAACGCAACCTGGGATATCGTTAATGCAATGGAATTCTGCACAAAACGCGACGATATGACCTATGACACCTTTGCAAGTATGCATGTTAAAGAGCCTGCAGTTCCCGACGGGCTTATTAAATCGGCTTCGGAATGGGCGGATACCGCGGTTGTCACAATCAGCCGTTTTTCCGCAGAAGGCGTTGACCGCAGACCCCGGGGCGGTGACTATTATCTTTCCGATTTGGAAAAAGAGCTTATCGATAAAATTTGTGAAGGCTTTACCAAGGTTGTTATCGTTATCAATTCGGGTGCGGTTATTGACTGCGAATATTTTGCCGAGAAAAAAGAGGTTTCGGCTGTTTTGTTCGGCTGGCAGGGCGGCATGGAAGGCGGCGCGGCAATTGCCGACATCCTCTGCGGTGACGTTAATCCGTCCGGCAAGCTTGCCGATACAATTGCAAAATCATATGACTGCTATCCCTGCAAGGAAGAGTTCTGGGAAAGCTTCAAATATATTTATTATACCGACGATGTCTATGTTGGCTACCGATATTTTGAAACGGTTCCCGGCGCAAAGGAAAGTGTCCGCTATCCCTTCGGCTTCGGTCTTTCTTACACAAGCTTTGAGCTCAGCGGCAGAGTATGCTGCGAGAGCGAGGGCAAAATAGTTGCCGTAGTTAATGTTAAAAACACGGGCGGCAGAGCGGGCAAAGAGGTTGTTCAGCTTTATTACAGCGCGCCTCAGGGCAAGCTCGGCAAGCCTGCAAGAGAGCTTGCGGCATTCAAAAAAACTTCGCTTCTTGCTCCGGGCGAATCCGAAACGGTTGCTCTGAGCTTTGATGTTAAAGACATGGCAAGCTTTGACGACCTCGGAAAAATCGCAAAATCCGCTTATGTTCTCGAAAAAGGCGAATATAAATTTTACATAGGCACCTCGGTCAGAGATAATGAAGAAACCGCATATAAATATGTGGTTTCGGAGGATACGGTAACCGAGCAGCTCAAAAATTGGTGCAAACCCTTCAAGCTTGAAAAGCGTATGCTTGCAGACGGCAGCTTTGAAGACCTTCCCACGGGTGAAGAAAGCTATTATTATGCAGAGGTTAAACCTTCGGGCGCGAAAGCACCTGACGAGCTTGTTAAATTCGATTCTGTCGGCGAGAATATCACTATGGATGAGTTTGTTGCGCAGTTTACTCTTGACGAGCTGATGTATATTGTCGGCGGTCAGGCAAAAACAGGCGTTTGCAACACGGGTTCATTTGGCGGCGTGAGCCGACTTGATGTTCCGTTTGTTCCGACAGCTGACGGCCCTGCAGGCCTCAGGCTTGAGCCGGAAACAGGCATTCCAACAACGGCGTGGCCTTGCGCAACGCTTCTTGCATGCAGCTGGAACACCGAGCTTATTTATAAAGTCGGTGCGGCAGGCGGCGCAGAGGTCAGAGAAAACAACCT
>JAZLCS010000070.1:0-3701 GCA_045614385.1 Acutalibacteraceae bacterium | reverse complement strand
AAGAAGAATCAATGTTATTATGCCCATGCTTTATGAAGGCAGACAGCACAGACGCTCCAGCAGAGAATCGCTCGACTGCGCCGATATGCTGCGCGAGCTTTGCATCAACTACGGCGTTGAAAACATCATCACCTTTGATGCTCATGACCCCAGAGTTCACAATGCCATTCCTCAGAGCGGTTTTGAAAATGTTCAGCCTGTTTATCAGATGATAAAGGCAATGTGCAAAAACATCCCCGACCTTAATATAGACAACAATCATATGATGGTTATCTCGCCCGACGAAGGCGGTATGGGCAGATGCATCTATTTCTCCAACGTTCTCGGCCTTGACCTCGGTATGTTCTATAAGCGCCGCGACTACTCAGTTATCATTGACGGCAGAAACCCCATTGTTGCCCATGAATTTCTCGGAACAAATGTTGAGGGTAAAGACGTTATCATTATCGACGACATGATTTCCTCCGGCGATTCTATGATTGAAGTTGCAACAAAGCTCAAAGAACTCAAAGCGAACAGAATTTTCATCTGCTCATCATTCGGCCTTTTCTGCAACGGTCTTGACACATTCGACAGAGCTTATGCAGACGGCCTTATCGACAAGGTTTTCACAACCAACCTTATCTATTCATCACCCGAGCTTCTTTCGAGAGAATGGTACGTCAGCGTTGATATGTCAAAATACTGCTCATACATCATCGACACACTCAACCATGACGAATCCATCAGCGGACTTCTTGACCCCAAAGACAGAATCCACAAGCTTCTTGACAAATACGGCTTCAGCAGCCACAAATAATAACAATAAAACCGCCGAAACCCCTTCGGCGGTTTTTGTATATGGAGTGAAATTATGCAGAACAAAGAACTTAATTTCAAAAACGGCAACTTCAAAATCATGCAGATTGCAGATACTCAGGAGATTCCTGCCGTATCCGACGACACAATAAAACTTATTTCTGCCGCATTGGATGCCGAAAAACCTGACCTTGTTGTTTTCACAGGCGACCAGATAAAAGGATATTCCTCATTCTTTATGGGCGAAAAGGGCAAGAAAAAAGTTGAATCAACAATAAAAGCTCTTCTGAAACCTCTTGAAGACAGGGATATCCCTTTCACCATGACCTTCGGCAACCACGACGGAGAGGCAGCACTGAAAAATAACGAGCAGTTTGAAATATACAAACAGTCACCTATGTTCGTTTATTCCGATTCGGCATCAGATAACGATAAAGGCACCTTCTGCCTGAGCATTGCTGATAAATTCCTTGTATATCTGTTTGATACTCATTCAAAAGCTGAAGGCGGCGGCTACAGCGGATTGAATCAAGGCCAGCTTAACTGGTATCGCGCTGTCAGAGATTCATATGAGCACACACTTCCTTCGCTTGTTTTTCAGCATATTCCAACACCTGAATTCTTTGACGTTATAAAAAAAGTAGGCAGGTTCACGAAGAATAACGTCAGAGCTTACGGTGACCACAAAAACGAGTTCTATATTCTTGACCCTATGAACAGCGGGGCAGACGATTTTATGGGCGAATCCCCTGCCGCTCCGTTTACAAACAGCGGTGAAATAGAGGCTTTTCTTGAAAAGGGCGAGGTTCTCGGTCTTTATGTCGGCCACGACCACAACAACAGTTTTGTTTCAAAATATAAGGGTATCGACCTCGGATACACACAGGGCGCAGGTTTTAATGTTTACGGCCCCGGTTTAAAAAGAGGCGTGCGTATTTTTGAAATTGAGGAAAGCGGCAAATACGAAACAAGAACCGTCACCTTCGGCGAGCTTTGCGGAAAAGAAGTTAAAAACAAAGCAAAATTTGCGCTTTACTCCTATGCTCCCACAAACGTTTCTCAGGTTGTTACAGCCGTTAAGGAAGCAGCGGTTGTCGCCGCGGCAGTTGCTGGCGTCATCGGTCTTTTTAAGACAGCAAAGAAAAAATAGTCATTCAAATACAAACAACACCCCGAAACCTCACAGCTTTCGGGGTGTTGTTATATTATTTTACTGCCTTAAAATACTTAACAAAGCTGTCGCCGTCATCATTTCTGTTTGATGTGAAGGCAAGGCCCGCATTCATAAGGAGTGCGCCCGAATAGATTTCATCTGTATCCTCATCGATATAGTATTTATCGGGATCAAGACCTTTTAATTTGATATAGAACGCTCTGTCAGCAGGCTCTCTCATGATAACGCTTGTGAGAAGAGCCTCGTTTTTATCTTCAGAAACAAATTCCCACGCAACTCTGTAGGGATTTTCAAAAGGAGTTACAAGCCTGTAAAGGTCGCCGAAATGGATAACATCATAATACTTATGATATTCCTTGACCTGGCGTTTAACAATTCTCTTTTCTTCGTCGGTAAATTTATTCGGGTCAAGCTCATATCCGAATGAGCCCCAGAGAGCAACATTTCCCTTTGTGTCATAGCCCGTACGCTTTGAAGCGGAAACATGAGCACCCATGGTTGATGCGGGATAGCAAAGCGATGTGCCGAACTGAATTGTCAGACGTTCAATGGGGTCTGTGTTATCGCTTGTCCATATCTGCGGGGAGAAATAAAGTGTGCCGGGATCAAAGCGTCCGCCGCCGCCGGAGCAGTTCTCGATAAGCATATCGGGGAAAGCTTTGGTGAGCCTGTCCATAACATCGTATGTGCCGAGCACGAAGCGGTGGAAAACCTCCTTCTGCTGTTCGGGAGGAAGGATTGCCGAGCCGACCTCGGAAAGATTGCGGTTAAAATCCCACTTAAGATAGTCTATCTTACAGCTTGAAAGAACCTTATACATCTCACCGAAAACATAATCACGGACATCCTGCCTTGAATAGTCAAGAACATACTGATAGCGGGCAATACACTTTTCACGGTTGGGAACATGAAGGCACCAATCAGGATGAGCGCGGTAGAGATTGCTGTCACGCGAAATCATTTCGGGCTCGTACCAAATACCGAATTTAATGCCGAGAGCGTTGATTTTATTGACAAACTCAGCAAGAGAGCCGCCGAGCTTTTCTTCGTTAACCTGCCAGTCACCAAGGCCGCTGCGGTCGGAATTTCTGTCGCCGAACCAACCGTCATCCATAACAAGCATTTCGATTCCGAGCTCTTTTGCCCTTTCCGCAAAGGTAACAAGCTGATCGCCCGTAAAATCCATACCCGTTGCTTCCCAGTTGTTGATGAGAAGTGGTCTTTTTATATTCTTCCACTTGCCTCTTGTGAGGTGTTTTCTGTAAAGTCTGTGGAAAATACGGCTCATTTCGCCGATGCCGACAGGAGTATAAACCATTACAACCTCTGGTGAGCAGAAATATTCACCCGCTTTTAGCTGCCAACCGAAATTTTCGGGGTTAATGCCCATAACAACTCTTGTTCCCGAGTTCTGATTAACTTCAGCCTCAAAAACAAAGTTGCTGCTGTAAACAAGATTGAAGCCGTAAGCATTGCCGTAATCCTCGGTTGCACCCTTATCAACAAGAGCTGCAAACGGATTTTGATGATGGCTGGAAGAACCTCTTTTGCTTGAAACGAGCTGCCTGCCGTGAGCAAGAGGTCTTCTTTCGAGCGCTCTTTCCTTACACCATCTGCCGTAAAGCGACAGCATTTCATAGTCGCTTGTGTGGAAATCAACGCAGGTGCTCATCACCTTTTCAATTTCAACTGTTTTGTCGGAATTATTGATAATCTTGACACTTCTCGT
>JAZLCS010000069.1:0-6566 GCA_045614385.1 Acutalibacteraceae bacterium | reverse complement strand
CGCCTGAACATATCCGCTCGGAGTAAATGTTGACCAAATCATAAGCAGCCTGCCGCACTCGGTACGATACATAAACGGGCCGTCGGTAATAAAGGTTTCACGCGTTTTGTCTGCCCATTCGGGCTGTGAAGCTCTGAACAGAAGTATCGGTTCGCCCGCCGCTGCAGTCAAATCCTTTGTCAGCTTCATTGCATGAATTTCGCCGTCAACAACCTGCTGCCACTCACGGCAGAATACAATATAGGGGTCACCGTTTTTATCAACATAGAATGTACCGTCAAGGCATCGCCAGCCTACGGGAGTTATTGCATCGTCCGTAAACGGCAGAAAAGGACCTTCGGGAGAATCACTTCTGAGAATCTGAGTTGCTCTGTCCCTCTCCTCAGATCGAAATGTTACAAACATATAAAAGCCGCCGTTATAATAATGAACCTCCGGAGCCCATATTTCTTTATCTGCCCAGAAACCCTCGGGAACAGAAAAGCATTCCTTGGGTTCACTCCAGACTTCAAGATTTTCACTCACATAAACATCCAAGCCGGTTGCGCTTTGCCAGGCAGTTTCGCCTCTTGTGCCGTAAAGATAATATTTTCCTCCGTATGGCAATACAAACGGATCTCTGATGTTTATATCTTTAAAAGTCATTATTAAATCACCTCAGAAATCAACTTTATAGTGATGAACAAAGACGCCGATAACCTTGTTGTAATCAAGAACATGCATAACCGAACCGTCATCGGATTGCCAGAAAGTCAGTCCCTCAGCTTCAACATTATCTCCACCGACATTTCTTTCTGCTGCAACAGAAACCTCGCCGGTTTCAATATCAACACTGTAGATATTTTTGATATCACCTTTATCTTTGCAATCATTTGAAAGATAAAGTGTGCCGTTATAAAATTCACCGCCCTGAATTCTGTGAATTGTATCAATTCCTGTAAGCGGAATTTCGTTAACGAGCTTCATTCCGTCATCGATATCATATGCATAGATTGTTTTGATGTCATTCCACTTTGAAGCATAAAGATAACCGGTTTCTCCGTCAACCGCACACCACGGCACGCCGTCATCATAAATATCTTTCGGAAGCTCGTATATCTCTCCCGTTGCTTCAAGAGTGTCGCAATCAAAAACAACTATGCAAGGATAAATATATTCATCACTGTCTTCAACGGAAGCATAAATTTTGCCGTTATAATAACTGATACCGCCGATATGGTCATCACCTCTTTTTGAACATTCCTTTGGCAGAGGGTTAACATTGCTGTCAACGATTTCCATATCCTCAAAAGTAAATTTTGCAAGAGCTGTGAGGTCAAGCGCAGCGATTGCACCACTTGTGTAATAATATTCACCGTCGGTTGTTATGCCTTGACCCATAAGCAGTGCTTTTTCAAAAACAAATGTATCCTTCGAAATGAGTTCCGCGCTTTGAGTGCTTTCGGCAACAGGGCTTGTAAGCAGAGTGATTACCAACAACGGAAGCGTTAAAACATACCAGATTTTTCTGACAATAAACATAAAATTTCTCCTAAATTGTTTTTATATATATTAGCATATTATAGTAAAAATATCAAACTATTATTAAAACCGATGTAACAAAAATGTTTTAATTTTTTTGTTGACTATTTACAAACCATATTTTATCATGCTATAATATTACAGCAATAAATTAAATTTATCGGAGGTTATTAAAATGCTGAAAAAATCAATTGCAGTTATTCTTGCCGCACTTATGCTTGCAGGATGCGCTCCTTTTGCCTTCGCAACTGACAATACCGGCTATACAATCACAAACCCGTATGCAGATATCAATTGGGCAACTGTTAATCAATATAAAGCTGCTCTTCACACACACACTAACGCAAGTGACGGTGACGATACTCTGCTCCAATCAATTGAACGTCATTACGAAACAGGATACGATATCGTATCAATTACTGACCACGGTATTTCGGACACAGGCTGGACCGAGAGCAAATCAAGCATTGTCACATCGGTTATGAGCCTCATTGGTAAATCAAACGGAAATCTTATTTATCTCGGCGAAAACGGAACTTTCTCAAACGGCGTTGCTTACGAAATGAAGAATATCAACGGCGATGATTATCTCGTTACTGCCGATCGCGAAATTCTCCGTATTCCCTACGGCATCGAAAACAACGCGGTTTCAGTCAATGCTCATGTTAACAGCTGGTTTGCTCCTTATGAAAATAATCTGCCCAGTGATTACCGCACCGCTATTGCAGGCGTAGATAACGCCGGCGGAATTTCCGTTATCAACCATCCGGGCGAATATACTCAGGCACGCTATGAGCTTTATGAAGAAGATGCCTACAACATGGATAATTGGTCGTACAATTATTATATAAACAAGTTCTACGGTTACATAAACAACTACGATTCCTGCATCGGCATTGACATTAACAGCAAAGGCGACGGCAGAACAAGATATGACAGAAAGCTCTGGGATATCATGCTCGCCAAAGCTGCCGAAAGCGGAAAAACCGTTACTGCAATTGCCACAAGCGACGCACACCAGCTCGATAAAATTGACACAGGCAGCCTTATTATTCTTGCCGAAAGTAAGACAACAGAAAACGTTAAAAAAGCTCTTATAAACGGCACCGTTCTTCCTCAAAGCACCTGCATTCACAACCGCAACGAGCTTGCACAAATAGCAGAAGGTCTTAAAACTCATTACGGCGAAGAAAATGAGCTTTATAAAGAAATTTCGGCTCTTGTTGTTGAATACGATGCCGAATGCGAAGAAAAAGCAAATTCGTCCGATGACGGTCAAGTTGGTGTAAGATACACTTCTCTTGATGACAACGGATTCCTCGCAACCGCAACAAGACCTTCAATTAAATCTATCGCTGTTGACGATGCAGAAGACACAATTACCATTGATTCCGAAAATGCCCTTCTTATCCGCTGGATTTCTGACGGAAAGCTCATCGCGACCACCAAAGCAGATGACAGTGCCTTTGACCTTAACGATTATGAAAATGAAATCAAAGGCTACGTAAGAGCAGAGGTATTCGGCGAAGGCGGCGTTGTTTACACAGAAGGCTTCACTCTCAACGCTGATAAGGCTGTTGACAGCGGCGATGAATTCATTCTTGATTTCGGATTTATGGATTTCATTTTTGCTATGGTTGACAGATACGGCGGCCTTATCGCAAGAATTTTCGGCAATCTTTTTAACTGATATACGAGTTAAAGCCCCTTGTGTTTCACAAGGGGCTTTAATTATGCAAAAGTCAAATTATTTCGATATCTATACCAAGGATAACAACATCCTCAACGGGCTTGTCTGCATAGCCGGTTTTAACGGAAGCAATGGCATCAACAACGTCCATACCTTCAACTACCTGACCGAAAACGGTGTGTTTATAGTCAAGCCAAGGGGTGCCGCCGAGAGCCTTATAGTCCTCAACACATTCAACGGGGAAACCTCTGTCAGAAAGCTGTTCCATCTGAGAAATCAGTCCGTCATCAACTTCCTTTGCCTGAACAATAAAGAACTGGCTGCCGTTTGTGCCGGGGCCTGCATTTGCCATTGAAAGCGCACCTCTGAGGTTATGATAATCAACACTGAATTCATCCTCAAAGCTCTTGCCCCAGATGCTTTCGCCGCCTCTGCCGCTTGCCGTGGGATCGCCGCCCTGAATCATAAAATCAGGAATTACTCTGTGAAATACAACACCCGTATAATAGCCGTTCTTGGCATGAGTTGTAAAGTTTTCAACAGCCTTGGGTGCAGCATCGGGGAAAAGGAGAATTTTCACATTTCCCATTGTTGTTTTCATAACCGCAACGGTATCACCCGTCTGCAGATTTCTTATTTGCTTGCTCATATTGATTTTTCCTCTCATTACAGATTGGGGTCATATTTATCAGACAGCTTCATAAAGTCAATTTTAGCCATCTTAGTTCTCGGGAAAGCATCATGAATTTCAATCTTTCTCGGGCATGAGAACTTAGCAAGATTTTTCTTGCAGAATGTTTGAATTTTATCAATTGCATCGTCATGATTTATGGGCTGACTAAGAGTTACACAGAGTTTTACGCAGGGCTTATTTTTCTGATACCCCTGAACCGCACATGCTTCACTGACAAAAGGCAGCTGAAGAACCGCATTTTCAATATCAATAGGATAAACGTTATAGCCCGAAATAATTATCATGCGCTTTTTGCGACCGGTGAAATAGACAAATCCGTCAGCATCCTTATGACCAAGGTCGCCTGTAAGCACCCATCTGTCACCTTTTTTATCAACATAAACGCCGTCATTTTTAACTGTATTGTCACCGTTAAAGTAACCGATCATGGCAGTGTCACCTTTAACAACGATTTCACCCGTTGAACCGGCAGGAAGCTCGTTTTTCATTTCATCCCAAATTTGAACAACAATATCACCTAAAGGTTTACCGATAGATTCCTCACGGTGGTTTTCATAAGTGTTAACGGTACAAACGGAAGAAACCTCAGTAAGACCGTATCCTCTGAAAAGCTTGCCTTTGCCGCCGTTTTGGGCAACGGTTTTATTGAATTCCTTAACAAGTCTTTCGGGCAAAACATCGCCGCCGCAGAAAACAAGACGAAGGTTTTTAAGATGAGGACCGTCAAAGTTTTTATCTTCCATCATCTTTTTGAACATATTGGGAACACCGAGAAGGAAGGTAACTTTATGCTTTTTTAAGTATTTATTTGCCGATTCAGCA
Source organism: Acutalibacteraceae bacterium (assembly GCA_045614385.1). Lineage (GTDB taxonomy): Bacteria > Bacillota > Clostridia > Oscillospirales > Acutalibacteraceae > CAG-177. Next base: position 1,839 of record JAZLCS010000069.1, on the reverse strand, counting down.
TTAAACTGCGGCATCGGGATGGTTGTGAAACCGTGAGTAATCGGAAAATGCATCGCAATACCGAGACCGAAAGCGTGGAACATCGGCAAAACCTGAAGAGAATATTCATCGCCGGCTTTATGCGGTATATCAAGAGAATTGAGCTTTTCCGAAAGATTATTGAGGTTGTTGCTTGAAAGCATAATCGTTTTGCTTTTGCCGGTTGTGCCGCCGCCGTGAAGATAAACGGCAATTTTTGAACCGTCATGGCAATCAACAGACTGCTTTTTCGACCCGATTGAAACAACCTTGGAATACTTTATTGAATTTTTAAAATTCTCAATTCCCTTACCTTTGATTTTTTCAAACACCTTAAACGCAGGAACAACCGGAGCGATTATATAATCGGAATTTGAGCAAAGAATGCACGGAATGCCTTTTTTATTAATCAATGAAGCATATTTCGCAGCAAGGATATCAAGCAGAAAAATGGCTTTTGAACCTGTCTGCTCAAGAATCTCTTCAAGTCCCTCAGCAGATGTGAGAGGATGAACTATATTTGCAATAACGCCTATTTTATTCAGTGAATAAAAGGTTGTAAAAGAATGCACAACATTGGGCAAAAGGATTGTGACAACATCGCCGCTTTTAATACCGATTGAATTGATATAAGCAGCAATTGCGTCGGCATCATGAATGATTTTTGACAGCTTGGTTTTGCTTCCGAAAGCTAAAACCGCATCAAAATCGCCCAGCCTTTTTGCCGCAACTTTCAAATAATCATAACAAGTTAGATTCATAATTATTTACCGTTCCAAATAATATACTTTAAAAACAGTCAAATTTCGACCATATGAATGTTATCATAACAGCACAATGGCAAATTGTCAATTTTACAGATGAGAATTTAATAAAACCTTAATATATTTTATCGTGAATATCTGAAGTCAGGACAATTTTATTGCTGTCGGTAAAATTTGCAATAATACCGTTGCAATCATAAGTAGCATAAACGGGAACTTTGGCAACCATAGTTAAATTCCATTTAACATTCGGATAAATCTTGCCGAGTTGATTGGTTACAATTGCAATTTCAGGTTTCAGATTTTTTAAAAAGCTTTTTGATGAAGAACCGAAATAGCCGTGATGACCGATTTTCAGTAAATCAACATCGCCGATTTTCTCGCCCAGAATATCTTCAAGTCCGCAGGATTTTGTTATATCCGCAGCCAAAAACGCTGTTTTTTCGCCTTTTGTCACCTTGATACCTATACTGGAAGCATTTTCTCCTTCTCCTGCAAGTTCATCCGGAGTAACGGTATTGTAAAACTGAAGAGTAAAATCTCCGAACTCAAAAGGTTCACTCGGTAAATCACTGCTTATTTCAATTTCTCGCGCATTTAAATCATCAATTATCTGATTATAGACCTCATCGATTTTCCAGCTTTCGATTTCATAGTCTTTTGCAATTAAGGGGTTAAACTCTTTGAAATATGCCCTTCCTATTGCGATTTCAGGGTCTGTTATAACTGCGTGATAACAGCCGATATGGTCATAATGGCAATGAGTGCCGAGAATAAAATCAAGGTATGCTATACCGTTGCCCGTGCCACATACTTGTTTTATATATTCAACCACTTCCGCTTCATAACCTTTGTAAGCAGTTTTCCTCCTGGGATTGCTGTTGCCCTCACCCGCATCTATAAGCGCAAATCTGCCGTTGCTTTCAAGCAGGATTGAATCGGAGTTGGCGGTGTTGATAAAATGGATTCTGTCGTCACCAAATTCGTATTTATAAGATTCTTCAACGGGATAATATTTCTTGGCATATGAGTTGCCGATAACAACTGTTGCAATATC
>JAZLCS010000068.1:0-15655 GCA_045614385.1 Acutalibacteraceae bacterium | reverse complement strand
CCAGCTCCGATGGTTTTCATCGGAGTTTTATTTTTTGAATGGATATGAGAACCTGATGCTGACGCATCAGAACCTCGTTACTCGCTTTGCTCGTAATATACATTGACCCCTCCTAAGGGTCAGTTGTGAGTTCGATTCTCGCAGGGGGTGCCAAAAAGCCGCTTCGTTCATCAGAACGGAGCGGCTTTTATAATATCATCTAAAACACAAACGCGTAAACCATTGCAGCAATCCAAAGAACAAACGTCACTGCGTATTTTTCAAGAAATGCGCCCGCATATGTTATCACCGAAGGGATAAACATAAGAATTCTGCCGACAATGTTTGTCTTTTTCTGAGTATAAACAACATCAAAAAGATTCATTGTATCTTCAACAAGAGGGAAGATATTGCAAAGCATGGAAATGCCGACATAAAGCATCAGAACATAGAAAATAAAGAGAGGCATTGAATCATGATAGGTAATTCCCATATAATTGAGATTCAAAAATCCCGCCCAGAAAAGAGGCATGCCCGTCATAAAATTCATAAAGCCGGGGCCGGTTGCCATAAGATATGAAGCAAAGCCCTTCTTCGCCATTGTATGCTCAACATGTCCGCAGGCTTCGTCAATCCTCAGATAGCCAGGCACTTCTACCGGCAGACCAAGGATTTTGCAGGTCAGCTGTTCCCAGAAACCTCTGAGATAAGCTCCGGGGAAAGTTAGTATTTTTGACAAAATATAAAAACCTGTCATGCCAAATCACACGCTCCTTCCGTAAGAACTTCTTCAACCGTTTTTTCGCCGTTCACAATCGAGATTACCTCGGGTGAAAGGTCTTCTTCCGCAAACGAATTCAGTATTTCATCAATATACAAAGAATTCTCAGTAGTCTTTGAACCGTGCAGTTTTTCAAGGTATGTGCAAAGATAAAGGGTGTTGTTAAGCTGCGGAGTATATGCGCTGCTGTCACCCATGTATGCATAAAGATAATATGCGTTGTTATCCGCCTTGAAAACCGATTCATATGCATTGTCATAATCGCCCTCAAGCAAATAAACAAGAGCAAGCTGGCGATGAAGCTCGGGCACGGAGTCATACTGCTCAAGAGCCTCGCTGATAAGCGTCTTTGCCTTTTCAAGCTCACCTGTAGCGCGAAGGAACATAGCTTCGAGAGTATAAGCGGTGTCAAAGCCTTCGTTATATTTTTTGAACTCGGCAAGAACTCTGCTTGCTTCGTCCTTATCCCCCTGACCAAAAGCTATACGCATTTTCATCTCATATGCGCCGAACTTTGTTCTGTCGCTTTCGGTAAGCTCATCAAGATACTGCAAAGCCTTTTCTGTTTCGCCTTCTTCATAGAGCAAGCTTGCATAATCCTGATAATAAAGCCAGGAATAATCTTCTTTGCCTCCCTTGGCGGCAGCATCAACAGCATCAAGATATTTGAGCTTAACGGCATTGGTATCGCCGTAATAAACAGCGGCGTTGAAAAGAAAATAATCGATATATATTCCGTTAACGCCCTCTGCACTGCGCGCTTTCTCAAACGCCGCATAGGTTGTTGCCGCATCTGCTTCGCCGTAGCTCATCGCTTCAATAGGCTCCATAAGAGCTTCGTAGGTTGCAAGATAATCGTCGCGCACTTTTGTGTATTTTTTGAGTGCCCCAAACTTTTCAACACTGTCCTCGCCGAGAAGATTGTCGGCAATTGAAAGAGCATCGAGCGGTGAATAACAATTTGCGACGGTTTCAATTATTTTAATATTGAGACCCGAACCTGTCTGTGCAAACTGTGAAGTTGAGCCGAGAATGGCATTAATCTCATCAACCACAGAAGGAACCTCGCTGTATTCTTTATAAGCCGAATACCAGCACTTTTCCTTTGCGAGAGAATCTCCTCTTGCAACCTGGATTGACGGGGCTGAAACAAGAATTGTTAAACCAAGAGCAAAAATGCTGAAAACAATTGCCATGAGTCCGCCGAGCCAACCGAGCAACGGAGCTTTTCTTGAAAGCATTTCCGCTTCGCATTCGGGGCAATAATCGCTGTCTTCGCCCTTTTCTCTCTCTTCGCAAACAGGGCAAAGGTTTTCGGGAAGAATTTCTTCCTCCTCGTTTTCTTCTTCAGTAATTTCTTCCTCTGAATTTTCGTTTTCTTCTTCAGCTGTTTCTTCCTTTGATTCTTCTGCGGTTTCTTGAGCATCCTCGTAAGGCTCGCCGTTTATTTCTTCCTCCTGCGAAGAAACCTCTTTGGCTTCTTCGGCAGCTTCAACGGGTTCCTCTGTCACCTCGTTCGGAGTAGCCTGCGCTTCGTTTTCTTCTTCGGGAACCGCATTTATCTTTTCGTTATCCAAACAGTTAACCTCCTTTGCGGTTATTACTAACTTATTTTAACACTTATTATTAAGAACTGCAAATATTTTTTTAAAAATTCACATAATATTTACCAAGTATTATTACGAATGAGGCAGTCCCTCTCTGTACAATCCCGAATAATTATGTTATTATATAGTAAATCGGGTCCGGTTATTCAAATATTGGCGCGGCATCGCAATAAATCAGTAAGATTTTACATTTAATTAATGTACGGAGGATTATATGAAAGAAATCAATATCAGAGATTTAAAAATCAGCCCCGCAGAGCTTATTTCCGACGGTTGGGCTCTTGTTACCGCAGGCAACAGCGAAAAATTCAACACTATGACCGTCAGCTGGGGCGCGCTCGGCGAAATCTGGGGCAAGGATGCGGCGTTTGTTTTCATACGCCCCCAAAGATACACCTATGAGTTCACCGAAAAAGAAGATATTTTCACTCTCTCATTCTACGGCGAAGATTTCAGGGATGCTCTGCGCATATGCGGCTCAAAAAGCGGCAGAGACACCGACAAGGCAGCGGTATGCGGTCTTACTCCCGTTTTTGTTGACGGAGGCGTTACCTTTGAACAGGCTGAATATACCATCGTATGCCGCAAAATGGCTTCACAGTTCCTTGACCCCGCAGGCTTTGCGGATTCATCAATCGAAAATAACTATGCCAACAAGGATTATCACAAAATGTATATAGGCGAAATAGTAAAAGTATATCAAAAATGATTTTTCAAAGCATTCTTACGGGAATGCTTTGATTTTTTCAAAAAATCTTTCAAAAATTTGTCACCTTTTGCGGTTGTGATACGTGTATAGAGTGGAAATACAAAATAAGGGGGCGGTCATTTGCCCGTGAAAATCAAAAAAATCCCTCCCGATGCGGAAAGAGCCGTCAGTGCTTACGGCAACAGTCTTTATCGCCTTTGCTCGGTGATGACCGGCAACAGAGAGGATGCAGACGATGCCGTTCAGGAATGCTTTTTGCGATATATTGAAAAAGCTCCCGATTTCAACGACCGGGAGCACGAAAAAGCGTGGCTGATAAAAACAGCATCAAACATATGCAAGGATATTCTCAGAAAGCGCAAGCATCAAAGCTTTGTGAGCCTTGACGAAATAAGAAATCTCGGCGCAAGCGAGGATAATGCGCAAATCCTCGGTCTGCTGGTTTCTCTTGAAGAAAAATACCGAATCGTTATTCATCTGCACTATGTTGAAGGCTACAAAGCAAGCGAGCTTTCGGCTCTGCTCGGCATATCCGAAGCGGCAGTCAAAAAAAGGCTGCAAAGAGGCAGAGAAGCTCTGCGTGAAATCTATGAAAAGGAGGCGAAATAACAATGGATTTTGAGAAAATCAAGCCCGCGGTTGATGAAATCAGCCTAAGCGATGAGCAAACGGCGAAAATTCTTGAAGCCTGCAAAGCGAAAAAGAGAAAAAAGCGCAATGTATGGATTCCCGTTGCAGTTGCCGCGGCCTGCACCGCAATCGTTTTTTCGCCAACGGTTTTCATAGGCATGAAGGGTGCAAACTCCGCCGCAGAAGCAGACATGGCGGCTCCCGAAAATATAAACACCGATTATCTTTGCGACTATTACGTCGATACCGAAAACGGCAAGGGCTTTTACACCGCGCAAAGCACCGCACAAGCCGCAGAAATCCTGTTTGAACGCGATGGCTTCGGAACAATCTACGGTATTATTCCGTTTCAGTTCGCATCTCTTGTTGATGCCGAAGAATACGAAAACTGGAAGCTGACGGTTGACGCTTCGGGCGGAATGGCAATCGCTCAGTTTGTCGAGCATTTCGGCATATCAAAAGAATCGTTTGATGCCGCAAACAGCGAATATGCTTTGGCAATCGGCAACGACGCAAATGCAGAAGCGTTTAATTCGGATATTATTTACACGTTTGACAAAGAGACTATTGACAGCTATTACGCCCAATAAAATAAAAGCCGCCCAAGGGCGGCCCTTCATAAGGAATTTAAGCCTTAAAACAATATATTTCGGCATATAACTGCGTTAAAAATGCTCGAAATCCGTCAAGGATTTCTGCGCCTTTTGCCTTGTTCTATATCCCAACTATCCTGTTTTAAGGTGCGAAGCAGTTTTTGTCAGGTTATTTTTCGTTCAGACGAAACGACAAAAATTCCGCAATACTTTGTGTATTACGGAATTTTTTCGTAAAGTATTAACGGAAAAGAGCCAATAAAAACCTTAACTTCCTTATGAAGCGTCGCCCGAAAGCGGCCGATAAATAATCTTATTCAATTACCTCGTATCCCGCTTCAACGGAAGCTTCATCGGAGTATGTTTCATACAGAAAATCGAAAGAAACTTTGTCGGATTCTCCGATTTCAATTTCATAAATTACCATTCTTGCCTTTTCATCTTTTTCAACAAGCTTGCGCCTTGTACCGTCGCCGTTTTCAACTGCAGCCTCGTACAAATTAATGTCATAAAAGAATTTATATGAATATCTTTTCTTGAGATTTTCTTTTCTGTCAAATTCAAAAACCAAGTATTCGCCGATGCCGTATGTCGGCTCTTTAACAACAAGTCTTTCTCCTTTTATGGTTTTTCCGAGCTTGTCAACCTCTTGCGCAAAGCCTTTTGAGAAATCCTCTTCCGCCTTTATTGAAGCCGCCTGTTTTTCGGATAACTCTGCTTGTTTTTTTGCCTGCCTTTCCTCTTCGGTCATGTTCACTTTGCACGCAGCAAAAGAAAGAAGCGTTGCAAAAACAGCAATTATAGCTATAATTCTTTTCATCAGGATTGCCTCCCATTAATCAATTCTATCAATAATATTACGACACATTTTCGCTAAAATGTCAATGGTTTTGAAAAAATTTAATATTTTGGTAAACAAAATATAAAGAAAGGTGATAAAAAATGAAAAAACTGTCAGCAATACTTATTTGCCTCGTTCTTATTCTCAGTCTTGCCGCCTGCGGTGCATCCGTTAAGGAAAACGATGCAGCAGAAATGATAACCGAAGGAGCGTATATGACGCAGGACACCGACGGCAAATTTTATTCCGTTTCCGAAAATTCGTCCGTAGTGAACACAGCCGCGGGGGTAGAAAACGGAACAAAAACGGAAGAAAAAATCATCAAAACAGTTGATTTGACGGTTCAGACAAAAGAATACGACACCTACATTTCCGCTCTTACCGCAAGCGTTTCGGCAAACGGAGGTTATGTTGAAACCGCGGAAACAAACAGCGGCGGATACTACAGCTCAAACCGATACGCAACCTATACCGTCAGAATCCCCGCCGAAAAGCTTGATGCGTTTCTGACCGCGGCAAACGAAAACGGAAAAATCGTTACCAAAACCGAAAATCAGCAAAACGTTACCCTTGAATATGTTGACCTTGAAAGCCGCATTTCCGCTTACAAAACCGAGCAGGCAACCCTTACGGGGCTTCTTGAAAAAGCGGAATCGCTTGAAAATGTTCTTTCCATTCAGGAAAGGCTTTCGGAGGTTAATTATCAGATTGAAAGCTACACCGCTCAACTGCGCGTGCTTGAAAACAGAGTCAGCTACAGCACCGTAACGCTCAGAATCGATGAAGTTGAAAGAGTAACCGAAACGGAGCCTTCGCTTTGGGAACGAATCAAAAACACCTTCCTTGATAATGTTGATGAGCTTGTTGATTGGCTCGGCGATGCGGTTGTCGGCGTTATAGGCGGTCTGCCGATAATCCTGCCGATGGGCGCAGCGATTTTAATTGCAATAATAATCATCAGAAAAGCAGTTAAAAAACGCAAGGCCAAAAAATTGAACGGATAAAGAAAATCCCTTCCGCACGAAGCGGAAGGGATTTCTTCTGTCAATTATGCACAGCAACTAATATAGCAGGAAGAAATAAGGGTTGTGGTGCTGTAATCATCGCAGCGTGTGCAGATTTCGTATTGATAAATTTTTTCAAGGCAGCGGGGATCGGTTGTTCTTGCTTTGTGGGTAATAGATGCTGTTGTTCCTGTTTCGATATCATGGCCGAAAAGGTTGCAGATAACGCCTCTTGACTGAACGCCTTCTTCGCCGTTGATGCTTGCAATTACCTTTTCCTTTTTAACAATCCCGAGAAGAAAGCTATGGTTTTGGTCAGTCTGTCGAGAGCTGACGGATTCCATTCCTCGGGCGGTGCGGGAACAATTCCGATTTCATTAAGAACATCGGTATAAATTCCGAACCTTCTCTGAAAATCGGCGGCATTCTTATTCTCCGTTTCTGTCCAACCCGTTTCGGCAACGGCGGTGAAACGCGGAAATGCCATTTGGCAAAGATGCTCAAAATTGTTTATATATTCAGTCCATATCGGCGACTCAACGCCCGCAACGGTTTCTTTGTTCTTAATGTTTTGGGGAACGGGGTTATAATTATATGTTTTTATCAGCGGGGTCATCGAATAAGGATAGTCGCAGTAATAATGGAAGAAATCCGAATTTATCATTCTTCCGCCATTGTTTGCATAATCCACCGACAGCTGTTTTCTGTCCATCCACATCTGGGCAACCACGCTGCCGTCAACAATTCCGCTTTTGAGGCTTTCGTTCCAGACGATTGCCTTTCTGCCGTTGGCTTTAAGAAAATCAACAATACGGTTTGTAAACCATCCCTGAAGCTCTTCTTCGTTTTTCAGCCCGTTTTCACGCATTCTCTTTTGGCAATGGGGGCATTCTTTCCAACGGCTTTTCGGAGCTTCGTCGCCGCCGATGTGAATATATTCCGACGGAAAAATTTCGAGAATATCGGAAAGGATATCAAACACAGCTTCAAATGTTGTGTCCTTGCCTGCGCAGAGAATATCTTTGTAAATACCCTGCGAAGTTTTGACCTCAATCTGTTCGCCCGTGCATAAAAGCTCGGGATAAGCATGGATAAGAGCAGAACTGTGACCCGGCACATCAAACTCGGGAATAACGGTTATATATCTCTCGGCGCAATAGCCGACAACCTCTTTCATCTGCTCCTCGGTGAAATATCCGCCGTATTTCCCATGCTCCTTCAGCCTGCCGAAATCCGAGCTTTTTCTGACAGAGCCCTTTTTTGTTGCCTCGGGTCTGCGCTTTGAAAAGAAACGGAAGCCCTGGTCATCGGTCAGATGCCAGTGCATAACATTCATTTTAACACTCGCCGCCGCATCAACCAGTTTTTTGATTTCTTCAACCGTAAAAATATGACGCACCGTGTCAAGCATAAAACCGCGGTAAGGGAAAGCGGGTTTATCTTCAATTCTTACGCAGGGCGAAACCTCGCCCATCTGGCGAAGCGTCTGCTTTGCATAAAACAGCGCGCGTTGCGAGCCGCCCTCAATTTTCACGCCATGCGCATCAACGGTCAGTATATACTCCTCTTCGGCAAGGGAATCCGAAACCGCACTGATGATATCAGCTTTTGCAACCGAAGCTTCGCCGCCGAGATATGTAATTTTGTTGGGCAACGGTATTACGTCAAGTCTTTTCATGCACACTTACTCCTAAAACGAAAACGGGCTGCAATATAATGCAACCCGTTCTGATTATCAATCGTCTTCTTCCTCGCCCTCGGTTTCGGGTTTGGGAAGAATTTCAACCTTAATTTCATCTATGCGTCGCTCGTCGATTGAAAGAACGGTGAAGCGCAGATTTTCATATTCTGTAACAATGGGCTCCTCGCCTATTTCGCTGGGAAGATAGCCGAGAAGGCTGATAACGAAACCGCCGAGAGTGTCATAATCTCCTTCGGGCAGCTCAACGCCGACAAGCTCATTAACCTCGTCAAGGTCTGTTGTGCCTTCAACGGTGAAGGTTGTTTCGTTAATCTGTGTGATTTCTTCTTCCTCGTCATCATATTCATCCTGAATATTTCCGACAATAGATTCAAGCACGTCTTCAAGAGTAACTATACCCGCCGTGCCGCCGTATTCATCAACAACAATTGCAAACTGCATGCGGCTTTCGTTCATCGCCTTGAAAAGGTCGCCGCAGGACTGGGTTTCGGGCACGTAGAGCGCCTTTCTCATAATCTGAGCAATTGTTAAATCCGAAGGAATGCTGTGGCCGACATATTTAAGCAGGTCTTTTGCGTAAAGTACGCCGACGATGCTGTCGGGGTCATCCTCATAAACAGGAATTCTTGAATATCCGTTTTCTATTGCAAGCTCCGCAACCTCTTCAAGAGAGCGCGAAACCTCAATTGCAGTCATTTCTGTGCGGTGGGTCATTATATCGCCCGCATCAAGGTCATCAAACTCGAAGATGTTATCAATCATTTCTTTCTGAGTATCTTCGATAACGCCTTTTTCGCCGCCGACATCAACCATCATTCGGATTTCTTCCTCAGTCACCTGCTCTTCATCGGCGTTGGGGTCAAAACCGAGAAGACGGACAATTCCGTTTGTTGAAACCGAAAGCACCTTAACAAAAGGTTTAGTCGCTTTTGCAACAAAGGACAGGATTCCGACAACCTTGAACGCAACCTTTTCGGGAATCTGCATACCGATTCTCTTGGGAGCAAGCTCACCGAGAACGAGCGAAAAATAAGAGGCGATGATGGTGATAAGTACAACCGAAACGCCGTTTATAACTCCGTATCCGATTTGGGAAACGGGGGTTTTCATCAAAGCGTTTGTCAGCATGTCGGCAAAGTTCTGTGATGCCGATGCAGAAGTCAGAAAGCCGGCAAGAGTAACGCCGATTTGGATTGTCGAAAGAAATCTGCTTGAATTTTCCGTAAGCTTAACAATCTGTTTAGCTTTTTTGTTGCCCTCTTCCGCAAGGCGCTGCATCTTTGTGTCATTGAGCGAAATAATCGCAATTTCACTCATTGCAAAAAACGCATTAACCAGAATCAGAACAAAAAGAAGTACAATTTTAAAACCAATAGAAAGAGGGTCAATTGATGCGGCTTCAGCCATGTTTGCAGCTAACTGAATCGCAGGTCCGGGGTCATCCAACATTATGGATTTGCTCCTTTCAATATCAAAAAATAGTATTCTAATAATAACATATTCAAATTTATATGTCAACAAGCCAAAATATTTTATTAAGTACTGACAAACGGACAGCATTATGTTATAATTAATTTATATTATGTTTTGGAGATAACTGAAATGCTTTATTTGATATTATCGGCGATCGGCGGCGGCAAAACAACTCATATAATGAACCTTATTGAGCAGTTTTCATCTCGCGGCCACAAAAAAATAACGCTCATCGTGCCGGAACAGTTTTCTTTCACGGCAGAAAAAATAATGCTCGAAAAAATCGGAGCAAAAGCGATGGCGGATATAGATGTTCTCAGCTTCACAAGCCTCGGCGAAAAGCTTGTGGGCAAGCCTGCTCTGCACGAACGCAGGCGGCTTGATGACCCCGCAAAAGCCGTTCTGATGGCAATGGCACTTGAAAGCGTCAAAGACAAGCTGACTCTTTACGGAAACCACACGGCAAGAAAATCCGTCATTTCGGAGTTTGCCGCCCTTTCCTCCGAGTTCAAACAAAGCACCGTTTCAACGGATTCCGTGCGCCTTGCTTTGGCGAATGCGGATGACGGGCTTCTTAAAATGAAGCTGACGGATATCACAACCGTTCTTGATGCCTATGACGCATTGACGCAGGGCAGCTATTTCAACCCCGATGATTTGCTGACCGAGCTTTGCGAAATCCTGCCTGAAAACGACTATTTCAACGGCAGGCTGGTTTTTATCGACGCATTCAGAGGCTTCACCGCTCAGGAATATAAGGTTATTGAACAGATGCTCAAAAAATCTCAGGCGGTTTATACAACGCTTTGCTCCGATAATCTTGAAAACAGCGACGACGAAACAGATTTGTTTGCCCATACAAAGCGCACCGCACGCAGGCTGATTGAAGCTGCCAAAAAGAACGGCATACCCGTTGCAAAGCCGCAATATCTCTCCATGAGAAACAAATTCAACAATTTTCCGCCGAATTTCAAAAGATTTTCGGCTCCCGAACTTGCGGCTCTCGAACGCGAGCTTTTCTCGCTCTGCCCGAACATCTATGAAGATGAAAGCGAAAACATTACCCTTTTCAAAGCTTCCGATATATATGCGGAATGTGAATACATTGCATGCACTGCAAAAAAGCTGATTCGCGAAAACGGCTACAGATGCAGAGATATTGCCGTTATCGCGCGAGATATTACCGTTTATGAAACTCCTCTCCGAAGCGCGCTGAAAAAATGCGGTATTTCCGTTTTTGAGGACAGCCGCAGACCCGTTGACGTTTCGCCCGTTGTTGCCCTTCTCAGCAGCGCGATTTCAATTGCCGCTTCGGGATTTTCAACCGAAACACTTATGAGATACTTAAAAACAGGTCTTTCGGGATTTTCAACGGATGAAATTTCAGCGGTTGAAAACTATACCTATATGTGGAAAATCAGCGGTTCTCAATGGACTCGCGATTGGACCCAGAACCCCAAAGGCTTCGGCGAAGAAACAGGCGAAGAAGAAATCCGCGAGCTTGAAGAACTGAACGCAATCCGCAAAAGAATGGTTGCACCTCTCTTTGAACTGCGCGAAAAACTGCGCAATACCGACGGCGAAACAGCCGCACTTGCAATATACAATCTTCTCAAATCAATCAATGCCGCCGAAAATATAAAAGAGCTTGCCAAAAGCCTTGTAAGTCAAGGCGAGCAAGGGCTTGCGCTTGAGCTTGAAAGACTCTGGAACGTTGTTATCGACCTTCTGGAAAGCCTTGAAACTCTCCTGAAAGGCAGGCATGTGACTGCGCGCGAAATCGCTGACATGCTCGAGCTTATGCTCGGAGTTCAGACTCTCGGTACTCTGCCGCAGGGGCTCGACGAAATAACCATCGGCTCTGCCGACAGAATACGCACCGTTGCTCCGAAAATCGTTTTCATTGCGGGAGCAAACAACGGCGTTTTCCCTGCAATACCGTCTTCCGGCAACGCACTGACAGACAAAGACCGCCGCAAGATGAGCGAGCTCGGAATCGAACTTGCGGATTTCGGTGAATATGAGCTTGCGGAAGAAAAGCTGATTGCTTACAGCACATTTTGCTGTGCTTCCGACAGACTCTATGTCTGTTGCCCCGAAAAAAACGCAAGGGGCGAGCAGCTTGCACCGTCGGAACTTTATACAAAAATCAAAACGCTTTTCCCTTTATGCAACGAAACAAACTCAGATGAGCTTGACAGCCTTTATTTTGTTGAAAGCAAAGAAACCGCTTTTGAACAGCTCGCAAAAAACAGACTTGCGGAAAACGAAACCTATGCCACATTGAATGAAATTTTCAAAGACTATACGGAATACGGCGGAAAAATCGCGGCTCTTGAGCGAGCCTCGGGCAACAGGAATTTCCGAATTGAAGACAAGGATACTGCTGTTTCGCTTTTCGGCAAAAACATGTTCATCTCAGCTTCAAGGGTGGAAAGCTATCACAAATGCCCGTTCATGTATTTCTGCAGCTACGGAATAAAAGCAAGACCGCGAACCGTTGCCGAGCTTGACCCCATGCAACGAGGCAATATAATTCACTATGCACTTGAAAAACTTCTGACCGAAAACGACAGAGAAACACTTCTTCGGATGACTTCCGCCGAGCTTTGGAGCTTTTTTAATCCTCTGCTGAAGGAATATCTTGATACCCGTCTTGACGGTGCGAACAGGAGCGAAAGATTTGTTCATCTTTTCAACAAGCTCATTTCCTCCGTGTGTGATGTTGCCCAAAGGCTCATAAAAGAACTCGCCGTTTGCAAATTCACACCTGTTGAGTTTGAAATGAAAATCGGCTCCGACGGCGATATCCCGCCCTATGAAGTAAAAACGGCTGACGGCAAAATCATCATATCCGGCGCAATCGACAGAGTTGACGAAGCCGTTGTCGGCGGCACAAAATACCTGCGCGTTGTGGATTACAAATCCTCGGGCAAACCGTTTTCACTCAGCGACGTTACGCAAGGGCTTAACATGCAGATGTTTATTTATCTTTTTGCTCTCTGGCAAAACGGCGGCGAAAAATTCGGCGAATTCACCCCGGCAGGCGTGCTCTATTATCCCGCAAATTCTCCGATTGTTTCGGTTTCAAGAAACACCGACGAAGAAACAGTTGAAAAAGAGCGGCAGAAAGCCTGCGCAATGAACGGAATATTGCTCAACAATTCCGATGTTGTCAGCGCAATGGATAAAAATGTCAGCGGGCTTTTCGTTCCCGTGAAATATAACAGAAGCGGTTCTCTTGCGGGTTCCCTTATCAATATAACTCAGCTTGAAAAGCTGAAAGAAAAAGCAGACAGCGTTCTCATTGAAATGGCGGACGCCCTGCATTCGGGATGCATCGAAGCCGTTCCCGCGTTCGGTAAAAACTATTCAAATGTTTGCGGCTACTGTGACTATAAATCTGTCTGCGGCTTTGAGGAAAACATTCCCGTCAAAGAGCTTGATGACTTTGATTTGAACACGGTGCTTGAAAATCTTGAGAAGGGAGATGACACGGATGAAATGGACATCTGACCAGCAAAAAGCCATCGACGGGCGCAAAGGCACGCTGCTCGTCAGTGCTGCTGCGGGTTCGGGAAAAACCGCTGTGCTTGTTGAAAGAGTTATCCGTAGAATCTGTGACAGCGAAAATCCGTGCAGCGTCGAAAACCTTCTCATCGTAACCTTCACCAATGCCGCAGCGGCTCAGATGAAAGAAAAAATTCACGCCGCAATAGGCAAAAAAATCGCCATTGACCCGACCGACAAACGCCTGCGCCGCCAGCAAATGATGTTGCCGTATGCAAGCATATGCACCATTGACTCCTTCTGCATCGGTCTTGTCAGAGAAAACTTTCACGCCCTCGGCATTTCACCGGATTTTGCTCTGCTCGATGAGGGCAAGCTCGGAATTCTGCGCTCGCAAGCTGTCACATCAGTTGTTGAATTCCTCTATGAAAACCCGAACGAAAATTTTCTTAAGCTGACAGAACTTATCAGCGACACAAGAGATGACCAAAAGCTCATAAATGCAATCCTTAAGCTAAACAAGCTTTCTCAGGCATATCCTTTCCCCGATTTGTGGCTCAAATCGCTCGCCGAAGAATTCAGAAATCCTGCAAGTGCAGCGAACAGTCCGTGGGGAATCACAATCATCAACCACGGAATTCAGCTCGCCTGCTCCTGCATTGCAGACGCAGACCACTGCTTGACTCTGCTTGAAGATGAACCTGAACTCCGAGAAAAATACAATCCCACATTTGATGAAGATAAGCGGATGCTGAACTCCCTCCTCGATGTTCTGACAAACGGGAGTTGGGATGAAATTGCAGAAGCCTTCGCTCAGGCTAAGTTTTCGCGTATTGCGCTTGCTCCCAAAGGCTATACAGGCGCACTCAAAGAAACATGCCAGGGTATGAGAAACGCATATAAAGACAGGGTAAAAGAATACACAAAGCTTCTGTGCATAAGTGAAAAAGAGCATTTAAACGATATAAAACACCTTGCGCCGATAATCGGCGAGCTTATTTCTGCAACGCTGAAATTCGGCGAAGAATTCACAAGGCTTAAAAGAGAAGAAAACGGTGCCGATTTTTCCGATACTCTGCATCTGACGCTCAGGCTTCTCGTTGAACCGACTGAAAACGGCTATATCAAAACTCCGCTTGCCCTCGCCCTTGCCGAAAACTATTCGGAAATTCTGGTCGACGAATATCAGGATGTCAACGAAGCGCAGGATATGATTTTTACCGCCCTTTCAAAAGATGAAAACAATCTTTTCATGGTCGGCGACGTTAAACAGAGCATATACCGATTCAGGCAGGCTATGCCCGAGATTTTTCTTGCCCGCCGCGACGGCATGCCCGAATTTGACGGCGGCAATTATCCCGCAAAGGTCACTCTCGGCAAAAACTTCAGAAGCCGTTCGGGCGTTACGGAAATCGTGAATTTCATTTTCAGCGCTTTGATGAGCAGAAATGCAGGCGGTCTTGAATATGATAAAAACGAACACCTTGAAGCTGCCGCCGCCTATCCCGAAACTGACGGCGCAGACACCGAATTATGCCTTATAGAAACTTCAAAAGATAATCTTTCCGCCGCTCAGGCAAAATACGCCGCAAATTATATTGAAAAAGCCATAGCAGACGGAATAACCTTTACCGACGGCGAAAAACAGCGCAAAGCTCAGTACAAAGACTTCTGCATTCTCGTCAGAAGCGTTAAGCTCAGCGCACGCGAATTTATTGATGAATTCACGGCAAGAGGCATTCCTTTCACCTGCGAAACAGACGAAGATATCCTTGCCGCACCCGAAATCATGTTAATGATTTCTCTTTTGAAAATAATCGACAACCCCGTTGATGACATTCCGCTGACGGCTGTAATGCTTTCGCCGGTTTTCGGTTTCGCGCCCGATGACCTTGCAAAAATGCGCGCAGAAACAAGAACGGGTTCAATTTATCATTGCCTTGTCAAGTCAGCTGAGAACGGTTGCGAAAAATCGGCTGATTTTCTTGACAGCATCCGCCGTATGCGGCTGATTGCTTCAACCGTCAGCGCGGGTGAACTCATCCGCAGGCTGCTTGAGGAAACGGGCTATGGCGCAATAATCGGTGCAATGAAAGACAGCGAAAAACGCAGAGCAAACCTTAACAGCCTCATCGACTTTGCAAACCGATACGAAAGCAGCGGTCAGAAGGGCATTTCCGGCTTTCTGAGATATATCGAAAACGTTTCAAAAAGCGGCAACGGAATAAAAACCGCTTCTGCGGATTCCGAAAACACAGATTCCGTTAAAATCATGACCATTCATAAAAGCAAGGGGCTTGAATTTCCCGTCTGTTTCCTCGCCGCATGCGAAAAGCAATACAGCAACCTTTCCTTAAGAGATGATTTGCTTATTGCGCCCAAAAGCGGAATAGGAATCAAAAATATTTCGGGCATGGCAAAGTTTGACACCCTTTCCCGAATCGCCGCAGGGCTTGAAATCAGAAACGCCGAGCGTTCCGAAGAACTTCGCGTGCTCTATGTTGCTCTCACAAGGCCCAAAGAAAAGCTGATTGTGCTCGCCTCGGCAGAAGACTGGAGCAAAAAACTCTCCGCAATATCGGCAGTCATCAGAAAAGAAAAACTGATTGACCCGTTCACCGTCATGAGCTTTTCAAGCTATGCCGAATGCATTCTTTCGGCACTCATCAGGCACCCGGATGCACATGCGCTGAGAAACGCGGCGGGAATTGATTCATCGTGCGTTCTGCCGTGCGACACATTTTTAAAAACAGCAATAATTTCAGGCGATATTGCCGAATTTTCCCCGACTTTTTCAGAAAGTAAAGCCGGAGCAAATGAAGAAAC
>JAZLCS010000067.1:0-15999 GCA_045614385.1 Acutalibacteraceae bacterium | reverse complement strand
CCTGCCGTTGCCGAACTCAAAGAGCGCATAAGAAACAGATTGCATCTTGACAAGATAATGTATTATGACGATGCAATCAGCGTTACGGGTGAAATGCCCAGGCCTGTTATAGGTACGGAAGATATTTTCAAAAATGCTCTCAAAATGTATCATGATATGAAGCCTGAAATCGGCGATTTTATGCAGAGAATGCTTGATGCCGAAGCCTTTGATGTTGAAGCGCGCGACGGCAAATTCGGCGGCGGATACTGTACCACATTTGCAAAATACAAGCAGCCGTTTATCCTTGCAAACTTTAACGGAACAAGCGGCGATATCGATGTTATCACTCACGAATTCGGCCACGCTTTGGCGGCGGATTATATGTTTAAGTTTGCCGAGCCCGATTATCCTACGGGCATGGAAACCCATGAGTGCCACAGCATGAGCATGGAATTTCTTTGCCATAGATATATGGATGCTTTCTTCGGAGAAAAATCAGATAAATACCGCTATAAGCATATTATTGATGCACTTTCGTTTATTCCTTACGGAACGATTGTTGACGAGTTTCAGCACGTTGTTTATGAAAATCCCGATCTGACACCTGCTGAGAGAAAGAGCGAATATCTGAAGCTTGAACAAAAATACAGACCCTATCTTTCTTTTGAGGGTATTCCTTATCTTGAACTCGGCACGCGTTGGCAGTATCAGATGCATATTTACGAAAGTCCGTTTTATTATATTGATTATTGTATTGCTCAGTGTGTTGCGCTCGGTTTTCTTGCGCTTTCAAGAACGGATTTTGACGGTGCACTTGAAAAATATGTTGATTTTCTCAAAAAAACCGGCGGCGTTTCCCTCGGTGAACTGATAGAGGGCGCGGGATTGAAATCGCCGTTCACTGAAGATTCTTTAAAGGAAACTGCCGACAGCGCCGTAAAGATAATTACCGGCCTTGAAAAAGAACTTTTTAATTGACTGAAGACAAATTTAAAAGCGACCTGCTCAGTTCAATCCAAAGCAGGTCGCTTTTGCTTGTTTTGTGAATGCAATCGCATTATACGCTGTAGTTGTTAAGTACGGATACCAGAGTATCAAGAAACGCTTTTTCGCCGAAAGTGTTAACTTTGAAAAACACTGCCTGGCTTCCGCCTGAAGTGATTGCAGAAACAAATATTTTTCCGTCTGTCTGAAAAAGAGTGACGCTCAGGCTGACGCGGTTGCCGCCACTGAAGCTGTATCTTTCATAAACTCTGACGGCGCATCTGCCGCTGTCAGAAACGAAATTGCTGCTTTCTTCAAGAGATGCGGAAGCGCTGCCGCTTGTGACCGCGGAATTGATTTTGTTAAGAATTTCATCAAAATCGCCTGCAAGACGACCTTCGTATTTAGCCATGGAACTAACTCCTTTTGCCCGGTTTTTTGATTATTTATCAAGCTTCATTTCAACCTGAGTTGCAACAAGGCTGTCACCGCAGTAAATCTTGCGGAGTCTGGGCTTTTCGATTTTGCCTGTCGGGTTGCGGGGCACTTCTGCAAAGATTATCTTGTGGGGACGCTTATAGCGGGGCAGGTCGCGGCAGAAATCTTTGATATCTTCTTCGTCAGCCTTGCAGCCTTCTTTGATTTCAATAATTGCGGTTGCGATTTCGCCGAGTCTTGCATCGGGCAGACCGATAACCGCAACGTCTTTTATTGCATCGTGCTTGCGAAGGAAGTCCTCAATCTGAACGGGATAAAGATTTTCACCGCCCGAAATGATAACGTCTTTTTTACGGTCAACAAGATAAATGAAGCCGTCTTCATCCTCTTGCGCCATATCGCCTGTGTAAAGCCAGTCGCCGTGGAGAGTTTCGCTTGTTGCCTTGTCATCGTTGAAGTAGCAGAGCATAACGCCGGGGCCTTTAACCGCAAGTTCACCAACTTCGCCCTTTGCAACTTCATTGCCGTTTTCGTCAATAATCTTTGTTTCCCAGCCGTAGCCTGCTTTGCCGATTGCGCCGACCTTGTGAACGTTTTCAACGCCGAGGTGAACGCAGCCGGGACCGATGGATTCGCTCAGACCGTAGTTTGTATCATACTGATGATGGGGGAATATTTTCATCCATCTCTTGATAAGGCTGGGCGGAACGGGCTGTGCGCCGATGTGCATAAGCCTCCACTGATCGAGATTATAGCGGTCAAGCTCAATATCGCCTCTTTCAATGGCATCAAGAATATCCTGAGCCCAGGGCACAAGCAGCCAGACGATGGAGCATTTTTCCTGAGAAACGGCTTTGATTATCCATTCGGGTTTTGCACCCTTGAGAAGAACTGATTTTGCGCCCACAAGCAGGCTGCCGAACCAGTGCATCTTTGCTCCCGTGTGATAAAGCGGAGGAATACAGAGGAAAACATCGTCTTTCGTCTGTGAATGGTGATTCTGTTCAACCTTACAGGAATGAACAAGAGCCTTGTGAGCGTGAAGAATAGCCTTGGGGAAGCCTGTTGTGCCCGATGAGAAATAAATTGCTGCGTGGTCATCGTCGCTGATTGCGATTTCCGGATTCCTCGAGGTGCAGTAAGTAACAAGCTGATTATAGCTTTCTGCGAAGGTAGGGCAGTCGCTGCCGAGATAAAGGCGGAGCTTAACATCGGGAATTCTGTCACAAATCTGCTCCATTCTGCCTGTGAATTCGGGGCCGAAAACGATAACATCGCTTTCTGAAAGCTTGAGGCAGTATTTGATTTCCTCGGCTGTGTAGCGATAGTTGAGAGGCACTGCAAGTGCGCCTGTTTTGAGGATGCCGAAATATATCGGCAGATATTCAATGCAGTTCATGAGGAGAATGGCAACTCTGTCGCCTTTCTTGATGCCTCTTGAAAGCAGGAAGTTTGCAAAACGGTTTGCTCTTTTGTTGAAATCCTCCCATGTGATTTCGCTTCTGCCGGTTGCATTTGCGCCTTGTTCGATAAGAGAGTATTCTCTCCATGTTACGCGGCTTTTTTCCTGCAGCTCGGGATTGATTTCGACAAGCGCAACGTCATCCTTATAAAGCATTGCGTTTTTTTCGAGAAATTCGGTGATAGGCATATTTTCAAGTCCTTTTCATTTGTTATTATTTTGTTTATTATACAGCACAGAGCGGCGGGATTCAAGTGTTATTTGAATCCCGTCACTCCGGAATCTTTTTATTTATTTTGCTTCAGCTGCATTCACATTACCGTTATAGAAGAAATCGGTTTCTTTTTCTTTGTAGTCTTTGGCAACCGCACTTACCGCAACGCTGAGAATTATTGATACTATCATTGCAATGCATGCGAATACGGGGCCTTTGCCTGCAAGCCAAATAATTGTTTCGTTTGCGCAGAAGCTTGTCAGAATCTTTGCGGCAGCGGGAACAGCGGCGATAACAAATCCGCCTATGATTCCTGCCCACGCGCCCTTGGCGTTCATCTTCTTCCAATAAAGAGCTATAAGATAAGGAGCAAGGAATGAGCCTGAAATGATACCCCATGAATAGCTCATCATGTCAAGAATTGCAGTGTCCGTGTTTGCAACAACATAGGAACATGCAACAAAGATAACGCAGAGAACCTTGATTATAAGCTTCGACTTCTTTTCTTCCATGTTCTTATTGAAATGACCGATGAAGTCAATGGTCAGAGTTGAGCTTGCGGTGAGGGTGACTGAGCAAAGGGTTGAAACCGATGCGGCAATCAGGAGCACAAGAACAACGCCGAGAAGAACCGAGGGAAGTTTGGATTCGGCAAGCATATAAGGAACGATGTTGTCCTGAATGATGTAGTTAGGGTCAGCGGGGTCATTGAGCTGAGCGAATGTAAAATATCTGTAGCAAAGCGAACCGATGAAATATCCTCCGCCGGCAACAAGGAGCGCGAAGAAGGTGGAAATTGAGATGCCTTTCTTTGCCTGCTTATCGTCTTTGATGCCGAAATATTTTGTAACCATCTGAGGAAGTCCCCATGTGCCGAAACTGGTCATAAGAACTGTTGCCCAAAGTGAAATCCACTGGGATGCGTTAAGCTTGGGCAGGCCGTTTGTTGCGCTCGGCTGGACTCCGAGTGTGTTGGCATATTCGGCAAGGCCTGCAAAACCGCCGACTGCATCGCAGCGAACAACGCAAACGATAAGGAGAGCAACGCCAAACATCATAACAATGCCCTGCAAGAAGTCGGCTCTTGCCTGAACAAGATAGCCGCCGAAAACGAGCATCAGAGCTGCAAGAACAGCGATAATGATCATACAGATGTCAACGTCAATGCCGAGAAGCACATCTGCAACGGAAGCAAGGCCCTTATAAACCGATGCCGAATAAGGTATAAGGAAGATAAATATTATAATACAAGCAAAAAGACCCATGTTTTTGCTTGAATAACGCTTTTCAAGGAATTCGGGCATTGTTTTAAGATTCAGACGGCTGGACGCATCGCGCGTTCTGCGCGCAAGCACCTTCCACGCAAGCCATGAACCAAAAACTGCGTTGCCCAGACCTGCAAGAACGCCCCAAAGGCCGTAGCCTTTGCCGGTGCCGCCTGCATAGCCGACAAACATAACTGCCGAGAAATATGCGGTGCCGTATGAAAGAGCTGAGAGCCATGCGCCTGCGTTTCTTCCGCCAACGGTGAGGTCAGCAATGCTCTTTGCTTTTTTACCCTGAGTTACGCCGATGATAACCATGATGGTAATATAAATACCAATTGTTAACCAGATTGCAAGCTTATTTTCCACTTGCTTCACCCCTTTTAACTTGCACTGCTTTAAAGCTTTTATGCGTTAAAGTGGCTATATAATATACCATATTTGGGGGTTTGTCAATACTGTTTTGAAAATTTTGTTAAAATTTGCAAAAAGACCAAACAACTGAACATGTTGTTTGGTCTTTTGGGTGTTTTAAGATTTAATTATTTGCACAATTCATTATATTGATAACATCTCACATAATCAACCTTGAATTCTGCAGGCCAGTTTTCTTCGGGCGTATATTTGATTTCGCCCGTGCCGTGTCTGTCGGAGCTCTGAACTCCGTTTTCACCTGCAAATTCGCAGGAAAGAAGGAGATATTCGGGATTTTTTGAAACGCCGCCTGTTGAGGTTCTGCCTGTTTCCATTCCGTTTATATAGAAAATATATTCGTTTTCGTTCCATTCAACTCCGTAGGTGTTGTATTCTTCGTAAGGATTGTTTGCAATAAACATTTTGCCGATTGCTTCGCCGTGATGTCCTTCACCATAGCCGTCATAATGTATGCCGGTGGAAATGCAGTCATTGCCCCACCAATTGTCTTTATAATAGAAGGATTCGAAAACGTCGATTTCGGTGCCGTCTTCGCCTGAGTTGTTAACATTATATACGCCTTCATTCATCATCCAGAAGGCACTCCACATACCTGTTGCGGCGGGCAGTATGCAGCAGACTTCAAAATAGCCGTAGCATTGCTCATATTTATCGCGTGTTATAACCTTTCCCGTATACCAGCCCGGTTTGTATTCATTGCATCCGAGTTGTTTACGGGCATCATCAAATTCTCCGCCTACGGGAGGTTCTTCAAGGTATTCGGCTCTGATGATAAGATTGCCGTCTTTAACACTGACCATGTTTTCGTGCCAGTAGCCGCCCTTGCGATCGGTTATCCACCAAGAAAAGCCCCATTTTTCTCTGTCAAGATAACCGAGGTCAAACTCATCCTCCCAAACGAGAGTAAATTTGCTCATATCGATTTTTTTGTTTTCATCGGGAAGCTTGCCGAGGTCAAGTGCATTGGGAAGCTGCGGATTAATAAGCATTAATAAAGCTATAAAAATTTCTAAAATTGATTTAATCATGTTGACTCCTCCTTTTCTAAATATTATCATACAGTAAAATAAGTGTCAATAAATAACTGCTTTAAGTTTATAAAATATTTTTAACATATAATGTTGCAAAAGGAGTGCAACAGATGTTATATTTATATTATGAAACAACAAGGAATGATGAAATGAGAAACATACTTGAATCACCGGTGAAAATATATAACCGAGATGTTCCCAACAGAATTGTGTTCCATCCTATGGAGGGCTGTGACGGAAAAGCTAACGGCGCGGTCGATGAGCTGACAAGGCGCAGATATCTGAGGTTTGCCCGTTCGGGGGCAGGCATAATCTGGTTTGAAGCAACCGCAGTCTGTGCGGAAGGCAGAGCAAATCCCCGCCAGCTTTTTCTCAATGAAGAAACAAAAGAAAGCTATAAAGAGCTTTTGGGCGAAATTCGCAATACTGCTATTGAAGAATGCGGTTTTGCGCCGCTGATTATAGTGCAGCTTACTCACAGCGGCAGATTCAGCAAGCCGAACGGCACCCCCGAGCCCATTGTTGCTTATCGTAACAGCCATTGGGAAATCGGAAAGGAGAACCAGCCTTATATTGTTGTAACAGACGATTATTGCAAGGGGATTTCGCTGAAATATGCGGCTGCGGCAAAGCTTGCCGAGGAAGTCGGTTTTGACGGAATTGACGTTAAATGCTGCCACGGATATCTTTTTAATGAATTCTTGAGCGCAACCGAGCGCGAGGGCATATACGGCGGCAGCCTTGAAAACAGAACAAGGCTTTATTTTGAATGCATTGACAGCGTAAAAAATGCCGTGAGCGAAAATGTTTTTGTTACAACAAGACTCAATGCCTGCGATTGCTTTCCTTATCCGTACGGGTTCGGTGTTAACAGCAAAAATGAAATTGATTTGAGCGAAACCAAATTTATTATAAATGAGCTTTGCAACAGGGGAGTTGAGCTTATCAATTTAACCCTCGGCAATCCTTATCTTATTCCGCATATCAACCGCCCCTGTGTCAATTCTCCCGAAGACGGAAAAATCGGCATGGAGAGAATATATAATGTTACCAAGGAACTTAACGAAGCATTCCCTGATGTTAAATTTATAATTTCGGGGCTCAGCTTCGAGGGTGAAAACGCGGTTGATTACGCATCGGAAATCGTCAGTGAGGGTGTTGCGGATTTTGTGGGCTTCGGCAGAATGACCTTTGCTTACCCGACGTTTTACAGAGATTATTTTAAAACAGGCAGTCTTGATAAAAGCAAAGTCTGCATCAAATGCAGCAAATGCACCGAGCTTATGCGAAATGCAAGCGTTGCGGGCTGCCCGGTCAGAGACGGCGAGGTTTATATGCCATATTACCGCAAACATGTACTGGGAAAATAAAGGAGAAAACATATGGTTGCAGTTATAACCGGCGGAAGCCGCGGAATCGGCGCAGGAATCGCAAGCGAGCTTTTGAAAAACGGCTTTAATGTTGTGATTTCTGCAAGAAATGAGAGCGATAAGCTTAATGAGCTTACAGAGAAATATCCCGGTAGGGTTGATTTTGTTCCTGCCGATATTTCGGATGTTTCGGATATAGAAAACCTCGTTGCTTTTGTTGAAGAAAAATACGGCAAAGCAGACCTGCTTGTCAACAATGCCGGTGTGGCACCGAGAGAGCGAAAAGATATTCTTGAAATTTCGCCAAAGGATTTTGATTTTGTTGCAGATGTTAATCTGAAAGGTACATTTTTTGTAACGCAAAAATTCGTGCCTCTGCTCGTAAAAAACAAGCAGTCCCGTATTGTCAACATTTCGTCAATGTCGGCTTATACCGCTTCGGTCAACAGGGGTGAATACTGCATTTCAAAGGCAGGTATTTCAATGATAACTAAGCTTTATGCCGCGAGGCTTGCGGAATTCGGTGTCAGCGTTATTGAAATCCGACCGGGGATTATTGAAACAGATATGACCGCAAAGGTAAAAGAAAAATATGGAAAAATGATTGACGCAGGGCTAACTCCCGTCAAAAGAATGGGTCAGCCCGAAGATATTGCAAAATGCGTTGTTTCAATAGCAAACGGGAATTTTGATTTCTGCACGGGAACGGTTATTGACTGCGACGGCGGATTTAATGTGAGATGCTTATGAAAAAAATCTATGATGCAATAATAATCGGCAGCGGCGCGGCAGGCTACAGTGCCGCAGATTGGCTTTACAAAGAAAATATAACGGATATTGCGGTTGTGACCGAAAACAGGCTGTCCGGCACTTCGAGAAATACGGGCAGCGATAAGCAGACCTATTACAAAATCTCAATGGACGGTTTTTCGTCGGACAGTCCGTATAAAATGGCTCTGGATATTTGCTCTCTCGGGTCATGCGACGGTGAAAAAGCATACCTTCAGGCGGTCAACAGTGTCGGATGTTTTTTGCGCCTCTGCAGTTACGGAGTGGGGTTCCCTACTGATGAATTCGGCGGATATCCGGGGTATAAAACAGACCATGACAATACATCGCGGGCAACATCGGTTGGTCCTTTGACCTCGAAAATAATGACTCAAAGGCTTGAAGATGTTGTTATTAATAAAAATAAAACTCCCGTTCTTGATAAGCGTCAGGTTATAAAAATCATAACCGAGAATAAAAAAGCTGTCGGTGTCATTGTTCTCAACACGGAAACCGACAGAGTTGAAACGATATGCGCAAAAAACATAATTGTTGCAACGGGAGCACCTGCCTGCATCTATGAAAATTCGGTTTATCCCCGCTCTCAACACGGAATGACAGGTATTCTTCTTGATGCGGGTGTGAGGCTCTGCAATTATTCGCAGTGGCAATACGGGCTTTCATCGGTTGATTTTCGATGGAATGTTTCGGGCAGCTTTATGCAGGTTGTTCCGAGATTTGTCAGCGTTGACGAAAACGGAACCGAAAGAGAATTTTTAAAGGATTATTTTAAAAATGCCGCCGAAGCAAACAGCAACGTGTTTCTTAAGGGCTATCAGTGGCCGTTCAGCTTTGACAGAATGAACGAATCATCAAAGATAGATATTGCAGTTCACGAACAGACGAACCTTGGCAGGCGTGTTTATCTTGATTATACACGCAATCCCGAAGGGTACTGTTTTGATGAACTCTCAAAAGAAGCAAAAGAATATCTGACCGCAACAGGTGCAACGGAAGATACTCCGATTGAAAGGCTCAGAACTCTTAATGCGAAGGCAATTGATGTTTATTCAAGGCAGGGAATTGACCTTTATACTCAGAAACTGAGAATTGCCGTCTGTGCTCAGCATAACAACGGCGGTGTTTTCACTGATAAAAATTATCAGACAGATATAGATGGGCTTTATGTTATCGGCGAAGCTGCGGGTTCTTTCGGGCTGACAAGACCGGGTGGTTCTGCACTTAACGATACTCAGGTCGGCGGTCTTGTATGCTCCAAACATATAAAAAGAAAGAAACGGCAGACTGTTGATGTTAAAGCTGCAGACGAAGCCGAGAAAAAATATGCAGATTTGGTTTCACAAATAGAGATAGACAAAAGCGTTGACTATTCACATATCCGTTCAAAGATGAGCGGAGCCGCAGCGTTCATGCGAGAAAAAGAGAAATGTGTTTTGCTGCTTGATGAAGTAAAAAAACTTATTAAAAATTATCCGTTGAAGCATAAAACAGTAAGCTGTTATTTCTATGATTGGGATATGCTTTTGAGTGCCGAGACTTTGCTTGAAACGATAATCGGAGAAATGCCGAAAACGGGCAGCCGAGGCGGCTCCGTGTTTTTTGAAAACGGTGAAGTGATTAAAGAAAATCAGGCTTACAGACAATATCTGACAGTTACTGAAAACGGCATGGTCAGCTTTGAAAAAGCGATGCCCGTGCCGAAAATAAATGAACCTTTTGAAAAATATCTGAATGCGATTGAAGAGGTGGCGGAATGAACAGCTTCAGGCTTGGCTTGACAAGCACAACCTTTAAGAAAAAAACAATTCCCGAAATTGTTGATATCGCAAAGCTGGCAAATGCGGAATATATAGAATGGGGCGAAAGGTTTCATGTGAATTCCGTTGAGGACGCCGAGAAGGCAAAGGCTTTTTGCGAAAAAGCGGGTATAAAAATCAGTTCTTACGGAAGCTATTATCATGTAGGCAGCGCCGACAAGGATAAGTGGGCGCAGATTTGCAAAATTGCCTCTTCGATGTCTGCCGATTCAATCAGAGTATGGCTCGGCAATAAAAACAGCGAGGATACGAACGAGGATGAATATAATCTTCTGCTTGACGATGCCGAAAGTATGTGCGCCGAAGCGGAGAAATACGGTCTTGTAATTTGTGCCGAATGCCATGACAACACTTTCAATAACAATACGGATGCAATTCTGAAATTCACAAAAGAGCTGGGCAGAGATAATTTCAGAACATACTTTCAGTCAAGATATTTCAGATTTGCCTATGACCTTGACAGGATTGACAGAACATATAATATAATTGAAAATGTGCATGTTTCTTATTCGGAGGTAACCAGAGAACAGCGTTTTCGTAAAAAAGACAGGAAATATCTTGATGCTTTGCTGAGAAAGCTCAGAGAAAAGAATTTCGGCGGAATAATTATGATTGAGTTCACGCGTTTTGCAAGCAAAAGACAGTTTATAAAAGATATGAAAAAGCTGAGAAGATATTAAAGAAAGGCGGAGTAAAGATGGATTTTGTTAAAGCGGCGGAATTGTATAAAAACGAGCCGACGGAGGAAAAACTCCGCAAGGTAACCGAAAAGCTTATAAATGAGATGACTCTTAAGGAAAAGCTGCGTATGCTTAAAGGGCATGCCATGAAAATAACCGCAAAGAACTTTCTGAAAAGCGGAAGATTCTATAACGCCGAGCCGTATCCCGCAGGCGGCTGCGAAAGACTGAAAATACCTGAGATACTTTTTGCTGACGGTCCGCGCGGCATCGTTCTGGGCAAAAGCACATGCTTCCCCGTTTCCATGCTCAGAGGTGCGGCATTTGATGATGAGCTTGAATACCGTGTGGGCGAAGTTTTTGCAAAAGAAGCAAGCGCAGGCGGCGCCAATCTTTTTGCAGGCATCTGCATCAATCTTCTGCGTAACCCCATGTGGGGCAGGGCGCAGGAAACCTATGGCGAAGACCCGTTTCTGCTCGGCAAAATGGGCGTTGCACTGACCAAAGCCATGCAGGACAACGGAATTATCGCTTGCCCGAAGCATTTTGCGCTCAACAGCATTGAGGATTTGAGGTTCAGCGTTGATGCCAAGGCAGATGAGAGAACGCTTCATGAGGTTTATCTTCCGCATTTCAAAAAGTGCATTGATGCGGGTGCAATGTCAATAATGGGTGCTTATAACAAGGTGAACGGCACATATTGTTGCGAAAACAAGCCGCTTTTAACCGATATTCTCAGAGACAAATGGGGATTTGACGGCTTCACGATTTCCGACTTTTTCTTCGGCATTTATGATGCCGCAAGGAGTGTAAAAGCCGGTCTCGATATCGAAATGCCTTATACTTTCAAATATGCTTTTATCGGCAACAGGCTCAGGAAAGGTGATATCACCGAAAAGGATGTTGATATTTGCGTCGGCAGAATTCTGCGCGCTATGCTCAGAACGCTTCCCAAACGTAAGGAATATCCTCAATCGGTTATTCTTTCAAAGGAACATACAGACCTTGCCCGCGAGGTTGCGGCAAAGGGTATGGTTTTGCTGAAAAACAAGAATCAGGTTCTTCCGATTAAAGACGGCTCGAAAATTGCCGTAGTGGGCAGATATGCCGACAAAATCAATACAGGCGACCATGGCAGCAGCAATGTTTTCAGTCCTTATACAATAACTCCGTATCAGGGTATCAAAAACAGATTTGGTGAAGACAATGTCGCGCTTTATAACGGTTGCGATCCTGAAAAGGCAAAGTCGGTTGCGGCGGGCAGTGATTATATCGTTGTCTGCGTCGGAAGCGACTGGCTTCAGGAGGGCGAATTTCTTGTTAATCTCGGCAATGTCAAGAAAAAGCCCAAGGGTTCAGGCGGTGACAGAGTTGACCTGCGGCTTCCTCCTGAGGATGTTGAGCTTATCAGACAGCTTTCAAAAACAGGCAAAAAGCTTGTGGTAAACATTATGGGCGGCAGTGCCTATGTTATTAATGACTGGACAGATATTGCCGATGCTGTTCTGATGTCTTTTTATAGCGGAATAGAGGGTGGAACTGCTCTTGCCGATATCCTCAGCGGAGATAAAACACCCGGCGGAAAGCTTACGTTTACCGTTGCAAAGAATGCAGGCGATTATCCGCCGTTTCTACATATAGGAGCCGAAAACAAGGAAATAGAATACGGCTATTATCACGGCTATACTCTGTTTGATAAAAAGAACATTGAGCCCGATTATCCGTTCGGATTCGGACTTTCTTACACAAGCTTTGAAATCAAGAACGCAGCCTGCGCGCTCAGCGGTGATAAAATCCGTGTAAGTGCGGATGTTGCCAATGTCGGTACTTTTGACGGCGACGAGGTATTACAGGTCTATGTTTCAAGCAACTGCACCGAAAAGGACAGACCCGTTAAGCTTCTGAAAGGCTTCAAGCGAGTAAGTGTTGAGGTTTCCGCAACTGTTTCCGTTTCGGTTGACGTTGAACTTGATGACATCAAATTTTATAATCCCGAAAACGGCGAGTGGGAGCTTGATGCGAGCTACACCGTTTTTGTCGGTGCAGACAGCAGAAATCTTATTAATGCCGGCAGTGTTTCAGAGGTGACAGAATGAAAAACAGCCATTATTCGCCCGACGAATTCATGTCAGGGCTTTATGATAAGCTGCGTGCAGAGCCGTATCGCGGAACAGAAAACGCAGAGGATGCTTTTGCTGTCGGAGAAAACATAAGAAAACAGACAAAGGTTCTTTTGGGGCTTGACAGACTTTCGGGCAAAGAATACCGCCTTGAAAAAGTCGGCAAAGCTCTTGAATATCCCGGATACACTCTTCAGAAATACAGCTTTGAGCTGTGCGAGGGGCTTAAATCCGCGGTTTTTATCCTTACTCCCAAAAAGATTGAAAAACCGGCTCCCGGTGTTGTTGCTCTTTGCGGTCACGGCTACGGAGTCAGGCAAATTCTGAACATTACCAAAAGCGGCAGAAAAAAGCATGTTCGCTATTTTGATAATTATCAGAAAAACTTTGCTGTTGAGCTTGTCAAAAGAGGCTGCATTGTTGCCGCTCCCGAGCTTTTCGGCTTCGGAGAAGCAAGGTTGAAAAAAGATTTAAAAAAGCCTTTCTACATAAGCTCTTGCGATGAGCTTTCGCATCACCTTCTGCCATACGGTCTGACAACGGCATCCGTCAGGGTTATGCAGGCTGTTGCCTGCGCGGAAATATTGCTCGGCAATAAAAATGTTGATGCCGAAAGACTTTCATGCATGGGGATTTCGGGCGGAGGACTCACTGCGCTTTATGCTTCCGTTATCGATGAGCGATTTAAAAAAACTGTTATCAGCGGCTATGTCAACACATTCCGTGACAGCATTCTGTCTCTTTGGCATTGCCCTGACAACTATATACCGCGCATTCTTGAAATCGGTGAAATTTATGATTTTGCCGCAAGCCTTGCACCGCGCGAACTGCTTATTGAATCGGGAGAAAAGGACAGGCTTTTTCCGATTGAAGCAAGCCTCGAGGCACATAAAAAAATTGCGGCGGTATATTCGCTTGTCGGCGCAGAAGATAAGCTTTGCATTGATGTTTTCAGCGGCAAACACAGCGTAAGCGGCAGAAAATCGTTTGATTTTCTTTCAAAATAAAAAATCACCTTTACCACAGCGGTAAAGGTGATTTTTTTAGTGATGATGGTGGTGATGCAGTGTGCCTTGCGTTGTGCCTATGGTGCACTTTTCTTCATGGCAATGCTCATCTGCATCTTCTGTTTCGAGTGTTGCATGGCAAATACCGTGATTTTTCAGTTCTGTCCGCACCTTATCTTTGATTACATGGGTATCTGCTTCGGTCACAATATGCATTGTGCAGACATGGTTAATACCGTCTAAGCTCCAGATATGAATATGGTGAACATTGATGACGCCTTCGATTTTTGAAAGATGTTGTTTGATTTCATCAACCGAAATTCCTCGAGGAGTTTTTGCGAGGAATAACTCAAGAATTTCTTTCAGATTTTTTGCGGCATTTATAAAAATGAATAAAGCAACACCGATGGATATAATAGGGTCGATGATTGCAAAATCCGTGAATCTCATAACGATTGCACCGATTAATACGGCGACCCACCCTAACGTATCTTCCAGCATGTGCAGATTTACGGCTTTCTGGTTGAGGGATTCGCCGTCGCGGGTCATATAGGCAGCGCCGAAATTAACAGCAACGCCGATAACGGCAAAAACAATCATTCCGCTATAGTTTATCGGCGCGGGATTTATTATTTTGTTTATCGAATTGTAAATCACCGCAACAGAGCCTAAAAGAAGGATAAAGGTTGTTATCATGCCGCCTGCCGCAGAGCATCTCGCATAGCCGTAAGTGTATTTTTCATCGGGCTGTTTTTGACTTTTTCTTTCTAAAAAGTACGAAATGCCGATGCTTGCTGCATCTGAAATATCGTGAACGGCATCTGAAATTATAGCCACGCTTCCCGTTATTATGCCGCCGATAAATTCAAAAGCAGAAAAAGAAAGATTCAGAATAAAAGCAATTAAAATATTTTTATCTGTTCTCATAAATTCTCCCGTGTTGACATTAAAGCTGTTTTAGGATACAATATATATGTTATCAAACATATTGTTCAATAAAATCATACACTCGGGTAACTTCAATTGCAACATATGATTTTCAGCTATTGTTCGTTACCGAACAATTATTTAATTCTGTATGGAGAAAGTTATGGACAGAAGACAAAGAAAAACGAGAGAAGCAATATTTAAAGCGTTTACGGATTTATTATCTGAAAAGGATATCAGCCAAATAACGGTGAGCGAAATAATAGAGAGTGCCGATATAGGCAGAGCAACTTTTTATGCTCATTTTGAAACAAAAGATTTTTTGCTCAAAGAGCTGTGCGAAGAACTTTTTTGCCATATATTTGACGCAGCTTCGGAACACGGCAATTTACACAGACATATTTTCAACTGTGATGCCCCCGATTCGGTTTTCCTGCATCTTTTTCAGCATCTTCAAAAAAACGATAACAATATTCTTGACTTGCTTTCTTGCAATAACAATGAAATATTTTTGCGTTATTTCAAAGCGGGGCTTCTGAAATTGACGGAAAGCTGGCTTGAAATTTTTGAGGCAGGCAGAGCAGGCGAGCTTACGAAGGATTTTTGGATAAATCATATAGCTTCAACCTTTGTTGAAACCGTAAGATGGTGGATAAAAAACAAAATGCGGCAGTCTCCGGAGGAGATAACAAAATATTTTTTTCTTGCAATAAATCCCAATATGATTCAATAAAACAAAGGGACTTCGGTTAACCGAAGTCCCTGTTCTATATATTATTGATATTACAGCTTCATTGCAACATCCCATGCGCCCCAGATAACAGTGCGGAGATTTCCGACCTTAGCGGCATCGCCGATAATATGAATGTGCTTTGATTTTTCTGCAAGGGGAGCGGGTTTGTAGCCTACTGAAAGAATAACATTGTCAGCAGGAATTGAAATTGCTTCGCCATCCTTTGTCATGATTGAAACACTTGTGTCAGTGATTTCTGTTGTTTTTGATTCAAGATAAACGGGAACCTTGTTTGTCTTGAAGAAATCTCTGAGATAGCTTGTGTTTGCAAGCGCAACACCGGGTGTTGTGATAAGGTCATCCTGCATTTCAACAATTGTGGGATTCTTGCCCTGAAGATAAAGTTCATAAGCAATTTCGCAGCCTGTAAGACCGCCGCCGACAACAACAACATTGTTACCGACTGCTTTTGTGCCGAGAAGGAAATCAACGGCTTCAATTGCCTTGTCCGCGCCTTTAACGGGAATCTTGTTGGCAACCGAACCTGTTGCAACGATAACTTCGTCAGCGCCGAGAGATGCGATGTCCTTAATCTCGGAGTTCATGTGGATGTTGATTGAATCATAACGCTGAATTTCGCGGTTATACCATGCAATAAGGTCACGGTCTTTTTCTTTGCAGGCTCAATCTTATACTTCTTGGACTGCATTGTCTTGGGGTTAAGAGCACAACGGGAAAGACCCAT
>JAZLCS010000066.1:0-9111 GCA_045614385.1 Acutalibacteraceae bacterium | reverse complement strand
GACAGATATGCTGAAGTAAAAACACGGGAGAGGTAAAAAATGAAGCTTGTTGATAATATTTTTGTAACCGAAGACGTTACTCTTTTTTCTCTTTATGATGCACCTGCCGATATAGAACATATGGCAGAGGTCTTCAAAATGATTGCCGATGCGGGAATTGATGTTGACATGATTTCGCAGTTCCCTTTAAGCGGCTCGAACTCAGGCTTCTCCTTTACCGTCAGCGATAAAGATTTCGTTCCCGTTCTTTCAATCGCATCAGAGCTTCGCAACCGTTCGCCGAAAACCAAAATCAGTGTCAGCAGCGGCAACTGCAAAATCACCGTCAGCGGTGAAGCTATGAGAGGAACCCCCGGTGTTTCAGCCGCTGTCTTCAAAGCCGTTGCAAGCGTTGAAGCCGATGTGCGCATGATAACAACATCTGAAATTGAGATTGCAATGCTTGTTGTAAAATCCGATGTTGATGAAGTTGTTGAAGCTGTCAAAAAAGAATTCAAATAAAAAATAAGGCTGTTTCGCTTTTTCTGCGAGACAGCCGCTTTAATTTTTTATCCGAAAAGTTTCCAGTCAGACATCTTGCCTGCTTTTGCCCAGACTTCTTCGGCTTCTTTTACCCATTTGTCAAATCCGTCGGGAGTTTCGGGGAAGCGTTCATAAAGCTCCGTAACTTTTCCGCTGTTGATAACGGCATCCAGAATGCTCTTGACTTCCCAAAGCTTTATGTTGCCGGAAACAAGACCGATAACAACAAACAAAAGCGTTTTAAGATAATCAATCAGATTGAGCGAAAGACCGCCCTCACCCATTCCGCCGAGAATCTTTCTGCTGAATATTACATCGTGCTTAAACAGAAATTCATTTGCTTTTTCGCTGTGTTTGATAATTGATGTCAGCAAAGCAAGAAGGCTTGCAAACTCTTTGCCCTGAGTATCGTTATAACGCTTGTTGATGCACCAAAGAGATTCTCTTGTGGGATATGCGCCGTCTTTCATAGCATCCTCGGCGGCATCAACAGCAATATCTTCAAGCACAAGAGATGCGGTACAGCCTTCACCGCAATTCGGCTTGGTTATGCAAGCCGCATCACCCATTGCAATAAATCCATCTGCAACAAACGAATACGGTGCGCGGTGATAAGGAGTGCGTCCGCGCTCAATTCTTTTAACGGTGTATGCCGGCAGTTTAACATTCTTGACCAGTAAATCATAAACCTTTTCAACATAGTCAAAGCCGAAGCAAGAGCCTGTGCCGAGAATGGCATCGCTGCCTGCGCTCGGAGCAAGCCAGCTCTTATAGAAAAGCCAGAATTCGGAATGGAGCCAATCAGCTCTTTTTTCTTTGAAATCGATATAGCGGAGCGTAACATAAAAAATATCATCGGGTGTAAGCTCAAATTTTTCAACGCCGTAATCATCGGGAAGACTGCGTCTGACAACGGCAGGAATACCTGAGCAATCAGCAACAAGGCGGCAATCAACAGAAAGCTTTTCGCCGTCTCTTTCATATTCGACTCCGCTTATTCTGCCATTTTCATCATAAAGCAAGCCCCAAAAATTTGCTTTATAAAGAATTTCGGCACCTGCATCCACAGCCCAATCATTCATATAAACAATATAGTCATGTTTATGCATGCCTATAACGGGAGAGCATGCGGGCTTCGGGTAATTGCCGTAAACGGAATACAAGGCAGTGTCTTCAAATTCAAAAGCAAAAATTCCGTCACCTTTTTTAACGGGAGGAAGCTTGAATTTTTCCATTTCATCCTTGCCCATATGAAAAATATCATAATCGGGGCTGATGACTTCCCTTGCACTTTTATCGATTACAAGAACCGAGAATCCTCTTTCTGCCATTCTTCTGGCAAAATAACTGCCTGCGGTTGAAGCACCGACAACAACAATATCATATTTTTTCATACAACATTCCCCTTCCCGAAAAATCATTTAATTTTCAAGGCTTTCAGAATTGTATTGAAAAGGATTTCAAAAAACTCGCAAACGCTGTTAACACCAAGCAATCCATCTGTATTATCATCCGGATTTATGTTGCCCATACCTTGTGAGGGCGTTCCGTTATAATCTGAGGTCTGCTGTGAAAGCCACGAAATCATTCCGTTCGGATATTCAAGATTTTCCACTTCTCCGAGACCGTTAACTGTTGTCATGTTGGGATAATCTCCGTTTTCTGCCGAAAACATATCGTAATTTACTGCGAACCATGAGTGATGACTGCTGGAGGTTTTTGTGCCATCCTGATAACAAACCTTGGTCAATGTAGAAAATCTGCAACGCTCGGGAGCGGCGGAAGCTGCAACAATCTTTTCCCATGTGGGAGTAACGGAAAAATGATAATTAACCAACGGGTCGCGAGAGCTTGAAATCAGCCAAACAGGCACATCTTTAAGATAGGCTGCATATTCTTCCGACGGAGACCATGCAGGGCAAATCGGAAAAGCTGCAGCAAACATTTCGGGATATGCAACCGCCATTTTCAACGTCATCTTTCCGCCCATTGAATATCCGCCGACATATATTCTGCCAAGGTCTATATTCGCTTTATTTTTTGCAATAAAATCATCAATTGCGGCCTTCAGCGGCTCAAGAAGCTCATTGCTCCAATAAACATTGTCTTCTTCACGCGAACGCGCCGCTAAAATATAAGCACCGCCGGAGGGCTTGAAACGGGACTGGAACTCATCGCTTGCCCAATAAGCAATATTGCTTTTTTCAACCGGTTTACCCTTTTCTGAGCCGTCGCCCATACCGTGAAGCCAAATAACAAGAGGGTATTTGCCTGTGTCATCTTTACTTTTCACGGGAGAAAAATAGCTGTAATCAATTGAATAATCACCCTTTACGGGGCCTTCACCCTGCATGAACTGAGCTCTGAGGGGTTCAATCCCGCCATCAAGCGCAAGCGCATAAGCATTTGTAAAACAAGATACGAAACATAAAAATACCAAAACAACGGAAATAAATTTTTTCATGTGTTTTCCCCTTTCATTTCATTATGATAAAATAATACTTTAAATTATCGGCTTTGTCAATTACAAGAAAATAAGTGCAATATTCGGGATTATATGATATAATAAGAATCAATTAATTTACGAGGTGAAAATATGCCTTATCTTTTTGCACATTTCAAAGAAAAAATCACACCCGACGGTGAACAGGTGTACTTTGCGCTGAGCAAAGACGGACTTAACTGGGAGCAAACAAACTGCGGAAAACCCGTTCTCACAAGCACCGTCGGCGAAAAAGGGTGCCGTGACATTGAGATTATCAGGCTGAAAAACGGCGGATTCATTATTCTGACAACCGATTTATCAATAGCTTACAGAATGGATGAAAACTATCAGGTTAACTGGAAAGAGGTTAATTCTACCGGCAGCAAGTGCCTTTGTATGTGGAAATCCGATGATTTGATTAATTTTTCACAGCAGAAGCTGATATATTTCGGCAGAGATGATTTCGGCTGCATGTGGGCACCCGAGGTGTTTTATGACGAAAAAAATGATGAATATCTCATCCATTGGGGCTCAACGATAAAAGAAGATAACTTCACCCACATGTCAATTTACTGCTGCAAAACAAAAGATTTTGAAACATTTTCAAAACCCGAATTGTTTTTTACAAAGGATAACGAAATTCTGGATTCACATATAGTAAAGGTTGACGACACATATCACCTGTTCTATAAAAACTCGGAAAACCCCGCCATGAACATGCACGCTTCATCAGAGAATCTTTACGGTCCTTATGAGCATGACAAAGCATTTGAGGAATATATGTCAACACTTTTCCGCCCCGGCTCATATGAAGCACCCACCACTCTCACCCTGCCCGACGGCCGCTGGTGCCTCATGCTCGATTTTTTCGGCTGTGAAAAGGAAAAAATGGGTTATGTTCCTTTTATTTCCGAAAAACCCGGTGACTGCAATTTCAAAAGAGCAGATGAAAGCTTTTCTTTCCCCTACGGCTTCAAGCACGGCGGAATAACACAAATAACCGACGAAGAATACGAAAAAATCAAAGAGCATTATTGCTGAAAAAAAGACTGCAACGCCGTAAAAAGCATTGCAGTCTTTAAATTAATCCCATTCTGCACCTGTAACGGAATCCAGATTAATTCCTTTTGTTTCATGAGTTTTGCGGACAAGAGCGATAAATGCGGCAACAAAACCGGGGACAAGAAGTGCAAAAGAAACTGTTCCGGTAACGCTGTTGCCGAGTATGGTAATCAGCGGCAGGCTTATAATGTAAGAAACCGCAACGCCGATTGCCGTAACAATAAACTGAGCGGACATTGCCGATGAACGCAGATTAGTGGGCGCAGATTCGCCAATCATCATTATCAAAACATCGTTTGTTGAATAATAGCTGCCGATGCTTGCGCCGCAAAGGAAGCCGACAAGATAAGGATTCCATGCCATTTTGGAGCCGATTGAAAAACTGATGAAGGCGATAAGGCAATTAACAGCCGTTGTTATTGCTGCGGCTTTTCTGCCTTTTGAATCGGAAATAAATCCCATAATAACCTGAGAAACGGCGCAGCCGACAGGGAACATAAACAGCGCGGTTGTTACGGGGCCGACACTGACGGCGTTCATCACTTCGTCGCCCAAAGCAGCAAACATGCCGCTGTTAACATAATTTTCGGCATAACCGTAGGACATAATAACCTGATAGTTAATAGTTCCGATAAAACCGAGATTTGCAAGAGCGGATGTAATGTAAAGCCAGCGAAGCTGATTATGTTTCATTGCGAATTTCAGCGCAGGGATAAGACCGCCCTGTGCATTTTCTGCATTTTTCTGAGCTTTTTCCGCCTCGCGTTCTTCATCTGTCATTCTCAGATAACGTAAGCGTGAATCGATGAATGAATCAGTTTCACGCGCGGTAACAAGTGCGATAAAGCTTGTTATCAAGCCGACAACGGCGGGTATAAAATACACAAGCCTCCACTGAGAAGCATCCTGCATAAGCGCGCGTCTTAAGAGCGGAATGAGCATAACAGCCATATTGGCGATAAACTTAATTGAAGAATATACTCTTGCCCTGTGCTTTGACGGCGATGATTCCATGATATAAACAACATGCATATCGTGAGGAACAAAAAACTGAACCATGCAAACACCGATAAAATAAAGCAAAAGATTTCCAGAAAGGAAAATAACAAGCATTGCAACGCTCATGCCAAAGGTATTGATTATAAGAAATTTCTTACGTCCCCAGCGGTCAGCAAGCGGTCTGTATAAAAGACCGAGAGCCTGAAACGGAACAACCAGGATTGAAAGAATATCAAGCAAGCCGACTGAACTTTCGCCGTATTTCGAGAAAAGGTCGTTTGCAATCTCGGTTTTCATCAGTGTACCTATCTGGGAAGCTATTTCATCGGTTGCATAAATCAACGTAATAATTAAAACAAGATAAGCAAAATAAAGATTTTTTTTAGGTCTTGCTTTTTCTTTTTCCCATTTTGTTATTTCTTTTTCTCTTTTTCTTTGTAATTTCTGAAGTTCCGCGCCGTTGGCAACCTTCGATTTCACAAACATCACCTCATAAAGCACCGCAAAAAGTTGCTATGCCGATTTTATAAAAGAATTATAGCATAATAACTTTAAAGTTTCAACGAACATATAAAATATTACTTGTTAATTTGTCAATAATATGATAAAATATTATTGTGAAATTTATTTACAAATTGTTCACAAAATAAATGTCACATTTTGACGTTTTCAGGTGTGTTAATTAATATAAGGTATAGAAAGGTGGGTTTGCTGTGTGTGCAATTACTGCTCAGTACAACGATGAACTTCGCCATATCGAATATGCAGTTGAAAAATACAGCCAAATGCTTTTCCGTATCTGTTACAGTATTTTATGCAACAAAGCTGATGCAGAAGATGCTGTGCAAGAAACATTTTTAAAATATATGACAAAAGCTCCGCTTTTCAGGGATTCAGACCACGAAAAGGCGTGGCTTATTAAAGTTGCAACAAACATCAGCAAAAACATCAGCAGATTCAACGCAAGGCATGCCACGGAAAATCTTTATGAGCTTCGCGACATCGGAATCAGCGATGATGACAGAGATATATTTGAGCTTATAATGCATCTTCCCGCAAAATACAAAATCGTCTTAAATCTTTATTATATTGAGGGGTATAAAGCTAACGAAATTGCTCAAATAACCAACACATCACCCGTTACGGTCAGAAAACAATTACAATACGGCAGAAAGCTGTTAAAACGCACTATAGAAAGGAATGATTGAATGAAGCTTAACAACCAAGCACTCAGCGAATACAAAAGAGTCATGAATAGCCTCGACATCAGCGACGGTGCAAAGCATCAAATCATTACGACTTGTGCACGATACGGCACTCTAAAAAAAATCAAATCCGGTAAATTCAGACTGACCGCGGTTATCAAAGAGAAAACCAATATTTTATAAAAAACAACTTTTGAGGCGAAGCTTTACGGCTTCGTCTTTTTTATTATGGAGGCTTACATATCAAAAAGCAATAATGATTTTTGTGTATTTTTACCAAAAGGAGATATAAGATGAAAGAACCAACGTTTTACAGAGTTATCAGACGACCTTTGGCAGCATGTTTTAAAGCAATTTACAAGCCTACTGTTATCGGCAAACGTTACATACCCGAAACGGGGCGCATTATTCTTGCAGGCAACCACACAAACTATTTTGACTGCATCCTTGTCGGCTGCGCAACAGACAGATGCGTTCACTATCTTGCAAAAGACGAGCTTATGAAAGGCCCTCTTAAGTTTATTTTCAAAGGTTTCGGAATAATCCCCGTTAACCGCAGAACAAAAGACAAAGCCGCTTTACAAACAGCAATTGAAACTCTTAACGACGAAAAGGTTATCGGCATATTCCCCGAGGGAACAATTAATCGCACCGATGATATAATCATGCCCTTTAAATTCGGCGCAGTAAAAATGTCACGCGATGCAAAAACTGACATTGTTCCTTTCGTTATAACCGGAAAATACAAGCCGTTTGAAAGAAGCGTTAAGGTTCAGTTCTTTGAGCCGATTAAACCTTCTGAAAATCTTGAAGAAGCGAACGAAAAACTTATGAAAATTGTTTCTGATGAACTTATAAAGGAGAAAACAGCAAAATGAAAAAACCCGAAAACAGAGAGTTGGGATATAAGGTTCTGACTCCGATTATGCGCTGCGCATTCAGACTTTATTATAACCCCACAATCATCGGTGCGGAAAAAATCCCCGAGGATTCGGCAATTGTAATTGCCTGCAATCACAAGCACATCTATGACCAGTGTTTAACCATAATGGCAACAAAGCGCGTTATTCACTACATGGCAAAGAAAGAATATTTTG
The DNA here is from genome assembly GCA_045614385.1 of Acutalibacteraceae bacterium. Classification (GTDB taxonomy): domain Bacteria; phylum Bacillota; class Clostridia; order Oscillospirales; family Acutalibacteraceae; genus CAG-177. The sequence goes on along the minus strand of JAZLCS010000066.1, from coordinate 1,741 downwards.
ACGGCAAGCTTGCCCCCTTCTTCAGAGCTGTGGGATGCATCCCCGTTGACCGCTCAAGAAGAGACTTTTCAAGCGCAAAATCGGCAATGTCCGTTTTGAAAAATGACGGTGCAATTGGAATTTTTCCGGAAGGAACAAGAAACAAAACCGATGAGTTTTTGCTTCCTTTTAAAAACGGAACCGTTTCAATGGCAAAAAAAGCAGATGCTTATATTGTCCCCTGCGGTCTTACGGGTGATTATACCTTCCGCAGCAAAAACCTCACAATCCGTTACGGCGAGCCTTTCAAGGTCGGCAACATGACCCCTGAAGAAGCCAACACCAAGCTCAGAAACGAAATTGAACGCCTGATGCTTGAAAATCTTGACAACACAAAAAAAATCAAAAAAAATGCTTAACTCAGGAGAACATAAAATGAGAATTGGTATGGACGTCGGTTCAACAACGCTCAAATGCGTTGCTATCGACAACGAAAATAAAATTGTATACAAAGCATATGAGCGCCATTATTCAAAAATCGCTCAGAAAAGTGCTGCAATGCTTTCAGACATCATCAAGCAGAATCCCGAATTCAAAAAGGCAACTCTTACAGTTTCGGGCTCTGCGGGAATGGGATTCGCAAATGCTTTGGGTCTTGATTTCATTCAGGAAGTTTATGCAACAAGAATCAGCGTTTCAAGCCTGCTCCCCGGCACGGATGCAGTTATCGAACTCGGCGGTGAAGACGCAAAAATCCTCTTCTTTACAAACGGCGTTGAGGTCAGAATGAACGGTTCATGCGCAGGCGGCACAGGCGCATTCATCGACCAGATGGCTTCTCTTCTCAATGTAACACCGACCGACATGAATGAGCTTGCAAAAAGCCATGAAAAGATTTATTCAATCGCTTCAAGATGCGGCGTTTTCGCAAAATCCGATATTCAGCCGCTACTTAATCAGGGCGCACGCAAAAACGACATTGCAGCAAGTATATTTACCGCCGTTGTCAACCAAACAGTTTCCGGCCTTTCTCAGGGCAGAAAAATTGAGGGTAACGTTGTTTATCTCGGCGGCCCTTTATATTTCCTTTCCGAGCTCAGAGAAGCTTTTGACAAAGGTCTCGGCGTGAAGGGCACATGCCCCGAAAACGGTTTGTATTTCGTTGCTCTCGGCGCAGCTTTTTCCTCAAGCGGAAACGAGCTTGACATTGAAGATGTAACCGAAAAAATCAGAAACGCAAAAGAAAGCGGCGAATACCTCGGAGCAACTCCCCTTTTCACAAGCGAAGAGGAATACAGAGATTTTTCTCTGCGCCATGCAAAGGACTCCGTAGAAGAAAACTGCAAGATATCTGCAGGCGAAAAAGTTTGCATCGGCATCGACGCCGGTTCAACAACCGTTAAAGCAACGGTTATTAACATGGACGGAAAAATCGTTTGCAGCCGCTATATTCCCAATAACGGCGACCCCGTTTCGCTTATCAGAGAATTCCTGGTTGATTTCTATAATGAATATCCCGATGCCGTTGTTGCATCCAGTGCGGTAACGGGCTACGGCGAAGATATCATCAAAAACGCTTTTGCTGTTGACATCGGTCTTGTTGAAACCGTTGCGCATTTCACGGCAGCAAAGAAATTCAAGCCCGACGTTGATTTCATCATCGACATCGGCGGCCAGGATATCAAGTGCTTTAAAATCAGAAATAATGCAATTGACAATATCTTCCTCAACGAAGCCTGCTCTTCGGGCTGCGGCTCTTTCC
>JAZLCS010000065.1:0-2414 GCA_045614385.1 Acutalibacteraceae bacterium | reverse complement strand
GAAGAAATGTGGGAAGTTGCAGGCTTTGAAGGTATGCTTAACCAGACATCATGGCCCTCATACGACGAAGCAAAGTGCGTTGATAACGAAATCGAAATCGCCGTTCAGATTAACGGTAAGGTAAGAGAAAAGCTCGTTATTCCCGCCGAAGCAACCCAGGACGAAGCTCTTGCAGCAGCAAAATCGCTTGAGAAAATTGCAGAGGCAATCAACGGAATGCAGATTGTAAAAGAGCTCTACGTCAAGGGCAGACTTGTTAACATAGTTGTTAAACCGTAATTGTCTTAAAAAATTCACATTTTTGAGGTTGACAATTCGGGTCAAGCTATTGTATAATAGGCAATAAGTTATGATAATTAATAACCCTTTATTAATTGAGGGGAGGGAATACAGTTGAGTCAGGTAAAAGTTAAGGAAGGCGAATCACTCGAAAACGCACTCAGAAGATTCAAGAGACAGACTTCAAGAGACGGCGTTATTCAGGAAGTTCGCAAAAGAGAACACTACGAGAAGCCCTCTGTAAAGAGAAAGAAGAAGTCTGAAGCTGCTCGTAAGCGTAAGTTTAAATAATTAAATTTACAAAAGTTTAAGGCACTCCGATCGGAGTGCCTTTTATTTTTTGCTGTATTGTTCTGCCGCAAAGCAAAATAAAAAACCTGCATCGGTTTTTTACCGCTTGCAGGTTTATGTTTTATTCTTCAAATTCTGCCTTATCAATCGCTTTGCAAACGTACATATCGGTTTCGGCATAAACGTAACTGCCAAGGTTAATAAAGAATTCGTCATCCGCTCTTTCGCAGAGCATAGCAAAACTTTTGCCGATTTCTTCTTCAATATTTTCCTGTTTGCGAAGTGCAAGATAATAGAAAGTGAAAGATGAGCCGTCTGAAATATTCTGGAACATTCCGGGAGATTCTTCTTTCAGCTTTTCAAACATTGCGTTGACCGCCTGTGTTGCAAGCATTGAGTGAGGCATATATTTCTGCAGCGCAACCTGTGCCGAAAAGCTCATAAGTGAACGCAGCTGCACAAGCTCGTTGTTCTTAAGCTTATCCGCATATCTCGGGAATTCTTCTTCAGGCACGATTTCTGCAAATTTTTCACCAAGCTTAACGGCTTTTTCCATATTGCCGTTTCGCCTGTATGTATCCGTAAGAACTGCAAGACGCATCAGGTCACTGCCTGCGCCGCCTGTTTTTTTAGGGTGAAAAATCTTAATATCTTCATCGTTATTTCTCAAGGCAATTCCCCCCTGCCTTTGTTATGTTTGCTTGTTGATGTTATTCCGCAGCTGCTGCCTTGCGCTTTTTCATTTTTGTTTTGTATGACATAAGAGCTTTTACAGCCGCATCGGGTGTTTCGCAAGCGCCGAGAGAAACGGGTTGCTTTGAATACATACCCATAAACTCTGTGCCGCCGATTGAAAGCAGATTAAACTCACGGGTAATATTCAAAAGAATATCTTTCTGCTCTTCGTTGATTGAAGGATGCCACACCTCAACGCCGTCAAGGCCGTTTGAGGCAAGTTCTTTAAGAATTTCAACGTCTTTATCTGTTGACGGATGAGCGAGCACTGCAATGCCGCCTGCCTCATGTATTGCTTCAATAACCTCTGTCGGCTCGGGATAGTTTGCCTTAACAAGAACGTTATCAGGGCTTTCGGGTGAGAAAAGCTCATAATAAAGGTCACCGTAAAGCTTATCCGTAAGACCGCATTCCATAAGAGCGTGCATAATATGCTGCTCAAAAACAGCGGTTGCGCCTGTTGCGCATTTAAGCACAAGCTCGGGAGTCAGGGGATATTTGCGTGCAATCTTAAGAGTCATCAGCTGGCTCACCTTTTTGCGGGTAAGCATATTTCTGTGGCAAAGACCCTCAAGTCTGTCGGGACTGTCGCAAAGATATCCAAGCACCTCAACATACTTTTCTCTCTTGGAGTCATAGCATGAGATTTCAACGCCGGGGATAACTGTTATTCCTCTGCGTTCGCCGATGATTTTGCCTCTGACGGTACCTGCCTGGCAGTCACGGTCTGTGATGGCAATTGTGTTTATTCCCCTTTTCTGAGCAAGTACGATAAGGTCATCAATACCCATTGAACTGTCAGAAAGTTTTGTGTGACAATGCAAATCTCCGCCCATACTCAATTAACCTCTTTCAAAAATTTAAGCCAGGTAACGCATTCACGGCATAAACTGCTTTTTGAGTGCAAATTACCTCAATATACACTAATTATATATTATTCTGCCGAAATCTTCAAGTGTTTTTTGAGTTTTAAAGCATATTTTTCAGCTTAAATGTCTGATTTTTACACGGTTTTTTGCGTTTTTTCTTATTGCGAAAAAATTTTTTCTCACAGAAAATATAGTCACGGCAACTATTGGAAATATTAATATAATATGATATAATTGTTT
>JAZLCS010000064.1:0-18342 GCA_045614385.1 Acutalibacteraceae bacterium | reverse complement strand
GTTTTGCGTGATGTAGGAACTGCAAGCGTTAAGGAGCTTTGTTATTTTACGGGTCTTACTCCTGCCGTTGCCAATGCTTTGGTCAAAAACGGTGTTGCCGAATACTATGAGCAGGAAATTATTTCTTTGCCGGATTTTGTTAATCAGGTCGGCACAAGAACCCCTATTGAATTAACTAAAGAGCAGAAAGAAGCTTATGAAAAGCTTTCTTCTTCCTCTGTCAGCGGCATACCGTCTGTATCCTTGCTTTACGGTGTAACGGGAAGCGGAAAAACATCGGTTTATATGAGCGTTATTGATAAGGTTATCGATTCGGGCAAGTCGGTTATTGTTATGGTTCCTGAAATCGGCTTAACCCCGCAAACGCTTTCGCTTTTCTGCAAACGTTACGGCGGCGATATTGCTGTTTTCCACAGTGCACTTTCTGTCAGGGAAAGGCTTGAACAGTGGAAACGTGTTAAAAGCGGCGAAGCAAAAATAATAATTGGAACCCGCAGCGCGGTTTTCGCTCCGGCAGAGAATATCGGTCTGATAATCATTGATGAGGAGCAGGAGCATACCTATAAATCCGAACAGACACCGAGATATGATGCAATCGATGTTGCAAAATACAGAGCGGCTTATAATAAATGCCTGCTGTTGCTTGCCTCTGCAACGCCGAGCGTTGAAAGCTATGCCGCCGCTCAAAGCGGCAGATATGAGCTTTGTACTCTTTCAAAGCGTTACGGAAGTGCTGTTTTGCCTGAGGTTGTGACGGTTGATATGCGAACTGAGCCGAAGGTGCAGGGCAGTAAGGCAATCAGTCAGACTCTTTATGAATATTTAAAAGAAAACTTTGAAAACGGCAGGCAGTCCATTCTGCTTATCAACAGGCGCGGTTTTCACACCTTTGCCGCCTGCAATTCCTGCGGCGAGGTTATATGCTGCCCTTATTGCAGCATTTCTATGACTTACCATTCCGCCAACAACAGGCTCATGTGTCATTATTGCGGCCATTCCGTTCCGTTTTCAAGCGTTTGCCCCGAATGCGGTGAGGATGCAGTTCGTTATTCGGGCTTCGGAACCCAGAAAATCGAAGAAGAGCTTGCTGCCCTTCTTCCCGATGCAAAAATTATCCGTATGGACACCGATTCAACTGCGGGCAAAAATTCTCACGAAAGGCTTCTGGACAGCTTTGCAAAAGGCGAATATGATATAATGATCGGCACTCAGATGGTTGCTAAGGGATTGAATTTTCCGAATGTAACGCTTGTAGGTGTTGTTTCAGTTGACCAGCAGCTTTATAATGATGATTTCCGCAGCCTTGAAAGGACTTTTTCTCTGCTGACTCAGGTTGTCGGCCGTTCAGGCAGAGGAGAGCTTAAAGGTACGGCTGTTATTCAGACTTTGACCCCCGAAAATGAGATTATTCGTCTTGCCGCAAGGCAGGATTATGATGAATTTTTCAAAACCGAAATAAGGCTTCGCAAGGCTCTTGTTTATCCGCCTTATTGTGACCTTTGTGTTATCGGCTTTGTCGGCGATAATGAAACTGTTGTTAAAACAGCTTCGAGAGAAACCTTGGATTTAATAAAAAAATATGTCAGCGGTGAGTTTAAAGGCGAAAAAATTATAACTCTCGGACCTATGCCTGCAAGGGTGGCAAAGGTTAACGGAAAGTTCAGATATCGCCTGATTATCAAATGCCGAAATTCGGCAAATTTCAGAAAAATGGTTTCAAAAATTCTTGTTGAAACGGGCACAGACTCGCGCTTTTCAAAAGTGACCGTTTATGCGGATATGAATCCCGAATCAACAATATAAATTTAAAACAGCTTAAAATCTTGTTAATTTATATATTTTATATTACATATTATAATCACAGCATTTGAAAGGATTGACATTTATGGCAATCAGAAACATCGTTAAAAACGGTGATCCGATACTCGGAAAAACCTCTCGTAAAGTTGAAAAATTTGATAACCGCCTTTGGCAGTTGCTTGATGATATGAAGGAAACTATGTATCATGCAAACGGCGTTGGTTTGGCTGCTGTTCAGGTCGGTATCTTAAGACGCGTTGTCGTTATCGATTGCGGCGACGGATATATTGAACTGATTAACCCCGAAATTATCAGCACCGAGGGTGAGCAGTTTGAAGAAGAAGGCTGTCTTTCTTTCCCCGGCGAATCAGGTATTACTTGCCGCCCTGCTGTTGTCAGAGTCAAGGCTCAGGACAGAAACGGCAAATGGTGCATTTATAAGGGTGAGGAACTTAAAGCGCGTTGCTTCTGCCATGAGCTTGACCATCTTGACGGCGTTGTGTTCACTCAGCGTGTGATTAAAGGCGGTAACAAGGAGATAATAGAATGAGAATTGTTTTTATGGGAACTCCCGAATTTGCCGTTCCCTGCCTTCAGAAGCTGATTGACTGCGGTCATGAGATAACAGGTGTTTTCACTCAACCCGACAAACCTCAGGGAAGAAAGATGATTCTGACTCCTCCGCCGGTCAAGGAACTTGCAGTTGCCAACGGATTAAAGGTTTATCAGCCCGTTAAAATGCGTGACGGCGCTGCTTTTGAAATGCTTAAAGAAGCAAATCCCGATTTGGTGATTGTTGTTGCATACGGTAAAATTTTGCCAAAGGAAATTCTTGAATTTCCGAAATACGGTTGTATCAACATTCACGCTTCTCTGCTTCCGAAGCTCAGAGGTGCGGCACCCATTCAGTGGTCCGTTATCAACGGTTTTGAAAAAACAGGCGTAACCTCAATGCAGATGGATGAAGGTCTTGATACAGGTGATATGCTTTTAAAAGGCGAAATCGAAATCGGTGAAAACGATACCGCAGGAGATATGCATGACAGGCTTTCTCTTCTTGGCGCTCAAATTCTTGAAGAAACAATAGATACGCTGATTAAAGGTGAACTTAAGCCCGAAAAGCAAAATCATGATGAATTCACATATGCTCCCATGCTTTCCAAGGAGTTGTCGCCGATTGACTGGAATTTGCCTGCACGCGAGGTTCATAATAAGATAAGAGGTCTTTCACCTTGGCCGTCGGCAACCGCGATGCTTGGCGGTAAAAAAGTTAAGATACACAAAAGCGAACTTGTGCCCGAAACAGGCAAAACCGCGGGCGAAATTGTTGAAAACGGCAAACGCCTTGTTGTTGCCTGCGGCGACGGAAAATGTATTGAAATTCTGACTATTCAGGCTGAAGGCAAAAAAGCGATGTCAGCAGCCGATTTCATGAGAGGCAATTCGGTTAATATCGGCGACTGTTTTGAATAAAACAGAAAGGAGAGAGTGTTATGCCGTATTTATTTTTTGATTACTATTATATTATTCTCGTTATTCCTGCCATGATTCTCGCCGCTTGGGCGCAGTTCAAGGTTAAATCGACATATAACAAATTTGAAAAGGTAGGAAACACAAGAAAAATTACAGGCGCATATGCTGCCCAGGCTGTTCTGTCGCATTACGGAATCAACGATGTGCGCATTGAGCAGGTGTCGGGAAAGTTGAGTGACCATTATGACCCTAAAGCAAAGGTTATCCGTCTTTCAACTGCTGTTTATGGCGGCTCGTCAATCGCGGCTGTCGGAATTGCGTGCCATGAAGCGGGTCATGCCGCTCAGCATGCCGAAAATTATGCACCCATAAAAATTCGGAACACTCTTGTTCCCGTTTGCAACATCGGTTCATCTCTCGGAATACCGCTTGCAATTCTCGGTTATTTTCTTGGCTTTGAACCGCTTATTTCAATCGGCCTTTTGCTTTATGCCGCTATCGCTTTGTTTCATCTTGTGACTTTGCCGGTTGAATTCAATGCAAGCCGCAGAGCCATCAAAGTAATCGATGATACAGGCTTGCTATATGATGACGAAATTAACGGCGCGAAAAAGGTTTTAAAAGCAGCCGCTATGACATATGTTGCGTCAATGCTTGTTGCTCTTGCAAACCTTCTCCGCCTTGTTCTCCGATTCAGCAACAGAAGAAACTAATTTCCGAAGGGAAGATTTAAATATGAAAAGTGCAAGACAGGTTGCCTTTGAAGCACTTCTGAAGGTTCATAAGGACGGCGCATATTCAAACCTTGTTGTTGACAGCCTTTTAAAAGAAAATCCCGAGCTTGACGAACGCGACAAAGCTTTTGTATGCAATCTGGTTTACGGAACTCTTGACAGACTTATTCTGATTGATTATAATCTCGGGCTTTATCTTAACCAGCCCGTCAGAAAGCTTAAGCCAGAGCTTCACACCGTTCTCAGGTTGGGTACATATCAGCTTTTGTTTATGGATAAGGTTCCTTCAAGAGCCGCTGTTAACGAAAGCGTAAATCTTGCAAAGGTCAATAAATCCAAATTTGCCGCATCAATGGTAAATGCCGTTCTTCGCAGAGTGTCTGACAATGGTCTCAGACTTCCTGAAAGTTCGGAGGATGACCCGAATTATCTTGCAATTAAATATTCATGCCCCGAATGGCTTATTTCTCTTTGGATTGATTCATACGGCTTTGATAACGCGATTGCTCTTGCTGAAAAGGCACTTGAAGCACCGCCGCTTGTTATCAAAACAAACACAACAAAAATAACTGCCGATGAACTTATATGGAAGCTTGCCGAGGAAGGTGTTGTTTCCGAAAAATCCGATATTCTTCCGGATGCTTTGATAATCAAAAACTCAGGCTCGGTTGATGAGTTGCTTGCATATAAAGATGGTCTTTTTCACGCTCAGGATATTGCTTCACAGCTTTGCTGTAAAGCTCTTGATGCCAAGAGAGGTGAAACCGTTTTTGACCTTTGCTCTGCTCCGGGCGGCAAGGCTTTCACCATTGCCGAAGGAATGGAAAACACAGGCATTGTCAGAGCATTTGATATTTATCAGTCCCGCGTTGAGCTCATTAAAAACGGAGCTGAAAGGCTTGGGCTGACCAATGTTTTTACCTATCTTTCAGACGCATCAATATTTAATGAGAATTACGGATTTGCTGACAAGGTGCTTTGCGATGTTCCGTGCTCCGGCTTGGGAATCATCCGTCGCAAGCCCGAAATACGCTTCAAAAGCCGTGAGGATATTGACAATTTACCTGAGTTGCAGTATCGTATATTGTGTAATGCCATTAGATATCTTAAAGACGGCGGCAGGCTCGTTTATTCAACTTGTACATTGAATCCGAAAGAAAATTCTGAGGTTTGTGACAGATTTTTGAATGAGCATCCGGAGTTTTCCGCTGTTGAAATTTTTCCCGATATGCCAAGATACGGCAATGAGAAAAAATATCTGACTCTTATGCCGCATTTGCATTCAACCGATGGTTTTTTCGTTGCTGCTTTTTGTAAAAACGGAGGTAATCAATGAGCCGAGATATTCTTTCAATGACGTTTGAGGAGCTTTCGGCAGAATTTTCAGTCCTTGGCATTCAGAAGTTCAGAGCAAAGCAGGTTTATGAATGGCTTCACCGCCATCTTGCCTCTGATTATGACGAAATGCTCAATCTGCCAAAGACTCTGAGAGAGCAGCTTGCTGAAAATTTTTCTTTAAACTGCTGCAAAATAGCGAAAAAACAAGTGTCAAAACTCGATAATACCGTAAAATTTCTTTTTGAACTTCATGACGGCGATTATGTTGAAAGCGTTGTTATGAAGTATAAATACGGCTATACAATCTGTGTTTCTTCGCAGGTTGGTTGCAAAATGGGCTGCGCTTTTTGCGCTTCCACTCTCGGGGGATTCAAAAGAAGCCTGACTGCGGGAGAAATACTTTCTCAGCTTTATGTGGCTCAAAAGGATTTAGGTGAGCGGATTTCTCACATCGTTCTCATGGGTATGGGCGAGCCGCTTGATAATTTTGGGAATGTTATGAGATTTTTGGCACTGGTTACTGACGAAAAAGGGTTGAATATTTCTATGAGAAATATTTCTCTTTCAACCTGCGGCATTGTTCCTAAAATTGATGAGCTTCTGAAAAAACATCTGCAGCTTACGCTGTCAATTTCTCTCCATGCTCCGAACGATGAAATCAGAAGTAAAATAATGCCTGTCAACAAGAGCTATCCTGTTGATGAGCTTTTGAAAGTGTGCAGAAGATATGCTGCTGAAACCTCACGCCGCATTTCTTTTGAATATTCTATGCTTGCGGGATTTAACGACACTGACGAATGCGCAAGGCAGCTTGCTTCAAAGCTTAAAGGTATGCTTTGCCACGTTAATCTTATTCCCGTCAATGAAATTGATGAAAGTCCGTATAAACCGAGCAGTCCCGAGCGGATTGAAAGATTTGTTTCCATTCTCGGTCAAAACGGAATAAATGCAACGGTTCGCCGAAAGCTCGGTTCAGATATCGATGCTTCCTGCGGTCAGTTACGACAGAAAGAAAACAAAAAGCAGACAAAGGGGGATAACACATGAAAATTGTTGCACGGACCGATACCGGTCTTGTCCGCGATAACAACCAGGATTCATATGCTGCCTGTGAACTTTCGGACAAGGCTGTGTTTGCTGTTGTTTGCGACGGCATGGGCGGCGCGGCGGAAGGTGCGTTGGCAAGTTCTGAGGCTGTCCGTTTAATCAAAGAACGAATAATCGGGCATTACAGCGACGATATGAGTGATATTTCCGTTAAGAGTCTGCTCGTTTCTGCGATTGAAAATGCAAATAAAAGCATCTATGAGTTGTCTTTGTCCGACGAAAAATATGAGGGTATGGGAACAACCGTTGTTGCCGCGCTCATTGCCAATGGCTATGTATATGTTGCTCATGCGGGTGACAGCAGGGCTTACAGAATTTCAAACCGTGCTTTAAATCAGCTTACCCGCGACCATTCCGTTGTTCAGAGGATGGTTGAAGCAGGCAGAATAACCGCCGCGGAGGCTGTGGCTCATCCTGATAAGCACATAATAACAAGAGCGCTCGGGGTTGACGAAGAAATAAGAGTTGATTTTTGCCAAGAGTCTTTTGAGGATGATGACATATTGATTCTTTGCTCCGACGGTTTGACGAATTACATAGAAACAGAGGATATTCTGAGGCTGACGGATGATGGCTGCTACTATAATTATGCAGACCGACTTGTTAATCTTGCAAATCAAAACGGCGGCGGCGATAACATAACCGTTGTTGCTGTCGAAAACTAATTGACTTGTGATTTTGAAAGGAAAGTTTTATTATGGATAATTACACAGGTAAAAGACTTGACGGTCGATATGAGATTCAAGAGGTTATCGGCGTTGGCGGCATGGCTGTGGTTTATAAAGCCTATGATAATATTGATGACAGAACTGTTGCGGTAAAAATCCTTAAGGAAGAATATCTTGCAAACGAAGAATTCCGCCGCAGATTCAAAAATGAATCCAAGGCAATTGCAGTTTTGTCGCATCCCAACATAGTTAAGGTTTTTAACGTCAGTTATGGTGACAGACTCCAGTATATTGTTATGGAGCATGTTGAAGGTATTACTCTTAAAGAATATATTGAGCAGCAGGGTAAGCTCGGTATCAAAGAAACCGTTCATTTCACCATGCAGATTCTCCGTGCGCTTCAGCATGCGCATGATAAGGGCATTGTTCACAGAGATATCAAGCCTCAGAATATTATGCTTCTTTCCAACGGCAACATCAAAGTTACCGATTTCGGCATTGCCCGATTCAGCTACAGTGACACAAAAACCATGACCGACAGCGCAATCGGTTCTGTGCATTATATCAGCCCTGAGCAGGCAAGGGGAGATACAACAGATGACAGAGCGGATATTTATTCCGTCGGCGTTGTGCTTTATGAAATGCTGACTGGTCAGCTTCCTTTCCAGAGCGATAACTCTGTTTCGGTTGCGCTTATGCAGCTTCAGAGCGACCCGAAACGTCCCAGAGAGCTTAACAGCAGCATTCCTGTCGGTCTTGAGCAGATTGTTATGCACGCAATGCAGAAGAATGCAAAGGACAGATATCAGTCAGCAGCAGAAATGCTTCTTGATATTGAGGAATTCAAAAGAAATCCGACAATAAGATTCCAGCGAGACTATTTTGTTGATACAGACCCCACAAAGTATGTTCCCAAAAAGCCGACAACGGTTGTTTCTGCGCCGGCTGTGAGAACACCCGCTTCTGTTCAGAACGTTGTCAGAGAGCCCGAACATATCGATTATGAAGACGCGGAGCAGGAAGAATCACGCGGCCGCGGCGGCTTGATTGCCATTGGTGTTACAATCGGTGCTATGGTACTTGCTTTGATTGTTTTTGTTTTCCTGTTCTTCTTTACGGATGTTTTCCAGAAGGATTCTCTTGAGGTTCCGAATTTTGTTGGCAAGAACTATGAGCTTGAAATTAAAGACAACCCGGATTATACAAATATTTTTAAGTTTGAGATTGACCCTGTTTCAAACAGCAACTATGAAGACGGCGTTGTTTTCTATCAGAATCCCCCCAGCGGCTATAAGCTCAGTGACGGTGAAAACGTTATTACTCTTTCTGTTGCAACCAATGACCAGAAACTGATGGTTCCCGACGTTGTCGGCTATCAGCATGAGCTTGCCAAGGATACACTTGAAAACAAAGGCTTTAAGGTTCAGTCAATCCCAATGCTTAATCTGGTTGAAACCTTCGGTACCGTTATAAAAACGGACCCTGTTGCAAATTCTGAAGTCAGCAGCGACACAATCATCACAATTTATTTTGCAAGCGATGAAGATTTGATTCAGATGCCCGATAACTGCATCGGTTGGGATATTGAAATGGCAACTGCCATCATCAGGTCAGTCGGTTTAACTGTTGACGAAGAAATTGTATATGAAAACAGTGCCGAAGAAGAAGGCACTGTTATCGGTACAGACCCCGAGGCAGGAGAAAAAGTGCTTCCCGCAAGCAAGGTCACTCTTATTGTCAGCAACGGTATTCCCGAATCCAGCATTGCAAACTTCGAAATAAATCTTCCTTCTTCCGGAGGAACAAGGGGAACATTTGAGATTTTTGTAAACAACGAATCCATCGGCAGCAAGAATCTTTTGCTTGACGGCAGTCCCTATCCCGTTGAGATTGAAGGAAGCGGAGAAAATGTTTCTGTTAAAATTTATATTGATGATAAAGAATACTATACATGCACAGTTGATTTCACTAAAAATCCTGCTGTTGTAACTAACGGCTCATACTCATCATCTTTATCGGGTGCCGAGCGTAAAGCAATTCCTTCCGTTCAAGGCTTCACTTATGAAGCTGCTCTGTCTCAGCTCAGAGCTGCCGGTTTTAATAATGTTATGCTTGAATATCAGGATGTTTATGATTCATCAAAGGTCGGAAAGGTTATTTCGCAATCTCCGTCACCCTCGTCTTCGAGCTTTCTTGGAATTACTACCACTTATGATACTGATACGCAGGTAACTCTTATTATCGGTAAAGAGGCGAGCTTCTGATTATATGAAACTTGAAGGAATTATAATTAAAGGTATCGGCGGCTTCTATTATGTTGAAGCCGCCGGCGAGATATATGAATGCAAGGCAAGAGGGGTGTTCAGAAAATCCGGAATAAAGCCTCTTGCAGGTGATTATGTTTCAATAAGCATTAATGAAAACGCCGAAAACACGATTGATGAAATTTTTGAGCGTAAGAGCATTTTGATGCGCCCTCCCGTTGCAAATGTTGACAGGCTTTTTATTGTTTCTTCTGTCCGAGAGCCGAAACCCGTTTTGTTTATAATTGATAAGCTCACCGCTTTGGCTGTCAGCTGTGGAATTGAGCCTGTTGTTGTGTTCACAAAAACGGACATAGAAGATGCCGGGGAATATGTTGACATATATAAAAAAGTCGGCATCAAAGCATTTGCTGTTTCGTGTGTAACCGGTGAAGGCGTTACAGAGATAAAAAATGAGCTGAAAAATCATATCAGCGCATTTTGCGGCAATTCAGGTGTCGGTAAGTCTTCTTTGCTCAATGCGATTGACCCCAAACTCGCTCTTGCAACGGGAGAAATAAGCGATAAGCTGGGCAGAGGACGCCACACAACCCGACACAGCGAGCTTTTTAAGGTTGAGGGAGGTTATGTTGCTGACACGCCCGGTTTTTCTTCCTTTGAAACCGAAGAAAATGAACCTATTCTGAAAGATGATTTGCCCTATTCATTCAAAGAGTTTTTGCCGTATCTCGGCGAATGCAAATTCACATCATGTCTTCATGTTAAAGATAAGGGTTGCAGAATTCTGCAAGCTGTTGAAGATGGCGAGATACCTTTTTCACGCCATGAAAGTTATTGTTTAATGATGGAAGAAGCAAAGAACATAAAAGAATGGGAGATCAGGAAAAAACGTTAAGTAACGAAAATTAACGCCGCTGATTATACTGTAATGAGCAAAGACTCAAGCTGTATTTTCGGGCGGTGATTTATTGAGATTTGAATCAAGGGGAACTGTGTGTATCGCTTTTGCGTTAGGCATGGTTGTTGCTGCGCTGTTTCCTTATACCATAGCGATTTTGATTGTTGCTGCGATTTTGATTCTTGCAGGTCTGAGCCTTTGCAGATTCTGATGAAAGGAGAAGACCTGTTTTGAAGATTGTTGTTGTCCGCAGTCCTAAAGCTCTGAGCGGCATACTCAGGTTTTTGTTCGGAATTAAAAAACAGGATAGTGTGGCGTAGTCACTCTAAACGGATGCGTTTTTGCGCATCCGTTAATTTTTTTTCTTGTAATTTATTAATATTATGTTAGAATGAAATAAAAGGAACTAAGGAGGGGATTTGTGTGAAAATAAATATTGATAACAAACAGAAATATCAGGTTTTTGAGAGCATCGGTGCAAGCGGTGCGTGGTGGGCACAAATTGTTGGCGGATGGAACCATATAGATATTCAAAGCGGCATGGAGGTCAGAAACAGGATTTCTCAGTTGCTTTACAGCCGAGAGAACGGAATCGGTATGCAGGTTTATCGCTATAATATAGGTGCAGGCTCCAAGCATTCCGGTAAGGGATATTACAGTGAGCCGGCAAGAAGCACCGAATGCTTTGAAACAGTCCCCGAGCAATATGACTGGAGCCGTGATGCCAATGCTGTTTATATGATGAAACAAGCGGTTAAAGACGGTGCGGACGAAGTTGTACTTTTTGTCAATTCTCCCATTGAGCGTTTGACCAAAAACGGCATGGCTCATGCAAATCAAGGCAAACTTTTCCGCGAAAACATTGCCGAAGAAAATTATAAAGCTTTTGCAAAATACTGTCTTGATGTAACCGAGCATTTCGTTCGGGAAGGATTACCCGTTAAATATCTTTCGCCGGTTAACGAACCTATATGGATTTGGAACGGCGGGCAGGAGGGATGCCACTATAAACCTAAAAGTGTCGGTAAAGTATTGAGGGT
Source organism: Acutalibacteraceae bacterium (assembly GCA_045614385.1). Taxonomy (GTDB): domain Bacteria; phylum Bacillota; class Clostridia; order Oscillospirales; family Acutalibacteraceae; genus CAG-177. The sequence continues at coordinate 7,020 of JAZLCS010000064.1, read as the reverse complement.
TTTTGCGGATGAAATCGAAAAACGACCTTCTCTTTGCGATGTCATGCTTTCGGGAGCGGAATCCGGTGACCTCAGATGGTTTAATAAATCCTATACCCGCAGCCTTCTGAAGGACAAAAAGGTTCGCTCCAAGCTTGATGCGGTTGATGTGCATTCATATTTTCTTCCGCCTCCCAAACCGTTGGCTTTCCCTTTCCTTACTGACAGAATTGCCTTCATAAACCGTTTCCACAGGTGGATGGATAAAAAATATCCGGGAATGCCTGTTAAAATGAGCGAATGGTGCCATATGCAGGGCGGCAGAGACAAGAGCATGGATTCCGCACTTGTTATGGCAAAGACAATGTATGAGGATATTGCGTTGCTTAACGTTACTTCATGGCAGCATTGGATAGCGGTTTCTGAGGTGAATTACTGTGACGGATTGATTTATATTAATCTTGAAGATAAAACCTTTGAAACAACAAAAAGGCTGTTTGCTACAGGTAATTTTTCAAAATATATAGCTCGCGGTTCGGTGAGAGTGAAAGCAGAGTGTTCCGATAAGGATTTAATGCTGCTTGCCTTTGAAAAAGGTAAGAATCTGACCCTGATTGTTACTAATCCTTCAGCTGATTCCAAGCTTCTCGAACTTCCCGCAAACGGACCTGTTACAATGGCTGTTACTGATGATGCCAATGATTTGACCGAGGTCGTTGTAAATGACCAAAATGTTGAAATAACTCCGAGATCTGTTAATACTTTTGTTTTTAATGTGGGGTGAGAATTTGAATATTGCAACATTATTTACTTCGCTTAAAGTTAACTGGAAAACTCCGCCAAAAGGCAGATATATGCCTTTTAAAGAGATAGCATCGCTTGCTGTCGGCGGCATCGGTGTCAGGTTTATTGTATATTGTGTGAGCAATATGATAATCAGCATCGGAAACACGTTGATTGGTAACACAATCGGCATTGACCCTTCTGCAATGTATGTTATTTATATTATCAGCGTTCTTTCGGGCTTTCCGCTGACTGCGCTCAGAGCGAGAATGATTGATAATGCAAAGAGTATGAAGGGCAAATACCGCCCTTACATTCTCACAATGGGCATTCCGACGGTTATTCTCGGCATCGGCTTTATATGGATGCCTTATGAGGGAATGAGCCTAACCGCAAAATGTATTACGGTTTTGCTTTTTAATATCGGTTTTCAGTTCTTTTATAATTTCATGACCGATGCGTATGACAGCTTGACCAATGTTTTGTCACCAAATACTATTGAACGCACGGATGTTTATGCAGTTAAATCGGTTGTTGAGAATCTGTCACCCTCAATCGCAAGCATATTCCTTCCGCTTGCGGCAAAAGCGATAACAGGCGACAATACGCTTTATGATTTGAGGGTTTACAGAGTTCTTTATCCCCCTATGCTCATTGTTGGTTTTGCAATTTCCGTTTTGGTTTATGTTAATACTCAGGAGAGGATAGTTCAGCCTAAGAGCCGTGCGGCTCAGATAAGCTTTCTTGATGCGTTCCGAGCGGTTGCAAGAAACAAATATTTCTGGATTATCTCTCTTGCAGGCTGGATTGGTTTTCTTGAAAGCTCATTTAATACCATTATCGGCTGGATGTATAACTATCAGGCGGCGTGCAGCGCGGGCCAGTATTCGCTCATCGTTGCAATTTCGGGAAATGCATCCTTATGGCCAAATCTTTTCGGCCCATATCTTATCAGAAAATACGGCAAGAAAAAGGTGCTCATTTTCAGCAACCTGATGAATATTGCTTTTATCGCAACCATGCTTCCCGTTGTCCGAATGCAAGGAGGAAGCACAATTTGGATTCTTCTTGTTTGTACTTTTATTAATCAGCTTTTAACCTCACTCGGTCATTTCATGAATCCGAGTCTTAATGCCGATATCCGAGATTATCAGCAATACATAACAGGCGAAAGAATTGACGGAATGTTTTCTGCTGTCGGTCTTATCGGCAGTGTTATAACCCTTGCAACAAGCTCTGTTCTGCCGGCTATCTACGAAAGAGCGGGTCTTAACCGTTCAGTTGCTCTTTCGCTCGGATATGACGGTTCTAACGTATATGATGTGCTCTTCAATCAGGAATATTTTGCTCACATCTGCTCTGTTTTGATTGTTGCTTCAATTGTAGGCGCAGCCCTTAATGTTATACCTTTCTTTTTCTACGACTTGACGGAAACAAAGCAGCGTGCAATGGTTAAGGTTCTCAAAATCAGAGCTTTATTTGAGGATTACGGAAACGGTATGATTTCTGAGGATGCTCTTGCTGAGGCAGTTGAAATAATTGAAGAAGCAAAGCTTTATCACGGCAGAGAAATCAGGTCTGTTTCTGATAACAAATCAGAGCAAAAAACTATAAGAGAAGAAAACGAAAAAATTGAAATTGCCGAGTTCGTTATGAATGAAATCAACCGTTTTTCAACTGTTGAGGGTGTTGCAGAGCTTGACAGTGCGCGCCAAATTGTTTCGGCGGGTTTGAACGGCTTCATCGATACGAATTGTTTATGTGAAAAAGAAGCAAAGGCGATGCCTAAAACAACTGCACAGGAAAAGGCCGAGCGTTCTAAAGCGGTTTCAAAGGCAAGAGAATTCAAGTTTGCTCAGAAAACAATAAAAAAATACTATCCCGAGGGATTAACCGAATTTGATGTTTCCGTATTCAATAAGTTGTTTGATGTTGAAGAAAATGTTGAAACTGAAATTCGTGAAACACTTTCTAAAATTAAAACGGCACATGAAAACGGCGAAAAATCCGTTTTGCCCGAACTTAAGGAAACTCTTGCACAGCTAAGAAATCAGAAGAATAATGTAGGCATCGAAATCAAAAAGGCGAACAGGCAGTTTTCTGTTTATAACAGAGCGGCAAAACCTTATATTATGGCAAAGAAACTTTTGCTTCAGAGCGAAAATTACGCGAAGTATGAAGAAATAGCTGCAAGATATTATCAGTTGAAAAAGTAAACATACAAATTAATCCCCTTGGCAATTGCCAAGGGGATTAAACTTTTAATATTCAAGCGAACCTTCAAATACTTTGTTGATTGAGCCGGTGAGAAGGATGCCGTCGTCGCTGTAGTTAACAATGAGGTCGCCGCCGCGAACTTTGACGGTGATATCGGTATTCTTTTTGCAGAATCCGTTTTCAACCGCTGCAACTGCCGCTGCGCAAGCACCGGTTCCGCAAGCAAGAGTTTCGCCGTTGCCGCGTTCCCAAACTCTCATCTTAAGGGTGGTTTCGTTAACAACTCTGACAAATTCGGTGTTAACTCTGTGGGCAAAGATATCTGCCTTTTCAAATTTGGGGCCAACCTTTTCGATGTCAATCATGTCAACTCTGGGAACAAAAACCACGCAGTGGGGGTTACCCATTGAAACACAGGTGATATTATGGGTTTCACCGTTGATTTCAACGGGAGTGTTGATGAATTTGTTCTGACCCTGTGAGCCTGTAACCGCGTTTTCAAGGTCAGCCTTGCCCATGTTGGCACAAACAGAACTTACCTTGCCGTTCATAACATAAAGTTCAACAGTTCTGACACCGCTTGCAGTTTCAATTGAAATGGTGTCGTTATCCGTATCAACATAACCCTTGTCATAAATATATTTTGCAACAGAACGAATTGCGTTGCCGCCCTGCCTGCCTTCGCTGCCGTCAAGGTTGAATACTCTCATCTTAACCTGAGCAACATCGGATTTTTCGATAAGCACTACACCGTCGCAACCAACACCGTGATGTCTGTCACACAAGCTTACGCAAAGGCTTTCGGGGCAGGTGATTGAGCCGTCAAAGTTTTCGATGATAACATGGTCGTTGCCCGAAGCGTCCATTTTTGCAAAGTTAAGTGTACGTCTTTCGCTGCGCATATTATTGATATCAACAAGCTCGGTGTTTTCCTGATTGAAGCGGCTTGCGATGATATCCGCAAGAGCATTAGCTGTATCAAGTGAAGTTATGCAGGTGATGGAAAGCTGAATTGCGCGTCTTTGGAGAGCAATGTAATCGCCCATTGTTGAATCCTGAAGAGCACCGGTGTAAACGACATAGTTGACCTTACCGCTTTCAAGAAGCTCGAAAATGTCGTTTCCTTCATTCATGCCTCTTACATATTCAACATCAATACCAAGCTGAGAAATAGCATCTGCGGTATCCTTGGTTGCATAAATCTTAATTTTGAGGTCGTCAAGCTTCTTTGCGAGAGAAACCGCATCAAGAATATCATGCTTATCAACGCTCAGAAGAATGCCGATGCCTTTTTCGGGAGTGGGAAGCTGAATGTGGAAACCTGCGGCTGTAAGTCCCTTGAAGAGGGCTTCTGCCATTGTTTTGCCAACGCCGAGAACTTCGCCGGTTGACTTCATTTCGGGGCCGAGAATGGAGTTTACATCAGAAAGCTTTTCAAATGAGAATACGGGAACTTTAACCGTGAAATAGGGGGGAGTCTTGTAAAGACCTGTGCCGTAGCCGAGATCCTTAAGCGACTGACCTATCATAACCTTTGATGCAATGTCAACCATGGGAACGCCGGTAACCTTGCTGATATAAGGAATTGTTCTTGATGCTCTGGGGTTAACCTCGATAACATAGAGCTGGTTGTGATAGATAAGATACTGAATATTAACAAGACCCTTTGTTCCGAGCGAAAGAGCAAGCTTTTCGGAGCATTCGATGATGTTTTTCTTCATCTTGTCGTTGAGGTTATAAGGGGGATAAACAGCGATTGAGTCGCCGCTGTGAACGCCAGCTCTTTCAACGTGTTCCATAATGCCGGGGATAAGAACATCCTTACCGTCTGAAATAACGTCAACTTCAAGCTCTGCGCCCATCATATATTTATCAACGAGAACGGGATTTTCGATTTCGCCCGAAAGGATTATATCCATGTAACGCTCAACGTCAGAATCCTCGTGAGCAATGGTCATGTTCTGACCGCCGATAACATATGAAGGACGGAGAAGAACAGGATAACCGAGGGTGTGAGCTGCATCAAGAGCTTCCTGCTTTGTCATAACGCCCATTCCCTTAGGTCTGCGGATTGCAAACTTTTCAAGAAGAGCATCAAAGCGTTCTCTGTCTTCCGCGGTGTCAATTCCGTCTGCGGAAGTGCCGAGGATTGTTATTCCGTTTTCGTCAAGGAATTTTGTGAGCTTGATAGCAGTCTGACCGCCGAAAGCAACAACAACACCGATGGGCTTTTCGACCTTGATGATGTTCATAACATCTTCCGGTGTAAGAGGCTCAAAATAGAGTCTGTCAGCGGTATCATAGTCTGTGGAAACGGTTTCGGGGTTATTATTAATTATTGCAACCTCATAGCCGAGCTCTTTAAGAGTCCAGACGCAGTGAACGGATGAATAGTCAAACTCGATGCCCTGACCGATTCTGATGGGGCCTGAACCGAGAACAATAATTCTTTCTTTTTCGTTGTCTTTAAGGAAAGGACGCGCTTCGCATTCAACATCATAGGTTGAATAGAAATAGGGGGCTGCGACAGGGAAGTTTGATGAGCAAGTATCAACAATTTTATATGTTGCGTCTTTGTGAGAGGGGAGCTCATTAACGCCCGAAAGACGCTTGAGAGCGGCATCGGTATAGCCGTAGAGCTTACCCTGATTGTATTTCTCTTCGTCAATGTTGCCGTTTTCGATTGACTTTTCAAAATCGGCAAGGTTTTTGAGCTTAAGAAGGAACCATTCTGTGATTTTAGTGATGTCGTGAATTTCTTCAATTGACATTCCGTTCTTGAGTGCTTCAAAAACAGAGAACAAACGCATGTCATCGGTATTTCTGAGGCGTTCTTCAAGAGGTGCATTCGTTTTGGGAACGGCGTTAAGAGTATCCAGCGAGATTTCAGCACCTCTGACAGCTTTCATGATTGCCATTTCAAAGGTAGGTCCGATGGACATAACTTCGCCGGTTGCCTTCATCTGAGTGCCGAGCTTGCGGCTTGCATTAACAAATTTGTCAAACGGCCACTTAGGAAGTTTAACAACAATATATTTAACATCAGGCTCGAACTTTTCGCAGTTGAGACCGGTTGCTTCGTTCTTGATTTCATCAAGAGTCATGCCGAGAGCAAGCATGGCGGTAACCTTAGCGATAGGATAGCCTGTTGCTTTACTTGCAAGAGCAGATGAGCGTGAAACTCTGGGATTAACCTCGATAACCGCATAGTCCATGCTGTTGGGGTCAAGAGCAAACTGGCAGTTGCAGCCGCCGATGATGCCGAGAGCGTCAACAATATCAAGAGATGCCTTGCGGAGCATCTGATATTCTTCGTCGGTGAGTGAAAGCGCGGGAGCAGCAACAATGCTGTCGCCGGTGTGAATGCCGACAGGGTCAAAGTTTTCCATGCTGCAAACAGCGATGCAGTTGCCTGCGCTGTCACGCATTGTTTCGAACTCGATTTCTTTCCAGCCGAAAATATACTTTTCAACAAGAACTTGAGTGATGGGGGAAAGGTCAAGACCGGTTTTAGCTATAACGGCAAGCTCTTTGGGGTTGTTGGCAACGCCGCCGCCGCCACCGCCGAGAGTGAATGCGGGTCTGATGATAATCGGATATCCGATCTTGTCGGCGATTTCAAGGGCTGTTTCAACGTCGTTAGCAATTTCTGAAGGGATAACGGGCTGATTGATGGATTCCATTGTGTCACGGAACATCTTTCTGTCTTCAGCCTTGTCAATAGCTTCGGCATTTGTACCGAGAAGCTTAACGCCCATTCTGTCAAGATAGCCGTCTTTGCTGAGCTGCATTGCAATGGTAAGTCCTGTCTGACCACCGAGACCTGCAAGAAGGCTGTCGGGTTTCTCTTTTTCAATTATTCTTTTAACTGTTTCGGCAGTAAGTGGCTCAAGATAAATTTCATCTGCAAGAGCCTTGTCTGTCATAATTGTTGCAGGGTTTGAGTTAACAAGAACAACGTCAAGACCTGCATCTTTAAGCACACGGCAAGCCTGTGCACCTGCATAGTCAAACTCAGCAGCCTGTCCGATAACGATAGGA